>CAYWIA010000095.1:1834-7983 GCA_964458245.1 uncultured Methyloceanibacter sp. | reverse complement strand
GATTCGAAGAAATTGATGGTCGGGTCCGGCGCGTCGTAGTTCCGCAAGATGATGCCGCCGCCGAGCTGCCAGGTCCACGGATACTGGCCCTGCCAGAGGAAATTGTCGAAGGTCCAGGCGAAGCCGCCCGACAGCGCGATTTCCCAGTCCGAATAGAACTCTGCCTCGGCGTCCTCACGCTGCACATAGCCTTGGGTCGTGATCACGAAGCCGGGGCTCGTATAGTAGGAATAGGTCGCGCCGAGCCGGGTCTGCAGCCCGTCGCGCAGCGAATTGGTCGGAAGCAGGTCGGTGTCGTTGAACTCGCGGTAGCGCGTCTCGATCCGCGCATCGAGCACGCTGCGCTCGGCGGAGAAGCTGAGCAGGCGGATGCCGGCGCCGGGCGCCGTGAAATAGGTGTCGTAGCCGAGATAGGCGAGATCGGCGATGGCATAGGTGTAGAGCCGGGTCTGGTCCCAGCCCCAGCGCTTCAGGTTCCAGCTCGGACCGAGCGTGAACTCGAAGAAGTCGAGATCGATGTCCTGGAGCTCATTCTCGAAATAGGCGGTCGAGTAAGCGAGGAAATCGAACTCGATCTTGTCGCCCTGTTTCTTCAGGTCGTAGGAATAGTGCAGGGTGCCGATGTTGAGCGCGCTCCACCCGGGCTGACCCACCGACTGGTCGTCGAGGGTGAAGTCGATGCCGTTCAGTGTCACGCTGTTGGTGCCGGGCCCGAAATTCGCGTTGGTCTCGTAGCGGATGGCGCTGAAGATCGTGGCGGAGAAGGGCGGCGGATCGGCCGCGAGTGAAAGCTGCTGGATATAGAGTTGCACCTTTTGAGCGATGTCGGGCGGAACGCTCGGATTGGCGAGGACCTGCTCGAAATAGCTGCGCGCCACGTCGTAGGCGCCCAGGCGGTAGTAGAGAATGCCGAGCTCGAGCTGAATGCGCGGGGTGTTGGGCGCGTAGATCAGCATGCGCTCCATGGTCGAGATGGCGCCTTCGTAGTCGCCGGCATCGGCCGAGAGCTTGGCGTATTCGAAAGCGAGGTCGAGATCGTTCGGGCGCGCGATCATCTCTTGCAGCAACGCTTCGCGCCGCTGCTCCGAGGCTTCCGCCGCGTAGCCGGAATTGTGGCCGCCCACAACCAGAGCGGCCATCGCAACGGCGATCGCCAACTTTCCCCACAACCTAATCAGGACCGCTCGGCCTTTCCGAGAGGCGTTTTTGCAGGATGACCCCACAACACCCGCCCATCCGCGCAAACGTTAGCCAGTTAACCTATTGGCGACAAGGGCGCCTGCGTGTTTCTTGAGTGTTTTCAATGCTTCTGTGGCCGTCTGGGCACGGCATTGTCATCCTATGGTTAATATCTGAGCGGAGGTCGGTTTGAGCCAGGCTAAGCTGTTGGAATTCATGAAGCGGCCGGACATGTACAACCCGGCGCCTGCAACCGTGGAGTGCATCGAGACCCACGCCTCGGCCGTGTTTCTGGCCGGCGACCTCGCCTTTAAGGTGAAGCAGGCGGTGAAGTACCCGTTTCTGGACTTCTCGACCCTGGAGAATCGGCACGCGGCGTTGCGCAACGAGTTGCGCCTGAACCGGCGCACCGCGCCTCAGCTCTATCGTGAGGTCGTGCCCATAACCGAAGCGCCGGGGGGCGGCTTTCGGTTCGGCGGGGACGGGGAGCCGGTCGAGTGGGCGCTGGTCATGCGCCGATTCGATCAAGACTTTCTCCTCGACCGGCTCGCGGAAAAAGGCGATCTGGCGTTAGAGGCGATGCCGCCTCTTGCGAGCGCCATCGCGCGCTTGCACGCCGGCGCCGACCGCATCCTTACCGAGGGTCATGCGGTTCGGCCGCTCACTGAGATCATCGCCGAGCACGAGCAGGTTCTCGCCGAGAATGCGGATGTGTTTCCGCCGGAGGCGGCCGCGCTGCTCGCGGAGCGGACCCGCGCGGCGTTCGCCACGCTCTCGCCGCGGCTTCGGGCGAGGGCGCGCGGCGGCTATGTGCGTCACTGTCACGGCGATCTGCATCTGCGCAACATCGTGGAGATCGATGGCGAGCCCGTGCTGTTCGACGCGCTCGAGTTCGACGATGGGCTCGCCACCATCGATGTGCTGTACGACCTCGCGTTTCTGTTGATGGATCTCGGCAAGCGCGGTCTTCGAGGTCACGCCAACGCGGTGCTCAACGCCTATCTCGACGCTGCCGACGCCGGCAATCTTGCCGGGCTCGCGGCCCTGCCGCTGTTCCTGTCGCTGCGCGCGATGATCCGCGCCAAGGTCGAATTGCTGCGCGCCCGGCAGTCCCCGACAGGTCTTGCGGCGGACATGCACGAGGACGTGCGCGCCTATTTCGATCTGGCTTGCGCATATGTTGCGCCCGCGCGGCCGCGGCTCATCGCGGTCGGCGGACTTTCGGGCAGCGGCAAGTCCACGGTGGCCCGCGCACTTGCGCCGGAACTTCTCCCGTTTCCCGGCGCGGTCTTGGTGCGGAGCGACGGGGCGCGCAAACGCCTATTCGGCGTCGCGCCCGAAGCGCGGTTGCCGGCCTCGGCCTATACGCAGGAGGTTTCGGACCTGGTCTATGCGCTATGCCGAAAGCGGGCGACGCTTGCGCTCGAGGCCGGGTGGCCGGTGATCATGGACGCGGTGCACGCAAAGCCGGAGGAGCGGGCGGCGGTCTCCGCACTCGCGGCAGAGCATGGCGCCGCCTTCACCGGGCTGTGGCTCGATGTGCCGCCGGAGGTGATGCGTACGCGGGTCGCGCAGCGCATAGGCGACGTCTCGGACGCGACGCCACAAGTTGTGGACGCGCAGCTCGCCTACGACCTCGGTGCGATGGATTTCGATACGATCGACGCGAGCGGTCCCGTCGAGGACGTGGCCGCGCGCTGTCTCGATCGGATCGGAGCCTGAGGATCGTTTGGAGATTCATTCTTTGCTAACGCAGTTCGGCCGACAGTGGTGTCGCGCTGGAGGGGCCCGCTTGGGTTTTGCGTTCGAGGTCTCTCCGGCGCATCTTTCGTTAGCCCTTCCGGGGATAGGGACGTTGCTTGGGGTGGGTCGGCTCTCCTTTGCACGTGGTGCAGGCGGGCTTCAGAGTCTTTTTGACTGCCGTCATCCCGCACGCCTCGTGCTGGGCGCGCTTCTCCTTGCCAGCTTGACACTCGCCATCTCCGCTTGCGGCCGCGACGAGGGCGTGGGGCTCGGCGAACGGATCGTTCCGTTCGGCCAGCCGGTGCCGAAGGGCGGCGGGCGCTACCAAGTGGGTCAGCCCTACGAGATCGCCGGCATTCAGTACACGCCGCGCGAAGATCCTTCGTATGACGCGGTCGGCCAGGCGTCCTGGTACGGGGAGCTGTTCCACGGCCGTTACACGGCGAACGGCGAGATCTACGACATGGACCGCCTATCCGCGGCGCATCCGACGCTGCCGTTGCCGATCTACGTTCAAGTGACCAATCTTCAGAACGGCCGTTCGCTCGTCGTGCGCGTGAACGATCGCGGCCCCTTCAAGAACGACCGCATCATCGATCTCTCGCGGCGCTCGGCGGAGGTGCTGGGTTTTCGCAAGAACGGCACCGCGGAGGTGCGCGTGAAGTATCTGCGCCGCGCGCCGCTCAACGGCGACGACAGCTATGAGCGGCAATATCTCGTCAGCCGGGGCTATCAGCGCTACGCCTCCGGCCCTCAAGCCGTTCCGCCCGAGCTGGACCCGATTGCGGTTGCAAGCCTGCCGGCAAAGCACACGATGCCGCCTTTGCCTGAACGGGCGGATCGCGCGTTCGCCGTGGCCGCGTTACCCGAGCCAACGCCTGCGCCCAAACCGGAACCACAACCGGAGAGCGTGGCGACGACGGCCGGCTTGCGCCCCGAGCTTCAAGCCTCCCCCGAAGAGACCGGGTCGATCGTGCCGCCGCGTCAGCCTGAGGCGAACTTGCTGGCGCCGCCGGACGGACCGGCCATCCAGGCGGGCTCTTTCAGGGATAAGGACAATGCCGAGCGCGCCCGCACTGTCCTCTCCGGGATCGCGCCCGTCGACGTCGCGCCCGTCACCGTCGCCGGGGAGACCTACTACCGGGTCCGGGTCGGGCCCTTTGCGGACGGGATCGCGGCGGCGGCGGCGCTGCCGCAGGTGACCGAAGCGGGCTATCTGGGTGCGAAAATCGTCTTGCGAAACTGAGCGTTGGAGCCGAGCCGGTTGATTTTTGAATGCGGGCGTTCGATAGTGAATGAAGGGCTGCCGCAGCCGGTCCGCGGCGGCAAAGCCCGCTTCTTCCAACCCCAGTCTGCTCGTGTGCGCCCTGCGTAGATTGATGAAAATCGCCGTAGCTTGCGCCGCCGTCACCCTCGGTGCGGCGTCCGTCGTCGGTCTGGCACAGGCTGCGGCGCAGAAGCCGGACGGCTTCGACACCAAGGCTCAATACGCCATCCTCTTGGATTCCGGCGCCGATCTCGTGCTCTACGAGAAGAATGCGGATACGCGCATGATTCCGGCGAGCATGAGCAAGCTGATGACGCTCGCGCTCGTCTTCCGCGAGCTGAAGACCGGACGCCTCAAGCTCGACGACAGCTTCACCGTCTCCGAACATGCGTGGCGGACGGGTGGCGCGCCTTCGGGCACGGCGGCGATGTTCGCCCCGCTCGGCGATCCCATCCCCATCGGCGATTTGATCCAGGGCGTGACCGTCCAGTCGGGCAATGACGCCACCATCATCCTGGCCGAAGGCATCGCGGGGAACGAGGAAGCCTTCGTGAAGATGATGAACGATTACGCAAAGGAGTTGGGGATGACCCAGTCGACCTTTGTGAACACCAACGGCCTGCCGGCCGAAGGGCACCTCACGTCGGCGCGGGATCTGGCGATCCTCGCGAAGCACCTGATCGACGTGTACCCGGAGTACTATCATTACTTCGGCCAGAAGGAGTTCCGCTACCGGGACAAGTTCACCTTCCGCAACCGCAATCCGCTGATCTGGGCGGACGTCGGCGTGGACGGTCTCAAGACCGGGCATCTGAAGGAGTCGGGCTACGGGCTCGTGGCCAGCGCCAAGCGCGGCGATCAGCGGCTGATCCTCGTGGTCAACGGTCTGGAGTCGCCCGAGGATCGGGAGTCGGAATCGCGCCGCATGCTGGAATGGGGGTTCAAGAGCTTCAAGCCCTTCCGCCTGTTCGACGCCGACGAGAAGGTGAGCGAGGCACTCGTGTGGGGCGGCGAGAAGCACTACGTGCCGCTAGTGGGGGACGGCGATATCGATCTCCTGCTGCCCACGAGCGCCACCGGCGTGGTGTCCGCCGAGGTCACCTATGACGGTCCCCTCAAAGCACCGATCAAGAAGGGCGATCAGATTGCGACGTTGCGGGTCACCGCGGCCGAATCCACGGCGACGAATGAGATCCCGCTCTACGCCGGCGAAGACATCAAGAGCAGCAACTTCGCCATGCGCGGCATCGACTCCCTGCTCGTGCTCGCGTTCGGCTGGCTGCTTTAGACACCGACATGCAGCGCGGCATCGAAATCGGCCGGTTCATCACCTTCGAAGGCGGCGAGGGCTCGGGCAAGTCCACGCAAGCGGGCATCCTCGCCAACCGGCTTTCACGCGCCGGACGCCCGGTGCTCGCGACCCGCGAGCCCGGCGGTTCGCCGGCGGCGGAGGAAATCCGGGAAGTCCTGCTCTCGGGCCAAGTCGCGCCGCTCGGCCCGCTGGCGGAGGCCGTCCTGTTCTCGGTGGCGCGCGCCGACCACGTGGAGACCGCGATCAAGGACGCGCTCCAGGAGGGCGCGTGGGTGGTGTGCGACCGGTTCATGGATTCCACGCGCGCCTATCAAGGAGCGACGGCCGGTGTGCCGCGCGGGATCATCAACGCGCTGGAACGGCTGACCGTGGGCGCGCTGGCGCCGGACGTCACCTTCATTCTCGATATCCCCGCGGAAGAGGGGCTCGCCCGCGCACACGCCCGCGCCGAGGGCGCCGAGCCCGACCGCTTCGAGGGGCAGGAGCTCATGCTGCATGAGCGGGTGCGGCGCGCGTTTCTCGACATCGCCGATGAGGAGCCGGGCCGCTGCGTTGTGGTCGACGCCAGCCAGCCCGAGGCGATGGTGGCCGAGGATGTGTGGGAAACGGTGCTCCAGCGCCTGAACCCATGAGCCAGAGCCCATGAGC
>CAYWIA010000095.1:0-1734 GCA_964458245.1 uncultured Methyloceanibacter sp. | reverse complement strand
AAGGCGTCGGCAAGGCGACGCTCGCTTACCGCTTCGCCCGCACGGTTCTGGCGCACGGTGAAAAGGCTGAGGCGCAGGATGTGCCCGCAGAGCATCCCGTGTTCCGGAAAGTGGCGGCTCTGTCCCATCCGAATCTGCTCCTGATCCGCCGTTCCTGGATCGAGAAGACCAAGCGCTACTCGCAATGGATCTCCGTGGACGAGGTGCGCCGCCTGCGCGCCTTTCTCGGCAACACGGCCGGTGAGGCGTCTTGGCGGGTCGTGATCGTCGACCGGGCCGATGAGCTGAACCAGAACGCGGCGAACGCCCTGCTGAAGGCGCTCGAGGAGCCGCCGCCGCGCACGCTGTTTCTTCTGATCTCGAACGCCGAGGGACGGCTGCCCGTCACCATTCGCTCGCGGACGCGGGTGCTGCGCGTGCCCGGCCTGGACGATGAGGCTCTGGAGAAAGCCGTGCGCGCGGCGCTCGACCGCGACGGGGTCAAGGCCAACGCCAAGGATCTTGCGCTCTCGCTCGCGCTCTCTCAAGGCAGCGTAAGGCGGGCGCTGGAGCTGGTCTCGAGCAAAGGGATCGAGCTCTATGATCAGATTCTCCAGACCGTTGCCGCGCTGCCCGACCTCGACGGCGGCGCCTTGCACAAGCAGGCCGAGCGGCTCTCGGGCGTCAACGATACGGAGCGGCTCGAGCTTTACCTCGCGCTGCTGCTCGGCCTGATGGAGCGGCTGATCCGCTTCGCAGCCACCGGAGAGGGCGGCACCGAAGCGGAACGAAAACTCGCCAAGCGCTTTGTTTCCAAGGATAATCTCGCCGAGTGGGCGGAGGCCTGGGAGTCGATCTCGGAGGCGAAGAGCGAGGCGTTCGCGCTCAATCTCGACCGCAGCCTGCTCGTGCTTAATGCCTGGTTCCGGCTCCAGCACCTCACCCAGGAGCATCCTGTTTAGGGCATTGGTCCACTACGCTTGCCGGGCGCGGGTCGCAAGGTTATGTCTCCGCCATGGCTGAGAAGCGGCCCTATTACATCACCACGGCGATCTCCTACCCGAACGCTGCGCCCCATATCGGCCATGCCTACGAGGCTGTGGCGACGGACGCGCTCGCCCGCTTCCGGCGGTTGCAGGGCATGGATGTGTTCTTTCTCACCGGTACCGACGAGCACGGCATCAAGATGCTGCAGACGGCGCGGGCGCAAGGGATCAGCGCGGCGGAGCTCGCCGACCGCAACACGCCCAAGTTCCGGGAGATGGTGGCCGCGCTCAACTGCTCCCACGATGATTTCATCACCACGCGCGAGGCGCGGCACACGCGCTCGGCCCAGGAATTGTGGCGCCGCATGCAGGAGGCCGGCGACATCTATCTCGACAAATATGCCGGCTGGTACTCGGTGCGCGACGAGGCCTATTACGACGAGAAGGAGCTGACGGACGGACCCAACGGCCAGAAATTGTCACCGCAAGGCACGCCCGTCGAATGGGTGGAGGAAGAGAGCTATTTCTTCCGCCTGTCCGCCTTCCAGGACAAGCTCCTCGCCCATTACGAGGCGCATCCGGAATTCATCGGACCCGAGACGCGCGCCAACGAGGCGAAGAGCTTCGTGCGCGGCGGCCTTCAGGATCTTTCGGTGTCACGCACCACCTTCGACTGGGGCGTGCCTGTGCCCGGCGATCCGAAACACATCATGTATGTGTGGGTGGACGCGCTCACCAACTACATCACCGGCGTCGGCTTTCCCGACGA
>CAYWIA010000094.1:4796-8303 GCA_964458245.1 uncultured Methyloceanibacter sp. | reverse complement strand
TTCGACACGGCGTTTCTCTCGTGCCTTCCGGGCATGGTCGTCATGGCCGCCGCCGACGAGGCGGAATTGATGCACATGGTCGCCACCGCCGCCGCGATCGACGACCGGCCGTCGGCCTTTCGCTATCCTCGCGGCGAGGGCACGGGTGCGGCGTTGCCCGAGCGCGGCACGCCGCTTGAGATCGGCAAAGGTCGCATCGTGCGCCAAGGTTCCGCCGTGGCGCTCCTTTCGTTCGGGGCGCGGCTGACCGAGTGCTTGAGCGCGGCCGACGAGCTGGCGGGCTACGGGCTCCCGGCCACCGTGGCCGATGCGCGCTTCGCCAAGCCCCTCGACATGGACCTCATTCGCGATCTCGCCAAGAACCACGAAGTGCTGATCACCGTGGAGGAGGGGTCCGTGGGCGGCTTCGGCACGCAAGTGCTGCATGCGCTCGCGGGCGAAGGCCTTCTCGACGGCGGGCTGAAGGTCCGCACGCTCGGGCTTCCCGACCGCTTCATCGAGCAGGGCAAGCCGCAGGCGATGTACGCGGAGGCCGGCCTCGATGCGCAAGGCATCGTCACCGCGGTGTTTGCCGCGCTTGGCAAGGACGCCAAACCTGGCGCCGTCCGCCTCGCTTAGTTGAGCTTGCAGTCCTTGGAGAACTCGCTGACCGCCGCGAGGCGGCCGGGCTCGGCAAGATCGTTGCCGATCGCGCCGGTGGTCATCGACACTTGCCCTGTCTCGCTCAAGATCTTGAGAATGGGCTTCACCGCGATGTCGCCGGCCTCGAAATAGATGACGCCGGTTCCGTCTTCCTGCGCCGATTCGCCCGCCACCGACGTGGATTGGCCGCCGGCGCTCAGCTTGATGGTGATGGCGTCGCCGGGCTCTCTTTGCGGAAAGTCCATATAGATCGATAGCACGGCGATATTGACGCCGTTCAAGCAGGACAAGAGAAAGAGCGGCTTCTCACGCTCATCGAGCGGTCCGTAGCGGAGCGTCACGAAGCTCCCGCTCGACTTGGCCTGCCAGTGATTGCTGCCTTGGGCATACGCCACGTGCGCCATGCCGGCGAGCAGGGCGGCGGCGAGAAGGACAGGTAGCCAAAGGCGCTTTGTCATAGGACGCTCGCAAGGGACGATTTCAAGGCGCTCTTGCTTAGTCTACCAGGCTGACCTTGGCAAACGCGGCAAGGCGGAGGAGGGTGGTTAACCGCTCTCTACAAGGCATCGCAACAGCGAGATCCGGCTATGGCGCGGTGGCGTTCAGCGGCTGCAGGCGCACGGCCGCCGCGATGTCCGGCATGAAGCCGACAAAGTCCGGATCGAACTCGTGGTAGTTGCAGGTGATCTCCTCGCCGCGGGCGATATCGGTCAAGGCATAGCCCTTGTCGAAGATGCGAAAGTCTGTGTTGGGCGCCAGGCTGTGGTTCATGTACTTGCCGTTGTCCACGTCGATCACCCGGCAACCCGGCATCTCCAGATGAGGATAGCTATAGCGGGCGATGTAGCTCCGCACATGGTCAGGCAGAGACCCAAGCTCGATCTCGTTGACGAAGACGTCGAACTTCGGGTTGAGGCTCCAGATCAAGCTTCCACACGGCACGTATTCGTCAGAGTACACGCCGAGCCCTTCGATGGAACTCGGCGCCACATAGGTGCTGATAAGCAGCATAGTCGCGCTCCTAGGATTGACGCGGTTGGTGGGGGAGGAGGGGGGAAGGCGCTCTGAGGCGCCTGGGACACTCGCCGGGTTTCATCGGGTCCCGTCGGCGGCTTCGCCAGCAGTCAGCACGAGGCCCTGCTTGCGTCCTGAGCGGCGCCGCGTTTGCGCATGTTGCAAGGCGTCGATGCGCCGCTGAAGGTAAGGCGAGAAATGGCCGGCATAACGTTTCCATAAGACCGGATCGCGCCAGTCGTTGCCCGTCACCTTGCCCCGGCAGAGAGCCGAGCCGCAGGCGCACTCGAACTCGTCGTACGGAGAGCCATCGCACATGGCATAGTCGATGGTCACCTCCTCGCCGGGCAGGATGCGCCGCAAGGCGACGATGGCGATCTGGCCATCGAGCCCCGCGTTCGGCTCGCAAGCGTGATTGATGAAGTCCGGAGGCTCGTTCTCGCTCGTCGAGGCGAGGAACAGATCCTCCTCGATCTGCACGGTGTGGTGCCTGATCGCCTCGGGCAGCGTATCGAGTGCGTCCGTGGCTACGATGCGTCCGCTCCACACGCCGACAAGCTCACCCGGCTCGATAACGGACCGGGCGAAGACGGCATAGCCGCCGGCTACGTCGCGATTTCGGACTTCGCATTTCTCGGTAAGGTAAGCCGTCGAGTCTGGGCTCACGAGACCTCCGCGAGGGCGCGCTGAGCGGGGCGCTTCGCAGTATGTGTATGATGCGGTGGCGGCCGCTCCCGGCCTCGACCGCGCGCGAGGACTCCCGACGCGAAGCGAAGCATATGAGAACCGAAATTGGCCAGCCACAAAAAAAGACGCATCGACCAAAGATTGGTGGAGGAGGGGCTCGCCCCTTCCCGCGCCCGCGCCGCTGACCTCGTGCGCCGGGGCTGCGTTAGCGTGGCCGGAGTGCCCGCGTCGAAGCCGGGCGCCCTGGTGGCCGACGAGGCGCCGCTCGCGGTGTCGCCGGAGGAGACCCAATACGTCTCCCGGGGCGGGCTCAAGCTCCAGGCGGCGCTCGAGGCCTTCGGGTTTTCGCCGGAGGGCCGGGTGGCGCTCGACGTCGGCGCTTCGACCGGGGGCTTCACCGAAGTCTTGCTCGCGCGCGGCGCGGCCAAGGTCTACGCCGTGGATGTGGGCCGCGATCAGCTGCATGAGCGCCTTCGGGCAGACCCGCGAGTCGTCTCCTTGGAGGCGACCGATGCCCGGCGGCTCGACGAGACACTGATCGCCGAGCCCGTCGCGGCAATCGTCGCCGATGTGAGTTTCATCAGTCTGACCCAGGCGCTGCCCGCGGCTCTGAACCGCGCCGGCAAGAGCGCTTGGCTGGTGGCGCTGATCAAGCCGCAATTCGAGGCAGGCCGCCAGGCAGTGGGCAAAGGCGGCATCGTGCGCGACGAGAAGGACCGGGCGCGGGCGATTGCCCGGGTCCGCGACTTTCTCGAGGACGAGGGCTGGCAGGTTCTCGGCGTGATCCAATCCCCGATTACGGGCGGCAGCGGCAATGTCGAGTTTCTCATCGGGGCATGCCGTGGCCATTGAAGTTGAGATCGACCGGCTCGGCGCCCAAGGCGATGGCGTCGCCGAAACCCCCGACGGTCCGCTCTTTGTGCCCTTTGCGCTGCCGGGCGAAAGGGTCCGCATCGAGGTGGACGCCGACGGCAAGAACGCAACGCTTGTGGACGTGCTGGCGCGAAGTCCCGACCGGGTCGATCCGGTCTGCCCTCATTTCGGCATCTGCGGCGGCTGCACGCTTCAGCATTTGGAGACGCACGCTTATCTCACCTGGAAGCGCGATCTCGTGGTGCAGGCCCTTAAGTCCCGCGGTCTCGATACGGAGGTTGAGCCGGTGCG
>CAYWIA010000094.1:3079-4696 GCA_964458245.1 uncultured Methyloceanibacter sp. | reverse complement strand
GCTCGGCGTCGCGCGCGTCACGGTTGACGGCGACAGCCTCATCTTGGCCGCGCCCAGCGTGCGGCTCGGGCCGGCCCAAGTGAAGCCGCCTCCCGATGCGTTCTTGCAGGCGGTCCCGCAAGCCGAAGCGGTCATGACGGAGCTCGTGCTGGCAGGTATAGGCAAGGCGAAGCGTGTCGCCGACCTGTTCTCCGGGCTTGGCACCTTCACTTTCCCGCTGGCAGAATCGTGCGCCGTCGACTCATACGAGTCCGACGAGGCGGCGCTTGCGGCGCTCGCCGAAGCCGCCCGCCATACGCAGAAGCTGAAGCCGGTCCGCACGATCGCGCGCGATCTATTCCGCATGCCTCTAGGGGCACAGGAGCTGAAACCCTACGACGCGGTCGTCTTCGATCCGCCGCGCGCGGGAGCCGCGGCGCAAAGCGAGCAGCTTGCGAAGTCCAAGGTGAAGCGCCTGGTCGCCGTGTCCTGCAATCCGGGAACGCTCGCCCGCGATCTGCGCATTTTGGTCGATGGCGGCTACCGCATCACCAGGGTCGTGCCCGTCGACCAGTTTCTGTTTTCAGGCCATGTCGAGGCGATCGCGCATCTGACGCGCTGAGTCCGGGCAATGACAGCGTTAGCTCTTGAGCAATTTCTCGACGAAGGCCGGCACCACCTCCGTCGCCAGCCCGTAATGAGACTCGGCAAACAGGCTCGCCCCTTCGGAAGGATCGAGATTGAGCTCGACGGTATGCGCACCGGCGTTCTGCGCTTCGGCCACGAAGCCCGCCGCCGGATAGACCGTGCCGCTTGTGCCGATGGCGACGAATAGGTCGCATCGGGAAAGAGCTTCGTAGATGCGCTCCATCTCGCGCGGCATCTCGCCGAACCAGACCACGTCGGGCCGGAGGAAGCCTGCTTTATGGCAGACGGGGCAGGCGGTCGTGAGCGACAGATCCTGATCCCAAGGCAGGCTCGTGCCGCAACGGGCACAGAGTGCGCGGGAGAGTTCCCCATGCATGTGGATCAGGTGGGTGCAGCCGGCAGCCTCGTGCAGCCCGTCGATATTTTGGGTCACCGTCAGCACGTCGCCCGGATAGTCCTGCTCGAGCCGCGCCAAAGCCGCATGCGCGGCGTTGGCCTTGGCCTGTTTCAACCAACCCCGCCGCATATTGTAGAAATCGTGGACTTTGACCGGATTGCGGGCGAAGCCTTCGGGGGTCGCGACCTCTTCGAGGTTGAACTGATCCCACAAGCCGTCGGCGCCGCGAAACGTTCCCAGCCCGCTTTCGGCGGACAGCCCCGCGCCGGTCAAGATGACGATGCGCTCGTAGGTCATGTCTCGTCCGTCGTTTCCAGCCATCCTTCGTAGCTTTGAATGAGCACGCCCCACAGACGCATGACAACTTTGAATCGATAGACGCCCCCTTCGGCGCTCTCGCGAACGTCGAGGTCCGGCCACAAGACTCCCGGAAGCGATAGACCGAGCAGACGATAGCCTTCCGGGATCTGCTGCACGCCGGTCCCGTCGGGGACGAGCCGTAGGGTTGCCGTCACCGGGCCGAGGGTTTCCTCGATCGTGGCCGGCGCTTTCCCCGGCCGCACGCGGGTGTCGAGCGGAAAATCGCCGAACCG
>CAYWIA010000094.1:0-2979 GCA_964458245.1 uncultured Methyloceanibacter sp. | reverse complement strand
GTTGCGGCGCCCCGCAGGGTCCGTCCCGCGCCGATGTCGTGCAGCCGCACGATGGGGTGCGGAATTTCAGCCAAAGCATCGCCGTACACACGATGGAACAGAGGCCGGCGTGTCATCCGATCAGTCTTTCGCCAATGGCATCGGTCCGCTCGACCGGACAGGCATCATAGCGGCCGAACAGGCGATACCGATTCTTGGCGATGCGATCATAGAGCCAATCGCGCATCGGGCGCGGCAATCCGAGGATCAAACGCACGGTGGGCCATGTGCCGCCCAGCTGGCTCACGATGTGAACGAATGCCTCCATCCGCCCGTACGCGCGTCCGTCCTGGATCAGCAGGTTGGTTTCGTAGTCGACATCGTCCAGTCCGTAGTGGCGGTAGAGCGCTCCGCCGAGAGGAGACTGGGCCTCCGCGAAACGAAAACGCTTGGCCACGTCACGCTTGGCCACGAACCGCGCAAATCCGTTGCAGAGCACGCAAACGCCATCGAACACGATCAGCGGCCTGTCGTCGGGGAAGTCGGGAACCGAGGGATCGTCGCGGTAGGAGTAAGTTGAGAAGGAATCGAGCTGCCCCCGTGCCATGTCGGCAGGCTTAGCCCTGGCCGGTCTGGCCGCGGTGGCGCAGATAATGGTCGGCGAGCACCAGCGCCATCATCGCCTCGCCGATCGGCACGGCGCGGATGCCGACGCAGGGGTCGTGGCGGCCTTTGGTCGAGACCTCGGTGTCGCTGCCGGACGTGTCGATGGTCTTGCGCGTATTGAGGATCGAAGACGTGGGCTTCACCGCGAAGCGCGCAATCACGGGCTGACCCGTCGAGATGCCGCCCAAGATGCCGCCCGCGTTGTTGGAGAGGAACTCCGGCGTGCCGTTCGGGTGCATGCGCATCTCGTCGGCGTTCTCCTCACCGGAGAAAGCGGCCGAGGCGAAGCCCGCGCCGATCTCCACGCCCTTCACCGCGTTGATGCTCATGAGCCCCGAGCAGATGTCCTGGTCTAGCTTGGCGTAGAGCGGCGCGCCGAGACCGGCCGGCACGCCTTCGGCGACGACCTCGATCACCGCACCGGCCGATGAGCCGCTTTTGCGGACCTCGTCGAGAAACGCCGCCCACACCTTCGCCGTCTTGGCGCTCGGGCAGAAGAAGGGGTTGTTGTCGATCTCGTCCCAGTTCCAATCGCCGCGATCGACCTGGTGCGGGCCGATCTGCACCAGCGCGCCGCGCACCCTTAAGCCCGGCACGACTTTCCGCGCCACGGCGCCCGCGGCGACCCGCACCGCCGTCTCGCGCGCGGAAGCGCGCCCCGAGCCGCGCCAATCGCGCACGCCGTATTTCAGGAAATAGGTGTAGTCCGCGTGGCCGGGGCGGAACTTGTCCTTGATATCTCCATAGTCCTTGGACCGCGCGTCGACATTCTTGATCTGAAGCGCGATGGGCGTGCCGGTGGTGACCTTCTCGCCGTCTTCGGTCTCGAACACGCCCGACAGGATCTCGACCGTGTCGGGCTCCTTCCGCTGGGTGGTGTATTTCGACTGGCCGGGCTTGCGCTTGTCCAGATAGGCCTGGATCTCCGCTTCGGTGATCGGAATGCCCGGCGGGCAGCCGTCGATCACGCAGCCGATGGCCGGCCCGTGGCTCTCGCCCCAGGTGGTGATGCGAAACAGGTGACCGAAGCTGTTGTGCGACATGGCGTCTCTCTAGCCGCTTCTAGTTGAGGGCAGGTGAAGGGTCAAACCCGCGCGTTTCCGCCGTTTCGCAAGATGACCCGCTTTGGGCGGCTCCGCGGCCCCCAAATGGGCTCATCCTGGCCGCTTCGCCAGCCAGTTTTCGTCTTATTTCTCCGTAGCTTGCGTCGCGCGCGGGTTCCCGCGGACCGGCCGAGATTTCGCCGGTCATCCACCCCAAAGAGTAATGAGTAAGGAGTAGCCGATGCGTGCTGCGCATGCGTTGTTCATGACGCTGACTGTTCTGATCCTGGCGAGTGCCCTGCCGCTCGCCCCCGCGAAAGCCTTCCCGTCGCCGTTCGCGAAGAACGCCTCGCCGGCGGCCGACAGGAGCGAGACCACGAGGTCCGGCAGGACCGCCAAAACCACGAAGACCACGGCCGGGCGCTACAGCGTCGGGGCGAAACCGGCGCGCTGGTGCGGCTGGTGGATGCGCACCCAGCTCGGCGGCGGCCCCGAATACAATCTCGCGCGGAACTGGGCCAATCGCGGCCGTCCCCTAAACGGTCCGCGCGTCGGCGCCGTCGTTGTCTGGTCCCACCATGTCGGCATGATCACCGGGCGCACGGACGACGGTCAGTGGATCGTGAAATCCGGCAATGATGACGGCCGGGTGCGGGAGCGTCCGCGCTCCGTCGCAGGCGCGGTCTTCCGCAAAGTCTAGATTGAACTCCTGCGGACGCCGGCGCGTTGCCTGCGTCCGCACCTCTAGGCCGCTGAACGAATGAAATGTGCGCTTCGACCTTGGTGCTAGACTTGGAGCGGTAACAAGGAGGCGTCCCGTGGCAGAGACCAACGACCGCAGTCACCAACGGTTTCCGGTCCTAGATCCCAATCAAATCGAGACCGCGAAACGTTTCGCGAGCGGTCCACCGCAAACCTTCTCCCCTGGCGAGACGGTTTTCGACATCGGCCAGCGCCTTGTGCCGGCCTGGCTCGTGCTCCAAGGCTCCATCGAGGTCATGCGCCGCGACGGCCTCGACCGCGAGTCGACGATTACGATCCACCACGCGGGCCAATTCTCCGGCGAGGTCAGCCAGCTTGCGGGTCGCGAAACGCTCGCCTTAGGGCGGGCCGGTCCGGAGGGCTGCACGGCAATTCCCTTCGACGCGGCGCATGTGCGCGCCCTCATGATCGGCTCGGCGGAAATCGGCGAGATCGTCATGCGCGCCTTCATCCTGCGCCGGGTCGGGCTCCTCGAAGACGGCGGCGTCGGCTGCGTGCTCGTCGGCCGTCCCGGCATGCCGGACATCTC
>CAYWIA010000093.1:0-8416 GCA_964458245.1 uncultured Methyloceanibacter sp. | reverse complement strand
ACGCCAAGACCGGCGAGACGCGGTCCATGCGCTCCAAGGAAGAGGCGCACGACTATCGCTATTTCCCCGATCCGGACCTGCTGCCGCTCGAGCTGACCCAGGATTATGTGGATGGGCTGGCCGCGGATCTACCCGAGCTGCCGGACGAGAAGCGCGCGCGGTTCATCGCCGACTATGGGCTTACGCCTTACGATGCCGACGTGCTCGTGGCGGAGCGTGAGAGCGTCGATTATTTTGAGGCGGTTGCGGCGGGGCGCGACGCCAAGCAGGCGGCGAATTGGGTCATCAACGAGTTGTTCGGCCGTCTCAACAAGGAAGGCCTGACCATCCTCGACAGCCCGGTCTCCGCGGATCAGCTCGGCGGGATCGTCGATCTCATCAAGGCGGGCACCATCTCCGGCAAGATCGCCAAGGACGTGTTCGACATCGTGTGGACCGAAGGCGGCGAGCCTGCCGAGATCGTCGAGACGCGCGGACTGAAACAGGTCACCGATACTGGCGCCATCGAGAAGGCGGTCGACGAGGTCATCGCCGCGAACCCGGACAAGGTCGCGCAGGCGAAAGAGAAGCCGGCGCTGATCGGCTGGTTCGTCGGTCAGGTGATGAAGGCGACCGGCGGCAAGGCGAGCCCCCAGGCCGTCAACGCACTGCTCAAGTCGAAGCTCGGGTTGGAGTAGGCGCGTCTTGCGCAGTGTCCCGGCATGACCAAAGCCATCCGCGTTCATGAGTACGGCGGTCCCGAAGTGCTCACATGGGAAGAGGTCGAGGTCGGCCCGCCGGGCCCGGGCGAGGTGCGCATCAAGCAGACCGCGGTCGGTCTCAACTTCATCGACGTCTACGGACGCACGGGGCTCTATCCGCAGGACGCGCTGCCTTTCATTCCCGGCATGGAAGGTGCGGGGGTCGTTACTGCGGTAGGCGAGGGCGTGCGCGATCTGAAGGTCGGGCGCCGCGTCGCCTATGCCGGCCCGATCGGCGCCTACGCCGAGGAGCGCCTGATTGCGGCCGACCGCGTGGTGCGCATCCCCGACGCTGTGGACGACGAGACGGCGGCCGCAATCATGCTCAAAGGCATGACGGCGCAGTATCTCCTGCGCCGGACCTACAAGGTCGGCCCGGAGACGACGCTGCTGTTTCATGCGGCGGCGGGCGGGGTCGGCATGATCGCCTGCCAGTGGGCGGCGTCGCTCGGCGCCACGGTGATCGGTACGGTCGGCTCGTCCGGCAAGGCGCTGATCGCGCGCAGTCACGGCTGCACCCATGTGATCAACTACCGGGAGGAAGACGTGGTCGCCAAGGTGAAGGACTACACCAAAGGCGAGGGCGTCGATGTGGTCTACGATTCCATCGGCAAGGACACGTTCCCGATGTCGCTCGACTGCCTGAAGCGGCGCGGCATGTGGGTCAGCTTCGGCCAGGCGTCGGGACCGGTGCCGGAGTTCCGGATCAACCTTCTGGCGCAGAAGGGATCATTGTTCACCACGCGGCCCGCGCTCGGCGACTATATCGCCACGCGGAAGGAGCTGGTCTCGACCGCCAACGATCTGTTCGGCGTCATCGCCAAGGGCAAGGTCAGGATCGCCGTCAATCAGACCTATGCGCTCAGGGACGCCGAACGCGCCCATCGCGAGCTGGAAGGACGGCTGACCACGGGGTCGACGCTGCTCATTCCGTAGGACGCGTGAAGTTTTTTCTTTTGCCAAGTTTCGCCGTGGTTATCGGCGTGTGACCGTGAATGGTCAAAGAAGTCTTGCAAAACGCCGGTCTTAATCTTTGACCCCGGCAGCGCGCGCGCAAACGCGTGCAATGTAAACCTAAGTTACCACGCATTTTATCTTTCCTGATTTCGCGTTCACCACGACGATTCAGACGTTGTTGAAAGTGCTGGCCGATGATCCCCCCAGGTTTGAAGTGAACGACACGCGCCGGACCTTGCGAGGGAAAATGCAGGGTTCGTCGCGGTTCAACGAGGGACAACAGGGGGACGTATTATGGCTCGACTGGATATGGCGACGGGGGTTACGGGCTACATGGAGTTGGCGGCGCAAACAGGCGCGCCCGATGCTCTGTTCGAACTGGGGATGCTTTACGCCACCGGCCGCGACGTGGATGCGGATCTCGTGACCGCCCATAAATGGTTCAACCTCGCCGCGGCGCGGGGCAATGCTTCGGCGCTGACCTATCGTGTGGAGCTCGCCCAGGAGATGACCACCGATCAGATCGCCGAGGCGCAGCGCCAGGCGCGCGAGTGGATCCAGACCCACTAGGGTCCGACTCCAGCTTTTGAGATCTCGGGGACGGGGCGCTGGGCGATGAGCCTGGCGCCCTTACTCGTTTCCGCTGCAATTGCGGAACAGAGAGAGCATGCAGTCATAGCTCTTGCGCGCGAAGCCTCGCGTGTCCGCGGCTTCCGGTGGTGCGGGCGGCGGTGCGGCTGCTTCCCGGGCCGGCGGCGCCGGTGCGGCGGGCGGGGCGACTTCGGTCTCCGAGCCGCCGATCCCGATCGCCGAACCGGCATTGCGCAAGCCCTTGCGCGAGGCATCGACCGCGCGGCCGCCCAGCTCGAACAGCGATTTCGGCTCTTCGCCCTTCGGTTCCTCGAAGGTCTGCCGGTTGCGCTCGACCTTCCGGGTCAGCTCTTTCACGCGCGGGTCGGAGGTGAGGCCCGAGGGCAGGGCGGGTCCGTCATAGGTGTAGGCCTTCACCAGCCCGACGCAGTCGCTCGTGGCCTTCTCGGCCGAGCAGGAGGCATGGTTGCCTTCCTTGGCGGTGCGGATCACGCAATAGAGCTTGAGCGCATCGCTCGGCTTGGCGCCGTCGCCCGTCACCCGGCAGCGATAGGTCTCGTCCGGTCCTTTGCAGTGGACGCAATAGTCGGTGGCGTCGGCGGCGGACGCAAGGAGGCCGAGCGCGGCAGCGCCTAGCGCCGCGGACCAAAGCACGCTTGAATGGATGCGCCAACCCATCGCGTTCCGCCATCCCCTTGGCTGGTTCGTCCCAGCCTATCACAGTGGAGGCAGGGACAATACCGGGCCCAAAGAGGCGGAAATAGGTCAGGCGTGTTGACCGCCTTCGAGCGGATCAGTAAGGCTTGCAGCGACGGAGACGTGGCCGAGAGGCTGAAGGCGGCGGTTTGCTAAACCGTTATACGGTCAAAAGCCGTATCGGGGGTTCGAATCCCCCCGTCTCCGCCATTATGCGCCGGCCTAAGAGGACAAGGATGGCTACCAGGCCCCGATCAGCCCCCGAAGCGGATCTTGACCGCGCCTTTATCGAGGCCGAGCGCAACCGCTTTGCCGGCCGGGCTCTGTCGTTCCTGATCGTGCTCAACGGCGCCGCCGCGCTGATCCTCCTCTTCGTCATGGCGCAGGCCCGCGAATCGACCGTCGACGGAAAGGTCGCGGCGGCCCTGCTGTTCTTCTCGAGCGGGGCGATCGCAGCCTTGGTCAGCGCCTTCCTGGCCTACGTCAATCGCACCGTGAGGATGAGACAGTCCGCGCGACGAGAAAATCTGAGGGCAGCGCTCCGTGGCCTCGCCATCGCCACCTCCATCGGCAGCGGGGCCGCTTTCCTGGTCGGCATGAACATGGTCGCGAATAGCGCGGTCGAGAAATCGAGCTCGCACCCGAAAGGCTCGCGCGAGGACAAGTTGCGGAAGGCACCCCCCGTCGAGAAGGTGAAGCTGCAGGAGCGCCTGATCAAGAGGTAGGGGCGGGAGGCCTACGGAGGGCCGGTCATCTCGCGGGTGAAGTCCGCCCAGACCTCGCGGGCCTGGGACGTCAATTCACCAAGCTTCTCGCCGGCCACGTCCCAATTGACGATGCGCTTTTGCGTCTCGCCGTCCGTCCCGGAATCGAGGACGTAGACCGCGACGACCGTGAGCAAAATGCCGACGAGAATACCGAGTAAAAACCGCATGGAACCCCCACTTGAGACTGTCCCGATCATAGGCCGGGGCGGCGCCTAGAGGAAGATGCTTCCCTCGGCTCGCCTGGATCTCCCAGAGCCCTAAAGGCGCAGAAGCCGCCCGAGAAGCGAGAGATTTCTCCCGAGCAGGATGCTGTGTCGCAGGGGCAACGCACCCTGGTTTGATCTTTGTCAAGGTTGGGCGGGGCCCGGTGGCGCATCTCTCAGGAAGGAGAGGGGTGAAGCCATGACGGCCATGCTGGCGCGCGACGAGTGGAAGGCTCTTTCGGATTTTCTGGCGCTCGGCGCGGCAGCGCTTTGCGTCATCATCGGGCTCGTGCTGGCGGTGGCGGGCGAGGACCGGGTCATCGCCTTCCACGGTTGCGTCCTCTTGGCCGCGGCGGCGCTCGCTTTCCTCTTCATGCTGACGCAAATCATCGACGGGCGGTCGCCCGACGAGGGTACGGGCTACGCCGACGGCGTGGTCCGGGCCGGCGTCATCGCCACCGTGTTCTGGGGGCTCGCAGGCTTCATCGTCGGCGACGTCATCGCTTGGCAGCTCGCCTATCCCGTCTTCAACTTCGATCTGCCCTGGACCAATTTCGGCCGGTTGAGGCCGGTCCATACCTCCGCCGTGATCTTCGCCTTCGGCGGCAACGCGCTGATCGCCACGTCGCTTTATGTGGTGCAGCGCACTTGCCGCGCGCGGCTCGCCGGCAAGTGGTCGCCCTGGTTCGTATTCTGGGGCTATCAGCTGTTCCTGGTGCTCGCGGCCACCGGCTACGTCCTCGGCGTCACCCAGTCGAAGGAATATGCCGAGCCCGAATGGTACGTGGACATCTGGCTGACCATCGTTTGGGTCGTCTACCTCCTGGTCTTCCTCGGCACCATCGCCAAGCGGCGCGAGCCCCATATCTACGTCGCCAACTGGTTCTACCTGGCGTTCATCGTCACCGTCGCCATGCTGCACATCGTCAACAATCTGGCGGTGCCGCTGTCGCTGGTGGGCTCGAAGAGCTACATCATCTATTCCGGCGTGCAGGACGCCATGACCCAGTGGTGGTACGGCCACAACGCGGTGGGCTTCTTCCTCACCGCGGGCTTCCTCGGCATGATGTATTACTTCGTGCCCAAGCGCGCCGAGCGGCCGATCTACTCCTACCGGCTTTCGGTGGTTCATTTCTGGTCGCTGATCTTCATCTACATCTGGGCCGGACCGCATCATCTGCACTACACGGCTCTGCCGGACTGGGCGCAGACGCTCGGCATGACCTTCTCGATCATCCTGTGGATGCCGTCCTGGGGCGGCATGATCAACGGGCTGATGACGCTGTCCGGCGCCTGGGACAAGCTCAGGACCGATCCGGTGATCCGCATGCTCGCCGTGGCGGTGGCCTTCTACGGCATGTCGACCTTCGAAGGGCCGCTGATGAGCATCAAGTCGGTGAATGCGCTGTCGCACTACACCGACTGGACTATCGGTCATGTGCATTCGGGCGCGCTGGGCTGGGTCGCCTACATCACCTTCGGCGCGCTCTATTGCCTGGTGCCGTGGCTGTGGCACCGCAAGGCGCTCTACTCGCAGCGGCTCGTCGAGTGGCACTTCTGGATCTCGACGCTCGGCATCGTACTCTACATCACCTCCATGTGGGTGTCGGGCATCCTGCAAGGGCTGATGTGGCGGGCCTACGATTCCCTCGGGTTCCTCGAATACTCCTTCGTCGAGACCGTCGAGGCGATGCATCCGTTCTACGTCATTCGGGCGACCGGCGGATTGCTGTTCCTCATCGGCGCGCTGCTCATGACCTACAATTTGTGGCGCACGGTCCGCGGCGATCAGCCGGTCGACGCGGCGGAGCAGCCGCGGGTCGCCGCCGCCCCCGAATACCGGCCCGGCGAATATGTGGCGCCGGCGGAATAGGGGAACGGAATGAGCTGGGCAAAGCACCAAATCTTCGAGAAGAGCTCGATCGTTCTTTTGATCGGCATTCTCATCGTGGTCGCTATCGGCGGCCTGATCGAGATCGCGCCGCTATTCTGGCTCTCCTCGACCATCGAGAAGGTGCAAGGCATGCGGCCCTACACGCCGCTCGAGCTAGCCGGCCGCGACATCTATGTGCGCGAGGGCTGCTATCTCTGTCACAGCCAGATGATCCGCTCGCTCAAGGACGAGGTCGAGCGCTACGGTCATTACAGCCTCGCCGCCGAGAGCATGTACGACCATCCCTTTCAATGGGGCTCGAAGCGCACCGGCCCCGATCTCGCGCGGCTCGGCGGCAAGTATTCGGACGAGTGGCATCGCGCGCATATGGTCGATCCTCGCTCGGTGGTGCCGGAGTCCGTCATGCCGGGCTATCCGTTCCTGGCTGAGCGGGAGCTCGACTACAACGACATCGAGGAGCGCTTGCGTGTCAACGCCATCGTCGGCGTGCCGTACACCGAGGAGATGATCGCGAGCGCGCGTGCCGATCTCGAGCGTCAGGCGGGCGCGGACACCGAGGCGCTCGAAACATTCCTTGCGCGCTATCCCAAAGCCCAGGCGCGGCCGTTCGACGGCGACGCAAGCTATGTCTCCGAGCTCGATGCGCTGATCGCCTACATGCAGATGTTGGGCACGCTGGTCGACTTCGCGACGTTCGACGCCGCGGGCCCCAATCTCAGGTGAGGAAAACGCGATGACCTACGAGCAAGTGGCATCGATCAGCCAAGTGGCGGCGCTCCTCTTCTTTATCGCGCTGTTCGCCGCCGTGGTGATCTACGCGTTCTGGCCGGGCAACAAGAAAAAGTTCGAAGAGGCGGCGCAATTGCCGTTGGAGAGCGATCCGGAGCCCGAGCCCGAGCGCCAGAACAAGAAAGACGACTGAGCCATGGCAAAGAAACACGGCGAGACGTCAGCGGACGAGGAAACGACCGGCCATGAGTGGGACGGCATCCGGGAGCTGAACAAGCCCCTGCCCAAATGGTGGCTCTATACGTTCTATGCCTGCATCGTCTGGGCGATCGGCTATTGGATTCTCTATCCGGCCTGGCCGCTGATTTCGAGCCATACGGCGGGCTATCTCGGCTATAGCCAGCGCGAGATCGTCGCGGCGGATTTGGCGCAAGCGCAAGCTGAGAAGGCCGACTTCCGCGACCGAATCGCCGCGAGCGACCTCGAGACCATCCAATCCGACCCGGAATTGCTCAACTTCGCGCTGGCCGGCGGCGCGGCGGCGTTCGGCGACAATTGCGCCCCGTGTCACGGACGAGGCGCGCAAGGAGCCTTCGGCTATCCGAACCTGCAGGACGATGCCTGGCTCTGGGGCGGTTCGCTCGAGGACATCCACCACACGATCCAGTTCGGCATTCGCGCCGACGACGCCGAGACCCGCAACAGTCAGATGCCGGCTTTCGGCAAGCTCGGCATGTTGAAGCCGGACCAAGTGTCCGACGTTGCCGAGTACGTGCTGGCGCTCTCCGGCAATGAAGACGATGAAGAGGCCGCGGAACGGGGGCAGCCGCTCTTCGCCGCCAATTGCGCCGCGTGCCACGGGCCGGAAGGCGAAGGCAATCAGACGCTCGGCGCGCCGAACCTGTCGGACGAGCTCTGGCTTTACGGCGGCGACAAGGCGACCGTGGTGCAGACGATTACCAATAGCCGCAGCGGCATGATGCCCGCATGGCACGAGCGCCTCGATCCCGCGACGATCAAGGAGCTCGCCATCTATGTCCACTCGCTGGGCGGCGGCCAGTAGCCCAGAAGGGCTTAAGTGATGGCTATGATCGACGTGCAGGTACAGCACAGCGCCCCGATGACGGGCGGAAATGGAAACGCGCGCCCCGTCGAGGCGGCGCCGGGCGTGCCGCGGAGCGATGTGCCCACCGTGAGCAGCGAGAGGCAGTCACTCTACGCCGGGCGGGTGAAGGTCTATCCCAAGGAGGCGCATGGCCGTTTCCGGACGATCAAGTGGATCGTCATGGCCGTCACGCTTGGCATCTACTATGTGTTGCCTTGGATCCGCTGGGACCGGGGCCCATACCTTCCCGATCAGGCCGTGCTGCTCGACCTTCCGGCGCGCCGCTTCTATTTCTTCTTTCTCGAGATCTGGCCGCAGGAATTCTATTACGTCACGGGACTGCTCGTTCTGGCGGCGCTGGCGCTGTTCCTCGTCACCTCGGTGGCGGGGCGCGTGTGGTGCGGCTACACCTGTCCGCAGACGGTGTGGACCGATCTGATGATCGCCGTGGAGCGCTTCTGGCAGGGCGACCGGAACCAGCGTCTCAAGCTGGACAAGCATCCCTGGGCGGCCGAGACGATCTGGAAGAAGTCGGCGACCCATATCAGCTGGCTGCTGATCGCCGTCGCCACGGGCGGCGCCTGGGTCTTCTACTTCGCCGACGCGCCGACCCTTGCCAGAGAGCTGGTGACGTTCGACGCGCCGATGGTGGCGTATCTTTTCATCGGGCTGTTCACGGCGAGCACCTACGTGCTCGGCGGCATCGCCCGCGAGCAGGTGTGCATCTATATGTG
>CAYWIA010000092.1:0-8504 GCA_964458245.1 uncultured Methyloceanibacter sp. | reverse complement strand
CCACCCAGCCATCGGCAGGCGCGGTAATCCGGGCCTCTTCGCGGGTCTGGAGAGAAATTCCCTTCAAGGTGGTGCCTGCGGCATCTCGGTCGCCGAAACCGTGAATTTGGCGCCCCTGGGCCGGCAACCTTAACGTGCCTTTGGCCTGCTCGAAGGGCATGGCGGGCTTCAGCCGGTCGGGGCTGGCAAACGCCACCTTCGTCGATTCGGGCTTGATCTCGACCACGTTCTCATTGGCAGGGGTTGCCATCACCTCGTGCTGCAATCGGGCGCGGAGCGCCTTCTCGGCGGCCACCTCGGCATCGTACTGGGCCACCTCGACCTTCGCGATCTGCGCGTCCAGATGCTCAATGAGGTCGTTCAGATTGGCGGCCTCGGCAGCGAGCTGCTCGGTGGACTGCTTGACCTGGGTCAGCTCCACCTGGCCTTGCGCAAGCTTCGATTTCTTCTCCTCGACCAGCGCATCGAGACGCGCCCGCTCGGCGGTGAGCTTGTCGTTCTCGCGCTTTTGCTCGTCGCGGCGCGCGCGGATGCCGTCCTCGAGCGTGACGAGCCCCTTCAGCTCCTTAGAGAGATTGTCGGCCTGGTATTTCAGCTCGGGGAACACCTTGGCGAGCAGCATGGCGCCGCGCACCACGGCAAGGGCATCGTCGCGCCGTGTCACGATCGCCGGGGGCGGCGTGCGGCCGATCCTCTGCATGGCGCTCAGCATTTGGACGATGGCTTCTTTCCGCTCGGTGATCGAGCTTTGGATGACGTTCACCTGTTCGGTGAGTTCGGCGAGCTTGCCCTCGGTTTCGGACAGCTTTGCCTCGCTCGCCTGTACCCTCTCACCCGCTTCGATCAGCTCGCTATTGAGCCGTGCACGCTCTTCCGCCAGGGCCGCGAGGTTCTTGGTCAGACCCTCTGCTTTGACCCGGCTCGATTGCAGTTCCTGCTCGGTCTCGTCGAGGCGCTTCTTCGCCTCGTCGCGGGAGAGGTCGTCCTCAGCGTGAACCTGCCACGACGAGACACAGAGCAGACCGGCGAAGAGCAGAGCAAACCGCACTCTTTTTCGTGAGAAAATCACTCGATCGGGTTGCGCCATACGCCCTGGCCGTTCAGTCGATGGCACCGGAGGGAAGCGGCAGAATCAAGGCAAAACGCTTACGAATCCTTAACCTTAGGAGTTCGCGTCAGGCCCGGTGATAAGGATGACCGGCAAGAATCGTCATGGCCCGGTAGATTTGCTCGGCCAGCACGATCCGTGCGAGCCCGTGTGACAGTGTCATAGGCCCCAGAGACAGCGACAAATTCGCCTTTTCCAAGGCCGCCTGGCCGAGCCCATCCGCGCCGCCGACGAGGAAGGCGAGGCCGCCCGCGCCTTCATCGCGCGTCTTGGCCAGGATCCTGGCGAACCCTTCGCTCGGCAGCATCTCGCCGGCCGGATCGAGGCAGATCAGTGTGTGGTTCGAGGGGACTTTAGCGAGGAGGGCTTCGGCTTCGGAGACCCGGCGGACGTTCGCCTCGGCGGCCTTCGCTTCCGGTAGTTCCACGGCTGCGAGGGGTGACAAGCTCAAATTTCGGCCGAGCGCCTCGGCGCGGGCGAGATAGTGGGCGCAGAGCTCTCGCTCAGGTCCCTGCTTCAGCTTTCCAACGGCGGCGATCAGGAGCCGCATGGCTCACCTTTGCCGCAAACGCCGCCGGCGGCGGTCAGCCGTTTCTCAGACCACCATTCGCTCCATGGGCCGGTCGGCGGACCACATCTTCTCGAGGTTGTAGAACTCACGAACCTCGGGACGGAAGAGATGGACGATGACATCGCCGGCATCGATCAGCACCCAGTCGCCCTGGGGCAATCCTTCGACGCGGGCGCGGCCATAGCCTTCATCCTTCAGTTTTTTGATGAGGTGGTCGGCGACGGCGCCGACATGCCGCTGAGAACGACCCGAGGCGACAACCATGTGATCGCCAATTGAGGTCTTTCCTTTCAAGTCGATGGCCACAACATCCTCGGCCTTTGAGCCGTCGAGCGTGTCGAGCACGATCTTGAGCAGTCTTCCCGGATCGGCGCGAAATGACGCTAGTCCGGTCAGAGGCGCACCGTGATCGGTAGCCTCTCTAGGTGAGCGCATGTTTGCGTGGGTATCCTTCTGCCATTGCTCCCGGAAGCGGACTGGCAACATCTCGCGCACAATGCTTTGAGAGAGCCCCTAGATCGCCGCTTCGCCCTTGTAGGATAAGTGCCGTCCGGCATTGTTTCAATAGGTAGTATTCGTCGGCGTCTTCTTGCTCTTATCTAGCGGTCTAGCCTGATTTCGCGACAGTTTCGCGAAGGGCCGTGGACGAGAGCCCAGACAGCTTGCGGCTGAGAATTGTCCAGGCCGGCGGTTCCAGGAGAGGAAGCGCCAAAGCATCGGTCTCGTCCACGTAATAGGGCGCGAATCGTTGCGCGGCTTGGCCCGCGCGGGCCTTGAGCCGATATCCGGGACGGTCCAGGACGGCGATGGGCACCAGGCCGAAGATCTCGGGCCAGGCTCTCCAGCGGTGAAGGCCCGCCAGATTGTCCGCCCCCATCAGCCAGACGAAGTGGACGGAGGGAAAGCGCCGCTTCAGCGCTAGCAGCAAATCGACCGTGTAGCCGGAGCCGGTTCCGCCGTCGAAGCCGGTGACCTTGATCCGGGGATGCCGCGCGATGCTTTCGGCGTCCGCCACACGGTCGGCCACGCCCGGCAGCCGCGAAACGTCTTTGAGCGGGTTGCCGGGCGTTACCAGCCACCAGACCTGATCGAGCCCCAACCGCTTCAGGGCGGTAAGGCTGATCTCGCGGTGGGCCTCATGAGCCGGATCGAATGAGCCGCCGAGCAACCCGATGCGCATGCCGGGTGCGGCCATCGGAACCCTGAGATGCGAAGGACCGCTTGCGCTCAAGGCCGGGTCTGGCCCTGCCCGCGCACCACATATTTGAACGTGGTGAGTTGCTCGACGCCGACCGGCCCGCGCGCATGGAATCGGCCGGTGGCGATGCCGATCTCGGCCCCCATGCCGAACTCGCCGCCATCGGCGAACTGGGTCGAGGCGTTGTGCAAAACGATGGCGCTGTCAACACGGCTGAGAAAGGCATCGGCCGCGGCCGGATCGTTGGTGACGATCGCGTCCGTATGCTGCGAGCCGTACTCGGCGATATGCGCGATCGCCTCGTCGAGCCCATCGACCACCCTCACCGCGATGATCGGCGCGAGATACTCCACGCCCCAATCCTCATCGGTGGCCGGCTTGACGCGGCTGTCGGTGCGCTGCGTCTCCGGGTCGCCGCGCACTTCGCAGCCCGCCTCGATCAGCGCATCGACGATCGTCGTGAGGTGCGTCGGGACGGCGGCATGGGACACGAGCAATGTCTCCGCCGCGCCGCAAATGCCGGTGCGCCGCATCTTGGCATTCACGACCACATTCCGCGCCATGTCGAGATCGGCATTCTCGTCCACATAGACATGACAGACGCCCTCGAGATGCGCGAAGACCGGCACCCGAGCCTCTTCCTGCACGCGCTCCACGAGGCTCCGGCCGCCGCGGGGCACGATCACGTCGATCGCGCCCTCGAGACCCGCGAGCATGAAGCCGACCGCCGAGCGATCCACGGTCGGTACGAGTTGGATCGTCGAAGCCGGCAAGCCGGACGCTGTGACAGCCTCGGTAAGAAGATTGGCGATGACGAGCGACGTGAGAAAGCTCTCGGAGCCCGAGCGCAAGATCACGGCGTTGCCGGCCTTCAGGCACAGCCCCGACGCGTCCGCCGTCACGTTGGGGCGGCTCTCATAGATCATACCGATGACACCGAGCGGCACCCGCACGCGCGAGATCTCAAGCCCGTTGGGCCGCGTCCACGAGGCCATGGTCGAGCCTACCGGATCGGGCAGCGCCGCAACCTCGTGCAAACCTCTGGCCATGGCCGCGACCCGTAAGGGATCGAGCCTGAGCCGGTCCAGAAAGGCCGCATCGCGCCCTTTCTTCTCGGCCGCTTCCAAGTCCTGACGGTTGGCTTCGAGAATGGTCTCGGTGCCCGCTTCGAGCCGCGCCGCCATGCGGCCGAGCGCCTCGTTCTTCGTCTCGGTCGAGGCGAGCGCCAGCGCCGCAGCCGCCTCGCGCGCGATCCGGCCCATATAGAGCATCATCGGCTCCAGGCTGACGGCCGGGTCTTGGGCGGGAAGGGGCACGTTACTGGCCTTTCCGGTGAAGGGTCATGTCGTCGCGATGGATCAATTCAGGGCGGCCAAGGTAGCCGAGTATGGCGGCGATTTCACTGCTCTTGCGGCCGATGATGGCCTCCGCTTCCGCATGCCCATAGGCCGTAAGGCCGCGGCCGATCTCCACGCCCTCGCCGTTCCGGATGACGACAGCATCGCCACGTTCGAAATGGCCTTCGATGCGCGTGACGCCGGCCGGCAGGAGGCTCTTGCCCGACCCGAGCGCTGCCGCGGCGCCGCTATCCACGACGAGCGCGCCGCGCGGCTCGAGCGTGCCGCCGATCCAGCGTTTGCGCGCCGTGGTGGGGTCCGAGCGCGCCAGGAACCAGGTGCAGACACCGGTGGTCGCGAGAGCCCGCAAGGGGTTCATCACCTTGCCGCTAGCGATCACCATGTCGGTTCCGGCCTGCACCGCGATCTTGGCCGCCTCGATTTTGGTGACCATACCGCCGCGTGACAGCTCCGAGCCGACGTCGCCGGCCATGGCCTCGATCTCGGGCGTGATCTCCGGCACCTCGTCGAGGCGCCGCGCCTCCGGCGACGAGCCGGGCGGCGCCGTGAAGAAACCCTCCACGTCGGACAACAGCACGAGACAATCGGCGCTCATCATCGAAGCGACACGCGCGGCGAGGCGATCGTTGTCGCCGTAACGGATCTCGTTGGTCGCCACCGTGTCGTTCTCGTTGACCACCGGCACCGCGCCGAGCTTGAGCAGCGTCGTGATGGTCGAGCGCGCGTTGAGGTAACGGCGGCGCTCTTCGGTATCACCCAGCGTCACCAAGACTTGTGCAGCGACAAGCCCGCGCGCGCGGAACGCATCCTCGTAGGCATGCGCCAGATCGATCTGGCCGACGGCTGCGGCGGCCTGACTGTCTTCGAGCTTGAGCGGTCCCTTCGGAAGCTTGAGCACGTTGCGGCCGAGCGCGATGGCGCCGGAGGACACGACGATCACCTCCTTGCCCTGCGTCCGCAGATCGGCGATGTCGTCGCACAGCGCGCTAAGCCATTCGCGGCGCAAGGCACCCGCGGCACTGTCGACCAGGAGCGACGAGCCGATCTTCACGACGATGCGCCGGGCCTCCGTCCATTCGGATCTCATGGCCGCCACCCCGCCGCGGTTACCGGTGACGCTTTCTCTTGCGCCCGCACCTCTTTGATCTTCGTTGCGAGCGCCCGCAGCACCTCCTGCACGCCTTCGCCGGTCGCGGCGGAGACGATCAGCGGCGTGACTCCCGACGCCTTCTTCAAAGCGCGCGCCTTCTTCTTGATCGCATCCTTCTCGACGGCGTCAGCCTTCGACAGCACGAGCACCTCGGGCTTCTCGCCGAGCCCCGCGCCGTAGGCCTCGACCTCGCCGCGCACGATTTCATAGGCCTCCACCGGATCCTCGCCGGTCGCATCCACAAGATGCAGCAACACCGCAGTGCGCTCGACGTGACCGAGGAAGCGGTCGCCGATGCCGGCGCCTTCATGTGCCCCTTCGATCAGCCCAGGGATGTCGGCGAGCACGAAGTCGAAGCCGTCGATACGCACCACACCCAGATTGGGAATGAGCGTGGTGAAGGGATAGTCGGCGATCTTGGGCTTGGCAGCGCTGACCGTCGCCAGGAACGTGGATTTCCCGGCGTTGGGGAGGCCGATGATTCCGGCGTCACCGATCAGCTTCAGCCGCAGCCAGATATACATCTCCTCTCCCGGCTGACCGGGATTGGCGCGGCGCGGCGCCCGGTTCGTGGAGGTCTTGAACTTCGTATTGCCGAAGCCGCCATTCCCCCCTTCCAGCAGCACGATGCGCTGGCCGGGCTCCGTCAGATCGGCGATCAGGGTCTCCCCGTCCTCGTCGAGAATCTGCGTTCCCGGCGGTACTTTCAGCACCACGTCGGCCCCGCCCGCTCCGGTGCGGTTCTGGCCCATGCCGTTGCCGCCCTTCTTGGCCTTGAAGTGCTGCTGGTAACGGAAGTCGAGCAGCGTGTTGAGGTTCGCCACACACTCCACGATCACATCACCGCCCTTGCCGCCATCGCCGCCGTTCGGACCCCCGAACTCGATGAACTTCTCCCGCCGGAAGCTGACGCATCCGTTGCCGCCGTTGCCGGCGCGAACAAAGACCTTGGCTTCATCGAGGAACTGCATGGGAAGTGCTTAGCACCAGAGGTCTTACCGTTGCACTAGCCACGGCGAGAACGCCTCGAGACCCGGCCTACGGCCAGCGGAGATTGGCGAGCGCGTCGGCCCGGTCGAGCCGATAGGTCAGGCAGTCGGTCGTCGTGCCCCGGGCCGCGCACTCCCGGAGCTCGCCGCCGAGCGCCAGGAAGCCGAGCTTGCGGAGGATACGCTCGGAACGTGGGTTATCGGCGAAGTGCCCGGCCTTGAGATAGGCGAACCCATCCGCGTCAAACGCGTGCGCGATCAGGGCCCGCACCGCCTCGGTCGCGTAGCCGTTGCCCCAATAGGGCTTGCCGACCCAGTAGCCGAGTTCGGCATGATCGGGGCCGAAGGCCCGGTAGCCGGTGCAGCCGATCAGCGTGCCGTCGCGCTCAATCATGAACACCACGCCCTCCTCGCCGGCGCGCGCGCCCGTGAGCCATTCGCCCGCCATCTGCTCGCTATAGGGATGCGGTATGGTTCCGGTCATGCATGCCACGTCGTAATCGCCGGCGAGCAAGCTGACGCGTGCCGCGTCGGCGAGTGCCGGCGGCCGCAAGACGAGCCTTTGCGTTCTGATCTGCACGGGATGAGACGCTACACGCGCCATAGCGCGTGCGGGAGACGGTTTGGACGAAGGGTGAAGAGGGAGGCGGTTACGCCTCGTTCGGCCTCACCGATACGTAGACCCGGCCCTTGTGCTTCGTGGCGAACTCGACCTGACCGTCACGGACGGCAAAGATCGTGTGGTCCTTGCCGATGCCGACACCCTCGCCCGGGTGCCATTTGGTACCGCGCTGGCGAATGATGATGTTGCCCGGGATGACGCTCTGACCGCCGGACTTTTTGACGCCGAGGCGCCGTCCAGCCGAATCGCGGCCGTTACGCGAGGAGCCGCCTGCTTTCTTATGTGCCATGGTGGTCTTCCTTTAGCTCTTCTTCTTCGCCGGGGCCTTCTTGGCCGGCGATTTCTTGGCGGCAGCCTTCTTCGCAGGCGCCTTCTCGGCAGCCGGCTTTTGGGCAGACTTGGCCGGAGCCTTCTTCGCCGCGGTCTTGGCGGCGGGCTTCTTGGCTTCGGGCTTCGCCTCAGTCTTCTTCTCGGCCTGTTTGGCTGCCGGCTTGGCCTCAGCCTTCGTGTCGGCCGGCTTCTCGGCAGCCTTGGTCTCGGTCTTGGCCGGGGCCGGCTTGGCCGCCGCCTTGGACGGCTTCTTGCCGTCGGTCAGGATCTCGGTGATGCGCAGCGCCGTCAGCATCTGCCGATGCCCCCTGGTCCGGCGATAGCCTTGGCGGCGCTTCTTCTTGAAGACGATGATCTTGTCCGCGCGCTTCTGCTCCAGGACCTCGGCGGCCACGCTCGCGCCGGCCACGGGGCTGCCCGTCTTGGGGTCGCCCTCGCCGGCAAGCATCAGAACGTCGCCAAGCTGGACGATATCGCCGGGCTCGCCCGCGATTTTCTCAATCTCGATAATGTCGTTCGGCGCAACGCGATATTGCTTGCCGCCCGTGCGAATGACCGCGAACATGTCTTTTTAATCCGTCTCTTGCGGCTTGAATTGCCAGCGACTAGGCGCGCAGGCAGAGCCTCTAAAGGAGCGATAAGCGGCGCAATATAGAGGCGAAAGCCGATAAGTCAATTGCTAGCAGGCCTCAAAAAGCTTGGCAAAGCGGCCAGTTTCCGCCGCTCCAGCGCAGCCGTCAGCGCCTCGCCGGGGGCTGGCCACGCGAGATCCCGATCCGTCCTCCCCTGTCTCCCTAAGTCACTTCAAAAGAGGGGGTGGCGCGCCGCGTCAGCGCAATCCGTAGTCGGTGTCGCGATCGAAACGATCGCGCGAGCGCCTTCACGGCGCGCCACATCCGGCGATATTTTATGGCCCCCTTCCGCACGGCTTACCGCCAGTGGCACAGGCATGCGCATGGAGCTCGCATGCCTCACCCGTCGACCCACGCATTACAGCGCAGGTGGGCGGAGCGGGGACCCCCGAGGCCGGAACGCGTCTTCCTGGCGCGGGGTCCGGGCTTGCTCATTCTCATCCAGCCCATCTTTCCCGCGCTTTCCTCGGGCGCCGCACCTCGTCCCGCATCTCAAGACGCCTCATGAGCGCGCCCCTCAACTGGTCGAGGTGAGCGCAGTGTATG
>CAYWIA010000091.1:0-8525 GCA_964458245.1 uncultured Methyloceanibacter sp. | reverse complement strand
CAGGGCTTGATCGACGAAATCGAGAGCGCGCTGACCACCAAGCTGAAAGAGGCCAAGGTCAAGGGCGTCGTCGCCGGGCGCGAGAAGAAGCCTTACGCCATCTGGAGCAAGATGGAGCGCAAGCAGATCTCGCTGGAGCAGCTTTCGGACATCTACGGCTTCCGCATCGTCGTGCCGAAGGTTCCGGACTGCTATCATGCGCTCGCCGTGGTGCACACGACCTGGCATGCGGTGCCGGGACGCTTCAAGGATTACATCTCCAATCCGAAGCAGAACGACTATCAGTCGATCCACACGACCATTGTCGGGCCGCGGCACCAGCGCGTCGAACTTCAGATCCGCACCGAGAAGATGCACTCCATCGCCGAATTCGGTGTGGCCGCGCACGCCCTTTACAAGGACATGAACGGCGCCAACGGCGCGAAGAAGGTGCCGTCGCAGGACTCGAACGCCTATCGCTGGCTGCGCCATCTGGTCGGGATGCTGCTCGAGGGCGACAACCCGGAGGAGTTTCTGGAGCACACCAAGCTGGAGCTGTTCCAGGACCAGGTGTTCTGCTTCACGCCGAAAGGCCGGCTGATCGCGTTGCCGCGCGGGGCGAACTGCATCGATTTCGCCTATGCGGTCCATACCGACGTCGGCAACACCGCCGTAGGTGCCAAGATCAACGGCCGGCCCATGCCGCTCGCCACGCAGCTCAGGAATGGCGACGAAGTGGAGATCATTTGCTCGGCGGCACAGTTGCCGCCCGTCGCCTGGCAGAGCATCGCCGTAACCGGCAAGGCCCGCTCCTCCATCAGACGGGCCACGCGCGACGCGCTCCGCTCGCAATACGGCAAGCTCGGCCGCGAAATTCTCGACCGCGCCTTTCAGCGCCGGGACAAGACGTTCAGCGAGGAGAGCCTGACCGCGGCGCTGGCGCGGCTGTCGCAAAAGACCGCCGAGGACGTCATGACCGCCGTGGGGCGGGGTGAGCTTGCCTCCGCCGACGTGTTGCGGGCGGTGTTCCCCGAGGAAAAGCCGGCCGAGCCGGTGAAGCGCCGCCGCCAGGTGAAGCGCACCGAGGAGGGCTGGTTTGGACTGGGCAAGGTGATGGGGCTGAAGTTCCGCTGGCCCGGGTCGGCCGGGCGCGGCCGATCCGAAGGCGCAAGCGGCATTCCCATCCGGGGCTTGCGCGGCGATCTTCCGGTCAACTTCGCCGACGGGGGCGCCGTGCCCGGTGACCGCATTGTCGGCATTCTCACGCCGGGGCAGGGGATCACCATCTATCCGATCCACGCCAATGCCCTAAAGGCGTTCGACGAAGAACCGGAGCGCTGGATCGACGTCACCTGGGACATCGACGACGACAACCCGCAGCGGTTCCCTGCCAAGGTCGCGGTGACCGCAATGAACGAGCCGGGCAGTCTGGCTCAGATCGCCGCCGTCATCGGCGAGGCCGACGGCAACATCCAGAACGTCAAGATGACGAACCAGGTCCCGGACTACACCGAGATGCTCATCGACCTGGACGTCTGGGACCTCCAGCATCTGAACGAGATCCTGGCGGGGTTGCGCGCCAAGGACGTGGTCAGCAGCGCGGCGCGCGCCGAAGGCTAAACCGGCCCAAGGCCCTGGCATATGGAGAAATTAAGCCCAAATATGGTAGGGCTCAGCCGCCAATGGGCCCCGGCGCCGGCCACTACGACTGAGCGTCCTTGGAACGAGGTAGTGATGCTGTTCAGGCGCCGAGAGGCGGAGAGTTTTCTTGAGCGGTTGCGCGTGCATCTGTGGCCGCGCCGCAGCTGGAGCCGCTCGACCCGCTACATCGTCCATCGCGTCCGCCGCCTGAGTGCGACGCCGCACGCGGTCGCCCTCGGCTTCGCCGCCGGCGTCTTCGTGTCGGCGACCCCGTTTATCGGCTTCCATATGGTGCTGGCGGCGCTGACCGCGTGGATTGTCGGCGGCAGCATCGTTGCCGCCATCCTGGGGACCTTCGTCGGCAACCCGCTGACTTATGCGTTCTTCTGGATCGCCACCTTCGAGGTCGGTTCCCTAATGCTCGGCGGCAGTGCGAAGGATCTGCATCTCGATTTGTCGGAAGGGGTCTTCCAGACGGACCAGATCTGGCCGCTTCTGAAACCGATGACGCTCGGCGCGATTCCCGTAGGGCTCGCGCTTGCGGCTCTGAGCTATGTCTTGGTCAGACCCGCGGTGAACGCCTACCAGCACCGCCGCCGCGCACTCATTGCGCGACGTGAAGCGATGGAGGTCTGATGGGCGCGCCCCCGATCCGCCTCGGCATCAATATCGACCACGTCGCCACGCTGCGGAACGCGCGCGGCGGCTTCCATCCCGATCCGCTGCGCGCCGCGAAACTCGCCGTCGAAGCGGGCGCCGACAACATCACGGCCCATTTGCGCGAAGACCGCCGGCATATTCGCGACGACGATATCGCACGGCTCATCGCCGAACTCGATTGTCCGCTGAACTTGGAAATGGCGGCAACGCCAGAGATGCAAGCGATCGCGCTCAAGACCAAGCCCCACGCCGCATGCATCGTGCCTGAGAAGCGCACCGAGCGCACCACCGAAGGCGGTCTCGACGTGGTCGCGCAGCACAACGCGCTGGCGCCCGTGATCGCCGAGCTGGTCGACGCCGGCATCCAGGTCTCGCTGTTCATCGCCGCCGAGCGGCGGCAGATCGAGGCTGCGTCGCGCTTGAAAGCTCCGGCCATCGAAATTCACGTGGGCGCTTGGTGCGACGCCCTGGCCCAGGGTCGCAAGAGCGACGCGGACGCCGAGTGGCGCGCCATCAAAGAAGGCGCGACTCTTGCGCGCGGCCTCGGCCTCGAAGTTCATGCCGGCCACGGTCTCGACTACGAGACGGCGGAGACGATTTCCGCGCTGCCGGAGATCGTCGAGCTCAATATCGGCCACTACCTCATGGGCGAGGCGGTGTTTGTCGGGCTCGGAGACAGCATCCGGCGCATGCGCGCGGCCATGGACAGGGGGCGGCAAGCATTGCGTGAGAGCGCACGCGAAAAGGCGGATCACGCGTGATGATCCTCGGACTCGGTAACGACATTATCGACATCCGGCGCGTCGAGAAGACCATCGAGCGCTACGGCGAGCGCTTTTTGACGCGGGTTTTCACGGACACGGAGCGCCGCAAGTCCGACCGGCGGAGCTTGCGCGCCGCCTCCTACGCCAAGCGGTTCGCCGCCAAGGAGGCCTGTGCCAAGGCCTTGGGGACGGGATTTCGCCGCGGCGTCTACTGGCGCGACATGGGCGTCGTAAATTTGCCGTCTGGTCGGCCCACGCTGGAATTGACCGGAGGCGCCGCCCGGGTGCTTCGCGAATTGACACCGGAAGGACATGAAGTCCGCATCGATCTGACGATCACGGACGATTTTCCCACGGCCCAAGCCATCGTCATCATCTCCGCCTTGAAGGTTCAGACCCGCGATTGAGCGGTTTGCTTGAACCATGAGGAGAGGCTATAGGGGCGCCAGTCCCGACACGTTGGGGGCAGGGGACGGGGGCGCCGGGATAAACCGAGGAGAGCTTCCGCATGAGCGTGGACGCCGAAAAGATGGAAGCTAAAGGGAGTACCAGGGACACGGTCCGCGTCATCGTGCACGCGCTGATCCTGGCCCTGATCGTACGCGTATTTCTATTCCAGCCCTTCAACATCCCGTCGGGCTCCATGATCCCGACGCTCTTGGTCGGCGACTATTTGTTCGTCTCCAAATATAGCTACGGCTACAGCCGCTACTCGTTTCCTTTCGGCTTCAATCTGTTTCCCGGACGCATTTGGGCAAGCGAGCCCAACCGCGGCGACGTGGTCGTGTTCAAGTTGCCACGCGACAACGAGACGGACTACATCAAGCGGGTGATCGGCCTTCCCGGCGACGAGATTCAGATGATCCACGGCGTGCTGCACATCAACGGCCAAGCCGTCGAGAAGGTGAAAATCGACGACTATGTGGTGACCGGCTCTTCGGGCCGCGAGCGGAAGATGGCGCGTTACAAGGAAACGCTGCCCAACGGGGTGAGCTATCCGGTGCTGGACCTCGTGAATGACGGCTTCGGCGACAACACCGAGGTCTACAAAGTCCCCGAGAACCACTTCTTCATGATGGGCGACAACCGCGACAACTCCACCGACAGCCGCTTCCTGTCCGAGGTCGGCTTCGTGCCCTTCGTCAACCTGGTGGGGAAGGCGCAAGTGATCTTCTTCTCCATCGACGAGGACTCGAGCTTCTGGAAGGTCTGGGATTGGCCCACGGAAGTCCGCTGGGACCGGATATTCTCGGTGGTGCACTAAGCCTTGGCCAAGCGGCGGAACAGTGATTTCAGCCGGCTTTCCGCCCGGCTCGGGCATGACTTCGCGGACCCATCGCTGCTCAAACTTGCCTTGACCCATGCGAGCGCGCGCCCCGACTCCAAGCCCAACGAGGACAATGAGCGTCTCGAGTTCCTGGGCGACCGGGTGCTGGGCTTGGCCGTCGCGGAGCTGCTGACCACCCGTTTCGCCGAAGAGAGCGAAGGCGTTCTCGCCCGCTGGTTCAATCACCTGGTGCGCACGGAAACCTGCGCCGAGATCGGCCAGAGCTGGAATCTCGGCGACTTCATCATCATGAGCGGCGGCGAGGCCGGATCCGGCGGCCGCGCCAAGAAGACCATCCTCGCCAATGCCTGCGAGGCGGTGCTCGGCGCCATCTTCGCCGACGCCGGCTATCAGGTCGCGCGCCGTTTGATCCATCGCGATTGGGAGCCCTATCTCGGCGAGTTGCAGGAGGCCGCGCCCGACGCGAAGTCCGTGCTTCAGGAATGGGCGCAAGGGCGACAGTTGCCGCTGCCGCGCTATCTGGAGATCGCGCGGGAAGGGCCCGATCACGCGCCGCGCTTCACCACAGAGGTCCAGGTCGAGGGCGTGGCACCGGAGCGCGGCGAGGGCGCGAACAAGCGCCAGGCGGAACAGGCCGCGGCATTCGCCATGCTGGTGCGCGAGGGCGTCTGGCGCCCGCCCGCCAATGACTGAGACCCAAGACGGCAACACACGCTGCGGCTTCGTCGCGCTGATCGGCGCGCCCAATAGCGGCAAGTCCACGCTTACCAACGCGCTGGTCGGCGCCAAGGTGTCTATCGTCACCCACAAGGCCCAAACCACGCGCGGCCCCGTGCGCGGCCTCTTTATCGCCGGTGACGCCCAAGTGATCTTGGTCGACACGCCGGGCATCTTTCAGCCGAAGCGGAAGCTCGACCGCGCCATGGCGCAGGCGGCCTGGGACCGGGCCGCCGACGCCGACATCGTCGCCTTGGTCATCGATGCCGCGCGCGGGCTCGATGACAAGCTCGCGCCGATCGTCGAGCATTTGCCCGACATCAGGCGCCCGACGCTTGCCGTCTTGAACAAGGTCGATCTCGTCAAGAAGCCGGAACTGTTGCGACTTACCGCCGATCTTCAGGTTCTGAAGGCCTTCGATCTGGTGTTCATGGTCTCCGCGCTCACCGGCGACGGTGTCGACGACCTCAAGACCTATTTCGCCGAGGCGGTCCCGCCGGGGCCGTGGCTCTTTCCGGAGGATCAGCTCTCCGACGCTTCCTTGCGCCAGACTTCCGCCGAGATCACCCGGGAGAAGCTCTTCCTGCGCCTGCACGAAGAGTTGCCGTACGCGCTCACCGTCGAGACGACGGAGTGGAAAGAGCTGAAGGATGGCAGTGTCCGCATCGAGCAGACCATTTTCGTGGAGCGCGAGAGCCAGCGGCGCATCGTGCTCGGCGCCAAGGGCGCCATGATCAAGGAGATCGGCTCCGCGGCCCGGGCGGAGATCGCCGAGATCGCCGGAACACCGGTCCACCTGTTTCTCTTCGTGAAGGTGCGCGAGCGCTGGGGCGAGGACCCGGAACGCTTCCGGGAGATGGGTCTGGACTATCCAAAAGGATAGCCGGACCTGCGGGGAACCGGCTGAACCTGTGCGGGTTGACCTTTCACGATTGAACGCAAGAAAGGTCCGAAGATGAAGAAGATCCTCTCTATTACGGCCGGCGCCGCCTTGCTTCTCGGCGCCTCGGTGGCCCATGCCGCGAGCCCGACTGCGGGCAGCTCGGGAACGCAATCCAACGGCACCACGCCCGGTGCCGTCGGCGGTACGCAACAGTCCCTCCAGCCTACGGGCCCCTCGGGCAACGGCATAAACCCGACAGCGCCGACGGTCGAAACGTCTCCTGGAACCGTGGGCGGTCCGAGCTACGACCCGTCGAGCGAGATGCCGACGGAGTCGGGCAGCGCTGGCACGGCCGGAACGGACACTCGCACCGGCGGCTAGCCCAGGACGTCGGAGCTTGAGCGGGATCGCATTTGCGCCCTAGGGTAGCCGATGGACTGGAGCGACGAAGGAATCTTCCTGAGCGGCAGGCCGCTCGGCGAATCTAGTCTTATCGCCGAGATCTTGACGCTCGAACACGGCCGGCATCTCGGACTCGTCCGGGGAGGCCGATCCCGTCGTATCCGTCCGACGCTCCAGCCCGGCAATATGGTGCGCGTCACGTGGCGGGCGCGCCTTTCCGAGCATCTCGGCGGCTTCAACGTGGAACTGATGGAGGCCAACGGCGCTCGCGTCCTCGACGATCCGCGGGCGCTCGCCGCCATCGGCACGCTGGGTGAACTCGTCAAGCTTCTCCCCGAGCGCGACCCTCATCCCGAACTCTACGCCACCACGCTGCATGTGCTCCGTTCGTTTGGGGAGCCCGACATCTGGCCGGCGCTGCTCGTCTATTGGGAGTATCAGCTGCTTCAGGAGCTTGGTTTCGGCCTCGATCTCTCGGTGTGTGCGGCGACCGGCGTCCTTGAAGACCTCATTTTCGTGTCGCCGCGCTCAGGCCGTGCCGTGTCGCGCGAGGCCGGCGCGCCGTACGGCGACAAGCTGCTCGCGCTGCCGGGGTTCTTGCTGGACGAGACCGCCCCGTTGCGCGAGACCGACATCGCCGCCGGCTTCGCGCTCACCGGGTTTTTCCTTGAACGCGACGTGCTCGAGCCCCACGGCATGAAGCTGCCATCGGCCCGCGAGCGGCTGCTCGACTTGCTGTCCCGGGGGCAGGCGGCGGCCCTGTCGGCGTAGCCGTGGTCTCGGCAAGCAAATTGACGTGGCTTGCCCTGCTGAGCGTCACAACGGCTTGTGCTTCCAGTGCCCATGCACAGGAATTCGCCGTTCCCGCAAGCGCAAGGACGACGATCATCAGCGAGACCAATGCGTACCGCGCGGCGAGCGGCCTTGCCCCGTTGCGCGAGAGCGCGGGTGCCAATCAGGCGGCGCAGCGTTACGCGCGGTATCTTGCCCTCAACAAGAAGACCGGTCATCGCGCCGACGGGCGCAGCCCGGCAGAGCGCGTGCGCGCGGCCGGCGTCAGGTATTGCAAGTTTCGCGGCGAGAACTGGCATCAGTCCTGGACGCGGCCAAATCGCGCCACGGTCGATGCTGCCATGGCCAAAGCCATGCGCTTCTGGAAGGGGTCGCCCGGTCACGAGCGCGCATTGCGCTCGGCCTCGACGGAGATTGGCGTCGGTGTCGCGGGCGCGAAACACGGGAACCAGTGGTACTACGTCTCCGTGCAAATGTTCGTCGACACGTCCTGCTTTCGCGACCCGCCCGACAAGCCTCTTCCGCCGCCGCCTGATCGAAATCCGGCGCGGCAAGCAACGCCTTGAGCGTGACGAAGCGATGCGCTAAGCGCGACATATGGGAAAACGCGCAGCGCCCCCTGATTCGGGGCCGATCGAGCCGGTCAATCTGAAAGAGGCGCTGGAAGAGCGCTATCTCGCTTACGCGCTCTCCACCATCATGCACCGGGCGCTTCCGGATGTGCGCGACGGGCTCAAGCCCGTGCATCGGCGCCTGCTCTACGCCATGCAGCAGCTCCGCCTCGGCCCAAACGGCGAGTTCCGCAAATGCGCCAAGATCGTCGGCGACACCATGGGCAACTTCCACCCCCATGGAAACCAGGCGATCTACGATGCGCTTGCGCGCCTCGCCCAGGACTTCGCCGTGCGCTATCCGCTGGTCGACGGCCAGGGGAATTTCGGCAATATCGACGGGGATAACCCCGCCGCGGACCGCTACACCGAGGCGCGCCTCACGGAGGTCGCCGCGCGGCTTCTGGAAGGCATCGACGAGGACACGGTCGACTTTCGCCCCAACTACGACGGGCGCGAGCTCGAGCCGTCCGTGCTGCCGGCCAATTTTCCAAACCTTCTGGCGAACGGCGCGTCCGGGATTGCCGTCGGCATGGCGACCAACATCCCGCCGCACAATGTGGGCGAGCTGTGCCATGCGGCGCTCCACCTCATCAAGTTCCCGAAGGCCACCGCCGACAAGCTTGTGACGTTCGTGCCGGGACCCGATTTGCCCACCGGCGGGATCATCGTGGAGCCGCGCGAGCAGATCCTCGAGGCCTACAAGACGGGCCGCGGCTCGTTCCGGTTGCGGGCCCGCTGGGAGCAGGAGGACACCGGCCGCGGCACCTATCAGATCGTCGTCACCG
>CAYWIA010000090.1:0-8553 GCA_964458245.1 uncultured Methyloceanibacter sp. | reverse complement strand
CACGGCGTTCCAAGCGATTGATTGCTGGGGATCAGGCCCTTCGCTAATACAGGATCATGGTTGGAAGCGAAAGCCGGTACCAGGCCTTTCTCGCGTCGCTCGGGCAGGATCGTTTGCGGCGGGAGCTGACCGCGGTGGCTGCGGTCGACGCACGCAACCTTCGGGTCGGCGGCCGGACTTACGTCAATTTCGCCAGCAACGACTATCTGGCCTTGCGCTTTCATGACGCGCTTGTGGCCCGCGCGCGGGAGTGGGCGGAGGTCCACGGCGTGGGCTCCGGCGCCTCCCGCCTCGTCACCGGCAATCTCGACCTTTTCGCTCCCATCGAGGCGAAGGTCGCGCGCTTGAAGGACAAGCCCGCCGCGCTTCTCATGGCGTCCGGCTTCCAGGCCAATGCGGCCATCTTGCAGGCGCTGTTCGATCGAAGCGTGCTCGGCGCCGAACCGCTCGTCTTCGCCGACCGCTTGAACCACGCCAGCATGCATTTCGGCTGCAAGGCGGCCGGCGTCCGTCAGATCAGATACCGGCACGGCGACGCCGGCCATCTCGCCGAGCTTTTGACTCAACATCAGGCGGATAGCAGTCCGAAATTCATCCTTACGGAGAGCGTGTTCTCGATGGATGGCGACGTCGCGCCGGTGCCTGAGATCGCGCGGCTCGCACGCGCTCATGACGCGATGCTGATCGTGGACGACGCGCATGCCACCGGGATTTTGGGCGAGGGGGGATGCGGCCTCTCCGGCGCGGCCGACATCGTGATCGGCACCTTCTCCAAGGCGCTCGGCGGCTTCGGCGCTTACGTAGCGTGTTCGGAAGGCATGCGCGATTATCTCGTCAATCGCTGCAGCGGCTTGGTCTACTCGACCGCGCTGCCGCCGCCCGTGCTCGGCGCCATGGACGCCGCGCTCGATCTTTTGTCGAGCCTCGAGGACGCGCGCGCCCATGTTGCCGGTCTCGCCGCGCGCTTCCGCGAGAAGGCAGCGGCGCTTGGCTATGATACCGGGGCGTCATCCACGCAAATCGTCCCGGTGATTGCCGGCACGGCGGAGGCAGCACTTCAGTTGAGCGCCAGGCTCCGCGAGGCGGGATTCTGGGCGACGGCCATCAGGCCCCCGACCGTGCCGCAAGGAGGCGCCCGCGTGCGCCTTGCCTTCACCGCCGCCCACACGGACGCCGATATTGACGGCATGTGCGTGGCGCTGATGCACGCCGCCCATTCCGCGCCCAAGGCCGCGTCGGCCTGATGCATTTCGTTTTCGTCCATGGCTGGGGTTTCAACCCCTGCGTCTGGGCCGATATGGCCGCGCATCTCCCGAATGCCGCGATCACTTGGGTCGATCTCGGCTTTGTCGCGGGCGGTCCCGCCGGCCGCACAGACTGGCCTGACGATGCCATCGCCGTAGGCCATTCCCTCGGCCTGATGTGGCTTCTGAAGGAGGGGAAGGGCGGGTTTAAGGGCCTCGTCTCGATCCAGGGGTTCGACCGGTTCTGTCCTCACGTGCCGGAAGCCCGCGTCGCCGCCCTCAAGCGAGGGCTTGCGCGCGACCCTGGCGGCACCATGGCCACGTTCTGGCGCTCCTGCGGCGCTCCGGATTTCGCGCCCGCAGAGGCGCTGAATGTCGCACGGCTCGATGAAGGCCTCGATTGGCTGATGCATTGGGATGCGGAGGCGGCTAAGAAAAGGCTGCAATGTCCGATCCTTACCCTCGCTGCCCGAGACGACGTGATCGTTCCCCCCGCCATGTCCGAAGCCGTATGGGGAGCGGAGAAGATCGTCTGGTCGCCCGATGGCGACCATGTCCTGCCCTTGAGGCACCCCGAGTGGTGCGCCCGTCATGTCCTTGAATTCGCCAATTCTGTCGCGTCGTAGCGCCGAGATCGCAGCGCGCTTCGGCGCGCAAGCGGCCAGCTACGAGGACCATGCCGGCCTGCAGAAGGATGTGGCGCGGAGACTGGCGGCGTTGCTGCCGGACCTGCGGGCACCGCGGGTGCTGGAACTCGGCTGCGGCACGGGGCTCCTCAGCCGGCATCTCGTCGCGCGCTATCCGGACGGCCAATTCGTGCTTACCGATGCGGCGCCGGCCATGATCGGCGAGTGCCGCCGCAACCTCGCACGAGCCCCCGCACGTGTGACGTACGAAGTCATGGATGCGGACGCGGCAGGCGGCCATGACGATCTCGATCTGATCGTCACCAGCATGACGCTCCATTGGCTGAGAGATCCTGTCGCCACCCTCGAACGCTTGCGCATGCGTCTGGCGCCGGGCGGCGTGCTTCTCTTCGCCACGCTCGGTCCGGACAGCTTCGCGGAATGGCGGACCGTGTTGGCCACGGAGTGCCTGCCGAGCGGCATCCCCGATCTCCCCGCGATTCCCGGTGTGGTCGAGGAAGAGCATCTAACGCCCGATAACGATTCGCTTTCCTTCCTGCGCAGGATGAAAGCGGTCGGTGGCCTGACGCCGCGGGAGGGCTATGCGCCGCTTTCCGCCGGTGCGCTGCGCCGGGTGATCCGCGCCACGAATGAACGCTTCGGCGGGCGCGTGACCTGGCACATCGTTTACGGGCGGTTAGAGCGAACCTGAGGCGAGCTGATCGAGACCCTCGATCATGCCCGCATAGGCGCGCGAGAGTTCCTCGTCGGTGATGCAATAGGGCGGCATCAGATAGACCGCCGAACCGATCGGCCTGATGTTGAAGCCGTGGGCCAGATACCAGGCCCTGAGCTTGCGGCTTGCTTCGGATTGGTATCGCCCGCCTTCTTGAACGTCGAAAGCCAGCACGTCACCGAGCACGCGCGGCTTCGATACGTCCGCGCGCGCCGCCAGGACGTCGAGCATGGATCGATGCCGCGCATTGATCTCTTGGATCCGCGCCATGGTCTGCTCTTCTTCGTAAAGCCCGAGCGCGGTGAGCGCGACGGTGCAGGCCAGCGGATTGGCGGTGAACGAGTGTCCGTGGGGCAGCGCCCGGTCGAAGTTGTGTCCGAGGAACATGTCGAACAGCCGGTCTCGCGCCACCGTGGCCGCGAGGGGCATGTAGCCGCCGGTCAGTCCCTTGGACAGACAGACCAGGTCCGGTACGACGCCGGCCTGCTCCAGCGCGAACAGCGTTCCCGTGCGCCCAAACCCGGTTGCCACCTCATCGAAAATCACAATGACTCCAGCCTTTCGCGCCATCTCGACGAGACGCTTGAGAAAGCCTGGACGGCAAAAGCGGATGCCCGCCGAGCCCTGCATCAGGGGCTCGATGATCAGCGCCGCGACGGCCTGTTTGTGATCTGCAAGAAGCGCTTCGAATGCCGATAAGGCGCCCGCCTCCCGCTCGTCTGCCGCGTCGTCGCCCTCGAACGTGGCCGGGAAGGGCAGCACGCGGACCCGGCACATCAAGTCCTTGAAGGCGCCGAACATCTGCGAGCCGCGCCCGACCGACATGGCGCCCAACGTATCGCCATGATAGCCGCCATCGAAGGCGACGAGCAGGCGCCGTCGGGGTTCGCCGCGATTGATCCAAGACTGATAGGCGATTTTGATCGCCACCTCGACTGACGTCGAGCCGTCGTCGGAGAAGAACACGCGATTGAGGTCGCCGGGCAGAAGGCCGGCGAGCATCTCGGCGAGGTCGACCGCGGGCTCATGGGTGAAGCCCGCGAACATCACGTGCTCCATTTGCTCGGCCTGGCGCGCGAGCGCCGCGTTGATCTTGGGATGGGCGTGACCATGGGTGCAGGTCCACCACGAGGAGATCAGATCGAGGATCTCGCGACCCTCCGCATCGAACAGCGACGCCCCCTTGGCCCGTGTGATGACGGTCGGCTCCACCTCCGTCCCGTGCTGGGTGTAGGGGTGCCAAACATAGCGCTTGTCGCGCGCGATCACGTCGGACGCGGGCAAGCTTTGCTTTTGCTTCGCGTCGTCGTTCACGGTCTCACCGTTGCAAGCTTCAGGAGATCGAGTTCGGGTTCGATGGCTTTGAGTGCTGCGCGGTCGACGGTCTCGAGCCAGGGAATCTCGGCGATAACTTCGATTTGCCCGTAGCGTTCGATTGCGGCGCGGTTGTGCGGCGTCTCTGGACCGGTGATGACGACACCTGCGAGCGGCAGGCCGCGCCGCCTAATCGCTTCGATAGAGAGCAGCGTGTGATTGATGGTGCCGAGGGTGGAGCGCGCGACGAGGACAATTGGCAGATCGAGCTCCGCCGCGAGATCGATCATGTAGGTATCCTCGGTGAGTGGCACCATGAGCCCGCCGGCGCCTTCGACGACCACAAGCCCGTCGTTCGGCGGCAGCGCCAGCTTAGCCATGTCGAGGGTGATTTCGGCGCGCCGGGCCGCCTCATGCGGCGCCATGGCCTCAGGTAAGAGATAGGCTTCCGGCAAGATGCGCCCCACCGGAAGATCGGCGAGGCGCTGCACCGTGGCAGAGTCTGTCGGATGCTCCGTCCCCGCCTGCACCGGTTTCCAATAGGAACCATCGAGATGAATCAAGAGCCACGCCGAGACGAGGGTCTTGCCGACATCGGTATCGGTTCCGGTGACGAAGAAGCCTGACACGAGGCAATGGACTCCGAAAGGTTCGGGGGCGGGAGGGCGACTTTATCGGCCGGAGCTTGCGAGGCAAGAGGCTGGACGAGTGCCTTGGTTTCAGGCGACAAAGTACCATTCATGCGCCGTCTCCTGTCCCTTTGCGTTCTCGCGCTCCTGATCTGCAGCCCTGCCGCCGCCTCCGGCGGCAAGACGCTGCGCATGGCCTACGACGCCGACCCTGCCTCGCTCGACCCCCATGAGCAGCTGTCCGGCGCGACGCTCCAGCTCTCCCATCTCGTGTTCGATCCCTTGGTGCGCTTCCGCCAGGACCTGACGCTCGAGCCGCGCCTCGCCAAGAGCTGGGAACAGATTGATGCGCATACCACGCGGTTTCACCTGCGCGATGACGTGCTCTTTCACTCCGGCCGCGAAATGACTGCCGAGGATGTGGTCTGGACCTTCAACCGCCTGAAGCAGAGCCCTGACTTTAAGGCCCTGTTCGAGCCGTTCGAGAAGGCGCAGGCGGTCGACGCTCACACCGTCGATCTCATCACCAAGGGGCCGTATCCGCTTGTGCTGAATCTCGCGACCTACATCTTCCCCATGGACCGTGAGTTCTACACGGGGACCGACCAGCGCGGGCAGCCGAAGGACGCGGTGGTCAAGCACGGCTCGTCCTTTGCATCGGCCAATATGAGTGGCACGGGGCCTTTCATCGTCACGAAACGCGAACAGGGCATCAGGCTAGAGTTCAAGCGCTTCGCCGACTATTGGGACAAGGCCTCGCCGGGCAATGTGGAGGAGATCGTTCTAACGCCGATCAAGGAGCCGGCGACCCGCGTCGCCGCGTTGCTGGCCGGCGATGTCGATTTCATCGGGCCAGTCCCACCCACCGATCTGAAGCGCGTCGAGGCAGCGTCGTGCTGCGACCTCGTCACCGTCCAGTCCCCACGCGTGATCACCTTCGAACTGAACCAGGATCGCGTCGAAGCTTTCAAGGATCCCCGCGTGCGGAGAGCGATGAGCTACGCCATCAACCGCGAAGCCATCGCCAAGAAGATCATGCGTGGGCAGGCTACTGCCGCCGGGCAGTTGAGCCCTCCCGGCTATGCGGGGCACGACCCCGCGCTCACGCCGCCTTACGACCTTGCCAAAGCGAAGGCGCTGATGAAGGAGGCAGGCTACGAGGACGGGTTCTCGGTAAGCATGGTCGCCCCCAATAATCGCTATGTGGGAGATGCGCGCATCGCCGAAACCGTCGCCGCCATGCTCGCCAAGATCAACATCAACGTCGATCTTCAGACCTTGCCGAAGGCGCAATACTGGCAGCGGTTCGATGCGCGTGACGGCGACATGCTGATGATCGGCTGGCAGTCCGACACGCAAGACTCGGCGAACTTCTACGAGTTCCTGGTCATGACCCCGGACAAGACGACCGGTTACGGCCAATACAATGCGGGGAATTACTCGAACCCGGAGGTTGACCGGCTGACACTTGAAACTCAGTCGATGACCGACCCGGAGGCCCGCGCCAAGGTCCTCAAGGACATCGAGCGCATCCTTTATGACGACGCGGCGCTTCTGCCGCTCCAATGGCAGCATCTCGCCTGGGCGGCCCGCAAGAACGTGAAGATCGAGCCTGTGGTGAACGTCATCGACATGCCGTATCTCGGTGATCTTGTCATAGAATAGGGGCCCGAGAACAAAGGCCGTCCGGGGAGGGACATCGGATGCTGAAGAAGATCCTGCTGGTGCTGGTCGCGCTGGTCCTGGTGTTTGTGGTCGTCGTTGCGCTTCAGCCTTCGGACTTCCATGTCGAGCGCTCCGTCACAGTCGATGCCCCGGCGTCGAAGGTGTTTGGCGAGGTGAACGATTTCCACAAATGGGAGGCTTGGTCGCCATGGGCCAAGCTCGATCCCGACGCCAAGGTGACCTTCGACGGTCCTCAGGCCGGTGAAGGCTCCGTGATGACCTGGGCCGGCAACAGCGAGGTGGGCGCGGGCAAGATGACCCTGGTCGAAAGCAAGCCCGGCAAGCTCGTGAAGATCAAGGTCGACTTCACCGAGCCGTTCGAGGGTACGAGTGGAGCGCAGTTCGACTTCAACCCCGAGGGCGATAAGACCAACGTCACTTGGAGCATGAACGACGACCACAACTTCCTCGAAAAGGCCATGTGTCTCATCATGAACGGCGAGAAGATGGTGGGCGAGCAGATGGAACAGGGCCTCACCAAGCTGAAGCAGGTCTCCGAGAGCCAGAGCTAGCGCTGCGGGCGCTTCCTTCTGAGTCGTAAGTCCGATCCCCGTCGGCTATAGTCTTGAAATGCGGTGGCTTTCGCCGCCGGCTTTAGGCACCGCGTGCTCGCGCGGGAGGTCGATGGACGAGTAGGGGGGCGGCAGCTAACTTGGAATTGCCCGCTATCGGCAATGAAGTGGGATTTCCTGAAGGCCGATACCGCGCCGCGGCTGCCACCCAGTGCCCGCGCCGTCGTCATTATGGCGGCCATTGGCGCGATCACCGGGCTCATTTCCAGCATCCCGTCGCCGCTGCCCGAAATGCGTCTCGACGAAGACGGGTTTCTCTTGAATGCCGAAGGGGCTCCGCTGCATGCCGGCATCGCCTTCGGCGCCGGCATCGGCTTCAGCATGTGGCTCTGGGTCACCCGCGACCTGGGCCGGTGCTTTCTCACGATGGCGGTCGTGCTGATCGGCTGGCTTGCCGCCGTCAATACGGCCAACGACATGTACCAAGCTCTGGTCGGCTCGGAGCTGTTTGGCACGGTCTCGGGTGCCAAAGAGAACCGGGAGATATTGGGTCTCTTGCTCGGCGGGATCAGCGGCGGCGCGGTGGGTGCGGGGCTGACCGCTTTCGGCGCGGGGATCCCGGCAGAGCCTATCAGGCGGACCAAAAGCTGGATCTCGGTGGTGGTCGTCGGCACGGCTCTGGGCGCGCTGCTCTATCCGGCGGCCGATCTCAATGCGCTGCCTCTTCTCTTCATTCCCTGGCAGGCTCTGGTCGCCGCTGCTGTCGGGTTCGGCCTGACCCGCGCGTGATGCATTCATGAAGGCCTTTCTCTCGGGGGCGGCCTTTATCGGCGGACGTCTTCTCCAGGCCCTGCTCGTCATGCTGGCGATACTCGTCATCGCCTTTGCCGTACGGCAAAGCCTGGGCGATCCCTTGCGCGAGATCATGGGCCAAGCGGTGCCGGAGTCCGAACGCGCCGAACTGCGCCATCAACTCGGCCTCGATGCGCCCTGGCCGGTTCAGCTAGCGGGCTATCTGCGCCGCGCCGCCACCGGCGATCTCGGAACCTCGATCATCTACAAGAAGCCGACGGTGGAAGTGGTGCTCGCCAAGTTCCCGGCGAGCTTCGAGCTGGTCCTTGGCGCAAGCCTTGTCGTGCTTCTTCTGGCCGTACCGGGTGGAGTCTATTGCGCCGTGCGGCCGCAGACGTTTCGCGCCAGGCTGATTTTGGGCTTGAGCGTGCTTGGCATCTCGGTGCCGGTGTTTCTCACCGGGATTTTCCTCATCACCGTTTTTGCCGTATGGCTCGATTGGTTGCCTGCCTTCGGTCGCGGCCAGACGATTGACCTTGGCGTTTGGCAAACGGGCCTCCTCACCCGCGACGGGCTCGCGCACCTCGTGCTGCCGGCGCTGACGCTATCCTCGATCATGCTGCCACTGTTCATTCGGCTGGTGCGCGGCGCCATGCTCGACGAACTCGGTCACGACTACGTGCGCACCGCGCGCGCCAAAGGCGCGTCGCCACTTCGCGTGTGGACCGTCCATGCGCTGCGCAACGCGCTCCTGCCTCTCGTTGCCGTGGGCGGTCTGCAAGTGGGCACGCTCATCGCCTATACGCTGCTCACCGAGACGGTGTTCCAATGGCCCGGCATGGGGTTTCTTTTTCTCGAGGCGGTCACCCGCGCCGACATTCCGCTCATCACCACCTATCTCGTGTTGGTCGGGCTCCTATTCGTCATCGTCAACACGCTGGTCGACCTTTTGAGTCTGGCCCTCGATCCGCGCGT
>CAYWIA010000089.1:4757-8651 GCA_964458245.1 uncultured Methyloceanibacter sp. | reverse complement strand
CGATGGCCTCGGACACCGTGGCCATGGTGTTGGCGGTGAACTGGGCGCCGCAGGCGCCGGCGGACGGGCACGCGACCTGCTCCAGCTCGTCCAGATCCTCCGACGACATCTTGCCGACGGAATATTCCCCGACCGCCTCGAACAGGTCTTGGACCGTGACCTGCCGGCCCCTGAAGGAGCCCGGCAGAATCGAGCCGCCATAGATGAAGATCGAGGGCACGTTGAGGCGGCACATGGCCATCATCATGCCGGGCAGCGACTTGTCGCAGCCGGCGAGGCCGACGAGCGCGTCGTAGCAGTGACCGCGCATGGTGAGCTCGACGCTATCGGCGATGACCTCGCGCGAGGGCAGCGAGGACTTCATGCCTTGGTGCCCCATGGCAATGCCGTCGGTGACGGTGATGGTGCAGAACTCGCGCGGCGTGCCGTCCCTGGCCGCAACGCCCTGCTTCACCGCTTGCGCCTGGCGCATCAGCGAGATGTTGCAAGGGGCCGCTTCGTTCCAGCAGGAGGCGACGCCGATGAGGGGCTGGTGAATCTGCTCGCGCGACAGCCCCATCGCGTACAGGTATGAGCGATGCGGGGCGCGGGATGGCCCCTCCGTCACATGCCTACTCGGCAGGCGGGATTTATCGAACGTCTTTGCGTCCATCACCAATGCCGGCTGAACTTGAAGGAGTGGACGGGGGTGACCGTCACAACTCTACGCCCCAGCCGGGTCGCTCCCTGGCCCGCCCCCCTCGCTTTTGATGCGCGAGTGTCTCGTGCGGCCGATGTCCTCTAACTCAAGTCGATGTCCCAAAGTTTTATGGCGCAAACGAGGCGCAAATACCTCAGTCTGTTGCAATTTAGAGACAGTTAGGAGGATTCGGATTCAGGTTGCAAGACGGCACCCCAAAAGCCGAAAGCGCGAACGCCCGCCCCCGGCTAAAGCACCGCTTCGAGGCGCTTCAGGGCTTGCGCCAATTTGGCGGCCGTGGCCTCGGCTTCCGACTTCCGCTCCCGCTGCTCTTCGACCACATGTTCTGGGGCACGAGACACAAATTTTTCGTTAGCAAGCTTGGCGGTTAGCTGGGCGATCTCAGACCCGACTTTATCGATCTCGCGCTTCAAACGCTCCGATTCCGCGTCGATGTCGATGACGCCTTGGAGCGGCAGCGCGAGCGTCGCCTCGTCCAGGACAATCTGCACCGAGCCCGCGGGCGGCGCATCGGCGAAGTCGATGGTCTCGATGCGGGCGAGCCGCTTGAGGGTCTCCTCGTGGGCGGCGACCCGGGCCTTGGTCTCGCCGGAGGCGCCGACCACGACCAGCGGCACCTTGGCGGCGGCGGGTACGTTCATCTCCGCCCTGACCGAGCGCACCTCCGTGACAAACTTGATGACCCATTCCATCTCCGCGTCCGCTTGCGCGTTCTGGAGCCCCAAATGGGTGGGCCACGGGGCGAGCATCAGCAGGCTCTCGCGGCGCTCCCCTTCGGGGGCGCGCTTCTCCCACAGCTCCTCGGTGACGAAGGGCATGAAGGGATGGAGCAGCTGAAGCGCGCGGTCGAGCACGTAGGCCGCCATGGCGCGGGTCTCGGCCTTCGCCGCCTCGTCTTCGCCCATGAGGACCGGCTTGATGAGCTCCAGATACCAGTCGCAGTAGATGTGCCAGATGAAGTGATAGATGGCGCCCGCCGCATCGTTGAAGCGGAAGGCCTCCAATGCCTCGGTGACGGCGGCTGTGGCGCGCTCGGCCTCGCCGGCGATCCAGCGATTGACGGTCAGCTGCGCGGCGGCCGGATCGAAATCGGCGCGGGGCACGCAGTCATTCATCATGGCGAAGCGCGAGGCGTTCCACAGCTTGGTCGCGAAATTGCGATAGCCCTCGACGCGGGCGCCGGCGAGCTTGATGTCGCGGCCTTGCGCGGCCATGGCGGCAAGCGTGAAGCGCAAGGCATCGGCGCCGTAAGTGTCGATCAGCTCCAGGGGATCGATGACGTTCCCCTTCGACTTCGACATCTTCTGGCCCTTCTCGTCGCGGACCAGGGCGTGGATGTAGACGTCGCGGAACGGCACCTCGTCCATGAAGTGCATGCCCATCATCATCATGCGGGCGATCCAGAAGAAGATGATGTCGAAGCCGGTGACGAGCACGTCGGTCGGGTAATAGCGCGCGAGCTCCGGCGTCTTGTCCGGCCAGCCGAGCGTGGAGAACGGCCACAGCGCGGAGGAGAACCAGGTGTCGAGCACGTCCTCGTCGCGCTTCAGCGTCTCGTCCTTGCCGTAATGCTGTTTGGCTTGAGCCTTGGCGTCCGCTTCGGTCTCGGCCACGAAGACCGCGCCGTCGGGGCCGTACCAAGCGGGAATGCGGTGGCCCCACCAGAGCTGGCGGGAGATGCACCAAGGCTGGATGTTCTCCATCCAGTGGAAATACGTGTTCTCCCAGGTCTTGGGCACGAAGGTGGTGCGGCCGCGCTTGACCGCCTCGATGGCGGGCTTGGCCAAGGTTGCGGCGTCGACATACCACTGGTCGGTGAGATAGGGCTCGATGACGGCGCCGGAGCGATCGCCATGGGGCACGGAGTGGACGTAGTCCTCGATCTTCTCGAGGAGGCCTTCCGACTCCAGCCGATCGACGATCATCTTGCGCGCGGCGAAGCGGAACACGCCGTTGAATTCGAGAATCGTTGCATGGAGTTGGGGCGTCAGCTCCACCCCTTGCGTGAAGTCGGGATTGGGATGCAGCAGCAACCGCGCATCCTGGCTCAGCACATTGATCATGGGCAGGCCATGCCGCTTGCCGACCTCGAAGTCGTTGAAGTCGTGAGCAGGCGTGATCTTCACCGCGCCGGAGCCTTTCTCCGGGTCGGAATATTCATCGGCAATGATGGGAATGCGCCGGCCGACGATGGGCAGGACGACGTTCTTGCCGACAAGGGCCTTGTAGCGCTCGTCGTCCGGATGCACGGCGACGGCCGTGTCGCCCAGCATGGTCTCCGGACGGGTGGTGGCGACCACGATGAAGGTCGAGGGGTCTTCCGGGTCGAAGGTGACGCCCTCGATGGGATAGCGCAGATGCCACAGATGTCCGCTGGTCTCGATCTGCTCGACCTCGAGATCGGAGATGGCGGTGAGCAGCTCGGGATCCCAGTTGACGAGGCGCTTGTCCTTGTAGATCAGGCCGGCGCGGTGCAGCTCGACGAAGACCTTGTGCACCGCCTTCGATAGCCCGTCGTCCATGGTGAAGCGCAAGCGCGACCAATCGCAGGAGCAGCCGAGCCGCTTCAACTGACCGACGATGGTGTTGCCGGACTCTTCTTTCCACTGCCAGATGCGCTTGATGAACTTCTCGCGGCCGAGCGCGCGGCGGTTGGGCTCCTGGCGCTCCATCAATTGCCGCTCGACGACCATCTGCGTGGCGATGCCCGCATGATCGGTGCCGGGCTGCCACAGCACGTCGCGGCCGCGCATGCGCTCGAAGCGCACCAGCACGTCCTGCAGCGTGTTGTTGAGCGCATGGCCCATATGGAGCGAGCCGGTGACGTTCGGCGGCGGGATGACGATGGCGAACGGGCGCGCGCCCTCGCGATCGCCGCGGCCGGCGGCGAAAGCGCGTGCGTCTTCCCAGGCGCGGTAGACGCCGCCTTCGAAATTCTTCGGCTGATAAGTCTTGTCGAGCATGAATGCGCGGTGGTTGGCGAAAAAGGGTCGCCGCGCGTCCTACGCTCTCGGCTTCGGCACTGTCAACTTTTGGTCTGCTTAGTCCTGGCGGCCGCGCAAGCTCTCCGTGTCGAGCTCGTCGCGGATGATGCGCGGCATGTTGTCGTCAAGCCACTCGCGCAGCATGGGCCGCAACATGTCCTTGATGCTGTCTTCCAGGGTCCGGGACGGTCCTTCGGCGTGATGTCCGCC
>CAYWIA010000089.1:0-4657 GCA_964458245.1 uncultured Methyloceanibacter sp. | reverse complement strand
TCGTCTTGCTCGGGCTCGACAAACGCGACCGTCTCCTCGACCTCGGCCAAGACCAACTCCGGCTCGCCGAGGGACTCGTCTTCCGGCTCGTCCATGAAGTCGTCCAGCGGCTCGATCACCGGGGCCGTGTCCGGCTGCGCCTCGAAGCGTTCATAGGCCTCCGGCTCGGACTGAGCGCCAAACTCGGGATGGGTCTCCTCCGCCGGTTCCGGCGCGTCCATGGGGACGGCCATCGGCAAGGGCTCGGATTCCATTTCCGGGCCAGGCTCGGACGCGGTCATCGCCTCGGGCTGAGGCGCGGCCTGGAACTGGAACGGCTCGGCCTGAGGTGTCGTGGAGGTGGGGACCTGCCCCGCCCTCAACGCGGCAATGGCGCGCTCAAGAGCGGACGCCGCTTCCTCGCCCGCCGACGCGACCGGCTCCGGCGCAGGGGGAGCCGCGGGCGCCGGTGCCTGTGCCTGCGGCTGGGGCTGTGGCGGCATGGGCGGCGCGGGCGCCGCCATCTGGGGCGGCGGCGGGGCCATCTCCTGGGCGGGCTCTTCTACGAATTCGGGCGCAACGTCTTCGGCGAACGCGGCGTCGGACATCTCGGCGTCCGGCTCGAACACGGGCTCCGCGTCTTCGAGCTCCAGCACCTCGATCTCCGTAACCTCGGTGATTTCGAGAACCGGCTCGTCATCGTCCTCGACAAGCTCCAGACCGCCAAGCTCGGCCGTGAGGTCGAGGATCTCCTCCTCCTCGCTCGCCGGAGCTTCGCCGCCGCCGCTCAGGACGCGCGCGATGTCGTCGATGATCTGATTGTCGGCCTCGCCCTCAAGACTCTCGTCTTCGGCTTGCGCCTTTTTGGCCGGCTTCTCAGCCGAGGCCTGACCGGCTTCGTCGTCTGTGATGATCCGACGGATGGAGGCAAGAATTTCCTCCATGGTCGGCTCAGGAGCGCGCTCGGTGCTGCTCATGACTTAATCCCTCGCCGCCTTTTCGAACTGACTTCACCCAGCGGTGTACACCAGGGTCACTCACTCAATAACTTAACACGATGTTAAGACCGAAGTCTTCATCCGCCTCGGAGAATAGCCCCAATGGTTAATGCGTAAAGTCCCGCAATGGTTCAGTTATCGGCGGCGGGCGGGGCTGGCGGGCGCAGGCCGAACCACTTGTTTTTGACGATGTCGTAGTGCTCGAGCGGATCGTAGTAAGGCACTGACAAGCCCAAGGTTTGGGCATCCATGCGGCCGATGGCGGCATAGAGGGAGTACTCGGCCACGACCCGGTCGCGCAGGGCCGAGACGAGGCCGATCTGGGTGTTCAGGAGCTCGCGCTGGGCATCGAGCACGTCGAGGGTGGTGCGCTGGCCCACCTTCTCCTCCTCGCGCACGCCGTTGAGCGCGATCTTGTTGGCCTTCACCGCGGACTCCGCCGAGCTGATGGCCGGTCCGGAGGATTGCAGGATGCCCCAGTTGGCGATGACGTCGGCATGGACCCTGAGCCGCGCGTCCTCCACCTCACGCTTCAGCTGATTGTTGGTCTCCTTGGCCTGGCGCACCCGCGCCGCGACACCGCCGCCTTGATAGAACGGCACGTTGACGCGGCCCGTGACGGTGGTCGTCTCGATCTCGTCGATAGCCTGGCTCTGGCCGAAGCGCTTCTCGTATTGCGCCTCGAGCGTCACCTCGGGCAAGAGCTCGCCCATGATCTGCTCGACCGCGTAGAGCGAAGCTTCCTCGTTATAGACAGAGGTCAGAATGACCGGGTTCTCGCCGTCGCCAAGGGTCATGGCCTCGTCGAGGCTCTGCGGCAGCAAATGGCGGATGGACGGCGGCGTCTGGAGAGTGCCGGGCGGGTGGCCGATTACCTGCTCGTAAGCGGCGCGGCTGGTTTTCAAGTTCGCTTGGGCGACGGCCAAGGTGGCGAGCGCCTCGGAGCGCCGCGCCTCGGCCTGGGCGGTGTCGGTTCTCGTCACCTCGCCCACCTCGAAGCGGTCGCGCGTGGCTTTCAGCTGCTCGGACAGCACGGTGACGTCGTTCTCGCGCAGCCGCACGACCGCGGCATCGCGCACCACATTGACGTAAGCGGTCGCGGCGTCGAGCAGCACGGTCTGTTCCACGCTGCGCAAGGCCTCGCGCTGCGCTTGGACCTCCGCCTTGGCCTGGCGCACGGCGTTGAGATTTTGGAAGCCCTCGAACAGCGGCTGCTGCAGCTGCACCGCATAGCCGCGGGGATGGGTTTCGCCGTCGGTGGTAATCCCGCCGGCGCCGAAAGCGACGCCCCCGAGACCGCGCCGGTCGCTGTTCTGGTTGACATAGTTGGTGTCGGCGGTGCCGGACACGAATGGGCGCAAGCCAGATTTGGCGAGCGCCACCTGCTCGTCGATGGCGCGCAAACGCGCACGCTCGGCATTCAGAACGGGATTGAGCAGATACGCATCGGCCAGCGCCTGCTCCAGCGACTCTGCGTGAGCCGGCGCGGCGAACGAAACGGCCACCACCGCTGCAACGGCCGCAATCCAGACGCGGCGCCGCGGCGAGTAACTCGCGCAGCACGATCCCTCGCGCCTGCCCTGTTCACCAAGCACTACCCGTCTCCCGCAGTCAGCAGCCCCCCAGCCCCTCCTGCATCGCGAAGCATAAAGTACCGCGCGCTCACAGGGATACCCTGGACCGCTTCACGAGACGCGGATTCGGCAAAAAACTCAAGGCACTGTGGGATCGGGGCAACAGTGGCGAAAGGCCGCCTGGACAGCTAGAAGCTGAAGGCGGGCGCCGGCGCGAAGCCCGGCAGCGGACTGGCCCCGGCGTCGAACTGCGGCACGCCGCGCGCTTCACCGTCCACCTTCACGAAGAGATATGCCTTGCCCTGGCGCATGTTAGCGGCACGCGTTAGCACGGTGACCAGGCGGCCGCCCTCTTTGAGCCGGGCCAGCACGGCCTCCGGAACGCCGGGGACGGCGCCCTCGATCACGATCACGTCGTAGGATTTCTGACCGCCCGGGCTTGCGGGAGGATCGGTCAGACCTCCGGCGAGGATATCCACATTCGCGAGGCCGAGGGCTCTGAGATTCGCCTTGGCCGTTGCAGCGAGCTCGGGCTCCGGCTCGACTCCGACCACGCGGGCGGCGAGCCGCGCCAGGATGGCGGTCGAGTAGCCGGTGGCGCAGCCGAGATCGAGAACGGACTCTTCCGCCGTGATCTCGGCGAGCTGGATGAGCCGCGCCTGGACCATGGGCGAGAGGAGGAAGCGCGCCGCGCCGCCGTCACGGGCGGGCAGCACGCGGATGTCCTCATCCATGTAGGCGAGGCCTCGCATCGCCTCGGGCACGAAACGCTCGCGCGGCAGGCTGCGCATGGCCGCCAGCAGACCTATGTCAGTCACTTCGTTGGGGCGGAGCTGCGACTCCACCATGGCGTTGCGCCGTGCTTCGTAGTCCGTCATCTTGCGTCGATCTTTCCCAGCCTCGTCTCAACCGGCGCAACATTGGCACGGCCCGCGCCGAGCCCCAAATGGTAAGGGAGGCTTCATCGGCATGCGTCATTGTTCAAGGAGGGGCTGGACACAGGCGCGTTTGGCGCTAGTAATCCTGCCCGGTTGGCCACGTGGCGGAGTGGTGACGCAGCGGACTGCAAATCCGTATACCCCGGTTCGATTCCGGGCGTGGCCTCCAACCCCTACCCTTTGCCCTTCGAGGCTGCTTCCAGCGTCTCTGCCATGAAGGCGCGGAATTTCGGCGTGTACTGCTCCAGATAGCCCGAGTGCTCGAAGTGCTCGGACAGCAGATAGGCGCGATGCTGTCGGAGCTGGATGCGCACCGCGGCGCGCCACTCTTTCGTCGGGCTGACATCGAGGATCTCCTCGCTGGCATTGAGAATCGTATCGACGAACAGCTCGTATTTCTGAAACGTCTCCTGGCTGCCGTCGACGGTGCGGGCGACGTAGTCGAAGTCGGCGAGATTGAGGCTGGGGTCGGAGAGCTTGGGATTGTCGAAGCCGAGCCTCAAGGTCTCGCGCCACAGCTCGTTGGCATCGGCGCGGCGCTCGGCCCGGCGCCCCTCCCCGATCTGCAGATGCGCATAGACGAGCGCGGCAAGCGCGGCGAGCGCCATCACCACATTGCTCAACGTTCCCATCTCTTGCCACAGCGATTGCACGCAGGCTTCTCCCGCTCAGCTCCTCAGCGATGATAGACCCAATGCCTAACGCGGGGCCGCATCAGGCTTGGAATTTTTCCGCTCGTCCTTTTTGCGGTACCACCACACGGTGAGCTGACGCCGCCAGCGGCGCACGGCGGGCAGATCGACCGACAGCACGAGGAAGCCGAGCGGGATCATCCAGAAGCCGAGCACGGGCAGGAAGCCCAGGAATCCGCAGCCGACCAGCACGATGCCGAGGCCGATGCGCAAGGGCTTCGACTTGGGGAGATGCCAGTGTCTGTCGAAGAGGCGGACCTTGTGGGCCATGCGCGTTTCCTGGAGCCGGACGCCCGACATAGGGGTTCGGCGGAGGCGCCGCAAGGCGGGCGAATTTCGCGGCCCTTCGAGGGCGCAAAGCGCTGGAAAGCCGCCCGGCGTTTTGCTATCACCCCCTTCAGCGCAGCTCAACGACGAGCCTGCGCTCTGCTCCCCGGTAGCTCAGTTGGTAGAGCAAGCGGCTGTTAACCGCTGGG
>CAYWIA010000088.1:2194-8712 GCA_964458245.1 uncultured Methyloceanibacter sp. | reverse complement strand
CAATACGAGGCGAAGCTCTCCGCGTTCTTGCGCAACTTCTGTCATCGCCGCGAGGCGTCCGGCTGGAAAAGCGACAAGCACATGCGCGACACGGGCCCGTTCATCGGCATGTTCCACAACGGCCAGTGGACCGGGCAGTATCAAGGCACCCATGCGCCGGCCGTCGTCTGGTACTCGCCCGACATGATCGACTGGATGAAGGCGAATCGCGCCGAAGGCGACGAGGAGAAAACCGAGACGCCGGTCCCCGACGGCGCCATCATGGTCAAGGAGATGTTCCCCCCGCCCACGTCTCACTGCAAGGACGCGGACCTCGTGCATCTGTTCCCCGAGAACGGCGGCGCCATCATGGTGCGCGCCAGCAAGGAGTCCCGCGACGGCTGGTTCTGGGGCTGGTTCGGCTGGGGCGAAGGCGACTGGGCGCCGACCTGGCCGGCGACCTCGGCGCACGGCTATCCCAACACGGGCTTCGGGCTTTATTGCACCAACTGTCATTCATCCGCGCGCGACAACCAGACCTTCGCGTCCTTGCGCAACGTCAAGGGCGAGCCCGGCGAGCCGCTCGTGTTCCTGAACCAGGACTTCTACCTGGAGGACCACTTCCAGAATGACGGGACGCGTCTCGGCCAGCGTCTTGGCCAGCGGCGCGGGGCGCCGCCGCCACAGCCGAAGTTCGAGACGCTTCACGAAGAGGTCGCGACGGATGGGGACGACGTGGAGACGGCGGTCACCAACTTCAACCGGCGCCTGCGCAGCCGCAAGGATTACAGCGGCGACTTCGCCGAGATCTTCCAGCTCTTGAGCGGCGCGCCCAAGCCGGAAGGCGAGCCGCCCACCATGCCGTCGGAGACTTACGACCATGTGTGGTTCCCGGCCGGCGAGCCCACCGCGCATTCGCGCTTCGTCACGTCCGACCAATGTCTCGGCTGTCACAGCGCCGGCGGCACCGGGCTCCAGTTCCACATGACCGAGCAAGGGCCGGAGCCGAAGCTCACCAACATCTCGCCTTACGGGTCCTGGCGGAAATCGCCCATGGGCCTCAGCGGCCGCGATCCCATCTTCTTTGCGCAGCTCGCGAGCGAGATCGAAACCTTTCACCCGGAGTCGAAGGCCCTCATCGAGGACACCTGCATGAGCTGTCACGCCGTGCAAGGACACCGTCAGCACGCCATTGATAATTTTGCGGAGTCCGGCGCCTGCACGCCGCTCGCCCGCGACGCGCTCGATGCGGTGCCCTACCCCGCGGACAACCCGACGGCGCATCTGGCGAAATACGCCGCCCTCGGCCGCGACGGCGTGGGCTGCAACACGTGCCACAGCATGGTGCTCGGCAAGGACGCATCGCAGAAGGTCGCGGACGACGCGCAGAACGCCTGCGTCGCGGAGCGCCAGAAGGTCCTCAACCCGGGCCTGACCGGCCTCGCCAAGACCTTCACCGGCAACTTTCTGGTGGCGGAGCCGGCCGACCTCTACGGCCCCTTCGAGGACCCGAAGAAAAAGCCAATGCAAGCCGCCACCGGCATGGAAGTCGCGCACAGCACCCACGTGAAGAGCTCGGAGATCTGCGCGAGCTGCCACACGGTGCATCTGCCCGTGCTTCACCGCGGCAAGATCGTGGGCCACACCTACGAGCAGGCGACCTATCCGGAATGGGCCTTCTCCGCCTATCGCACCGGCGAGACGGTCGACGGCGCGCTGCCGGGCGGCAAAGGCGCCAAGGCGCAGTCCTGCCAGGATTGCCACATGCCCAAGAAGGACGCGAAGGGCACGCCCTATCGCAGCAAGATCGCCAGCATCCAGGAATACTCATCCTTCCCGCAGGCCGAGTTCACACTGCCTCCCGAGGACATCGATCTCGAACCTAGAGACGGCTTCGCCAAGCACACGCTGGTGGGGCTCAATCTGTTTCTTACCAAGATGGCCCAGCAATTTCCCGACGTGCTCGGGATTCGTACCGAAGACCCGATGCTGCCGTCGCGCCGGGGCGTCGATCCGCTCATCGCCACCGAGCGCGCGATGCTGGAGCAAGCGGCGAACACCGCCGATATCGGCGTCGCCGAGGTGACGCGCGAAGACGGCACGCTCGCCGCCAAGGTGACCGTGCGCAACAAGGCCGGCCACAAATTCCCCTCCGGCGTCGCCTTCCGGCGCGCTTTCGTCGCCTTCGAGGTGCGCGACAAGCTTGGGCAGGTGCTGTGGGCCTCGGGCCGCACCAACAGCACCGGGGTGATCGTGGATGAGAACGGCGACCCGGTCGCGGGCGAGCTGTGGTGGACGCAGGACTGCAAGTCGCGCATCGACCCGGCGGCGCGCGCGCACCAGCCGCACTATCAGGTCATCACCAAGCAATCCGAGGCGCAGATCTACCAGGAGATGGCGGCAAGCCCGGCCGACGTGGAGAGCCCCGCCTGCGGCGCGCACGCAAAGCCCGAAGGCCCGCTCACCTCGAGCTTCCTCTCCATCTGCGCCAAGGTGAAGGACAACCGCCTGCTGCCCCACGGCTTCCTGCCGCTGACGGCGCGCACCGAGATCGCGAGCGCGCTCGGCGCCAATGCGGAGCTCGCCGAGGACGTGGCGCCGGTGGGCACGGACGGCGACCCGGACTACGCCGAGGAGAACGAGAGCGCGGGCGAGGACGTCCTGCTCTATCAGATCCCCCTCGCCGAGATCGGCGGCGAGCCGGCCGAGATCCGCGCCACGCTCTACTACCAGGCGATCCCGCCCTTCTTCCTCCAAGACCGCTTCTGCACGGCCAAGGGCCTCGACACCCAGCGGCTCTATTATCTCGCCGGCAAGCTCGACACCGCCGGCGGCCCGATCCAGAGCTGGAAGCTGAAAGTGGGCCAAACCGCCAAAATCGCCGTTCCCGAGGCAAGCGTTCCTTAAGGCCGCTCCGAATAGAAGGACCCGGCCATGGTGTTCAGTAGGAAAAATGCTGTAATCTAGAGCAACTACCCAAGCGGGCTGAGAGCGGCCCGCCACCAAAGCCGGGCTTAAGGGGACCGTATGACAGAGAAGCAGATGTTCGAGATTCCGACGGAGATGCGCGACTTCGCCGAGAAGAACGTGGAGCAGGCGCGTGTGGCCTACGGCCAGTTCATGGAGTTCATGAGCCAGGCCATGAATGCCTGGTCGTCCTCCGGCGGACCGGAAGCCGGCAACTTCAAGGCGATCCAGGATCGCGCCATCGCCTTCGCCAAGGAGAACGCCGAGCGGTCTTTCTCGCTCGCCAGCGACCTCGCCAAGGCCAAGGACATGCAGGAAGTCGTGACCCTTCAGAGCCGCTACGTGCAGACCCAGATGCAGACCTTCGGCATCCAGGCCCAGCAGCTCTCCTGGCTGATGGCCGACGCCTTCCGCAACATGCAGAACAAGGCGCCCAAGGGCTGGGACCCCAAGGACTGGACGCCCAAGTCCTAGGCCGCTGCGCGTCCTTTTGCCTGCCGCCGCACGAGGCCGTGGACGAAGCCGAGCTTCTCCACCACGGCCGCGTGCAGGACCTCCGGCACGACGTCGATCAGGCCCATCTCCCGGTTGAGCTCGTTGAGCACGAGCCCCAGCCGCCGGTACTGGCCGACCATGCCGCTGAGATCGCCGAAATCCACCGCGCCGATCAGCCCCATCTCGGAAGCCGTGTCGAGCACGCTGGTGATATCGAGATAAAGCGCGAAGGTTTCCGCCCAGTCCTCCCAAGGATGCATGGTGGCGTAGGCGCTGACGAAGCGGTCGCGCCAATCGGGCGGCGGGCCTTCTGAATAGTGCCGCTTTAGCGCTTCGCCGTAAGACGGGTTCTCGTGGTCGCCGAACACGCGCTTGAAGTCATCCTCGCAGCGACCGCGCACCAGCAAGTCCCAGAAGTAATGGCCGATCTCGTGGCGGAAATGCCCAATCAGGGTGCGGTGGGCTTCGCCCATATCCACGCGCAGCTTTTCGCGCTCCACGCTGTCCGCCTCGCGGATATTGATGGTGATCTTGCCGTCGGCGTGGCCCGTATAGACGCGCTCGCCGGCGCCCATCCAGCGCCACACGCCCTCCGAGGGAATGGTGTCCGCCTTGAAGTCGAAGGCGAGCGGCGGGTCGAACCCCTCGTCCGCCGAACCGTACGGCAAGCCCAGAAAGTCGAGCGTGTAGAGCAGCCGGCGCTTCGCCGCCTCGAGCTCCGCCCAGCGCTCGCGGTTTCCGGGGACCGACAGGTCGGGGATGGTGCGGTTGAAGCGGCAGGCATCGCACAGTCCGCCATTGGCGGGCGGCGCCGGCAGGCAGCGGTTGCACACATGCTCAAACGCGTAGTTCGTGCATTTGACGACCGTGGCGCCGCACCCGGCATTGGCGCATCGATAGGTGCCGTCGCCCAGCGACTCGAGCGCGGCGATGGCGCGGCAGGACGGGCACCAGCCCACCTCCCGGAAGCAGTTCTCGCAAGCCACGTTCTCGAAGAACAAGGTCTGCCCACAGACGCACGAGAAAGTCCGCATTGCTTCCTTACTCCGTCTTTTCCACCGGCTCGACCGGCTCAGCCGTTTGCGTCGGTTTGTCATCCGGCCATGGGAGGATCGGCACGGCGCTCACCGCGTTCGCCGGCGAGCCGTCGATGATCTTGGAGCTGATCGCGAGATAGACGAGCGCGTTCCGCTTCAGATCGGGAATACGGTAGATGCGCGTCTTCTTGAAGAAGATGCTGGTCTTCTCGGTGAAGGCCTCCTCGCGGTCCGGCAGACTCTTCAAGTCCACGGAGACGGGACCCATCTGCCGGCACGTCACCGAGAAGTTGGAGGGGTCCTCGTTGAGCCCGAGCGGCTGGCCCCAGCCGCCTTTGCGCGCCTGGCTGATATAGCAGGTGACCCCCGGCACTTTCGGATCGTCGAACTCGCTGATGCACACCTTGTCGTTTGGCGACAGGATGCGCAGCGTCGTCGAGACGCATTCGAAATCCTCGGCCTGCGCGCGGCCGGGCGCCGCGATAGCCGCAATCCACGCCGCAAGCATGAGCCCGCAAGCCCTGAAAACGATTCGCATTTCGGCCGGCCTCTCGGTGAAGGGGGTAACGGCGCGCTGATTCAACGCGCGCAATGAAGGTAGGGTTCGGATCGCCAAACAACCAGAGGGACACGACGACGCGCGGTAGGCAATTATCGGGTCAGCCGCCGCTTATTGGCGCGCACGCGCGTGCGATAGCCGCGCACGACTTTTTCGGCGGAGCCCCCGGTGGCCACGGTCATTGCCGCCTCCACCAGGGCCGCGCTCTTTTCGGTCACCATCCGGGTAGTTTCGGCCTGGGCCAGCGCGCCGCCCCGGGCGAGCCTCATGGCGCGCAAGGACATGACGACCTGCGCCTCCTGCCAAGCTTGCGCCGAGGTGAAGGCCAGCTTCATCCACGCCGCCAGCATAGACAGCGCTAACGCCGCGCTGTCGTCAGCGCACCGAACAGGAAGCCGATGCCGAGGGCGATGCCGATGGCTGCGAGCGGGTTCCGTCTCACCGCGGCATGCGCTTCGTCATACGCGTCGACGGCCATGTCCTGCGCGTCGGCAGCCATGGTCTGAGCCCTGTCTTGGGCCTTGGCGAACTGCGCTCCGGCCTTGTCGGAGAATCGTTCGGCGGCATCGCCGGCATCCTCGGCCATCGATTTGGCTTTGTCGGCAGCTTGGCGCGCGGCCGGCGAGTTGGCGGCGTTGCGGAACGTGTCTTGGGGTGACGTCATCTTTTTGTCCTCCTGATACGCGGGGCGGCAAAAGGCGGCACCGGTCCTAATCAACGTCCGGCTTCGCGGTCTGTTCCGTAAAGCGTCGAGGAGAACGCTAATCGTCGCAGAGGGAGACGAACTCAAGCCCCTGCTCGGTGCAGATGGCGAACGCCTCGTCCTCGCTGTCCGCCTCGATGAGGACCAGCAAGGGCCCTTCCAGCGCGCAAAACTTGACGCGCTTGGACGCGGTCCGCGCCGACACGCGGACGACGCTCACGCTCATGCGCTCGGCCGCAAGCCTCGATCGATCTGCCATGACCGGAATCATGCCTGATTCGCAAAAGTTTGACTCGCGTTTTTGAGAAGCGACCTAGCGGAACAGCCCGCCGAACAGGCCGCGACGCTCGCGCCGGGGACGGCGGTCCCGGAAGAGATCAAAGTCTTCCGCGCGCCTCACATTGCGGCGCTTGCGATTGTTGCCGCCATCGCCGCCCGCCGAGAAGGCGCTCTTGGCGATTTTCACCTTGCGCTGGCGCGTCTCGGCCTGGAAGGCCGCGATCTGTTGCGGCTTCTTCTCGAAGCCCTTATCGGTCTCGATCGCCTCGCGCATGAAGGTGACCCAGATCTCCGCGGGCAAGCTGCCGCCGGTCACCCGCTTCATTGGCTTGAAGTCGTCATTGCCGACCCACACGCCCACCACGAGATTGCCGGCGAAGCCGATGAACCAGGCGTCGCGGTAATCCTGGCTGGTGCCCGTCTTGCCGTAGGCGCGAATGGGCAGCCGCGCCCGCCGCCCGGTGCCGCTCTCCACCGTCCCGCGCAGAAGCGTCTGCAG
>CAYWIA010000088.1:0-2094 GCA_964458245.1 uncultured Methyloceanibacter sp. | reverse complement strand
GCCGCGCCCGCCGCCCGGTGCCGCTCTCCACCGTCCCGCGCAGAAGCGTCTGCAGCTCTTTCTGCTCGTTGAGCCGCCAGCGGCCGGCACCGCGCGGGGGCGCGCCGTTAGCATCCGCCTCCTCGAATCCGGTGATCGCCCACGGCTTCACCGGATACGCACCGGCATCGACCGCGGCGAAAGCGCTCGTCATTTCGAGGAGCGTGACTTCGAAAGAGCCGAGCGCCAGACTCGGGCGCGCCTCCAACGGCGTCGAAATGCCGAGGTCGCGCGCCGCCCTGATCACGGGCTTGCGCCGCATGGCCTCGGAGAGTTGCACCGAGACCGTGTTGAGGGACGAGGCGAAGGCGCGGCTCATGGGCATGGCGCCGCGGTAGCGGTGACCGAAGTTCTTCGGTTCATAGTCGCCGATGCGGACGGGCTGGTCGACCACCGTGCTGTTGGGCGTGAGCCCGGCGCGCAACGCCGCGAGATAGACGAACAGCTTGAACGAGGAGCCCGGCTGCCTTTGGGCCTGCACCGCGCGGTTGAACTGGCTCTGGTCGTGGTCCGTGCCTCCGACCATGGCGAGCACCCGCCCGTCGGGCCGCATCACCACCATGGCCGCCTGGGAGACGTTCCGCGCCTTGCCCTCCTTGGCGAGGACCTTCTCCACGGCCTCATCGGCCAGGCGCTGAAGCGCGGGATCGAACGCGGTGTAGACCGGCAAGGGGGAATAATCGCCGGTGCGGGGCAGCTCGATGGTGCGGGAAACCCAGTCGGCGTAATAGCCGCCTGCGGTGTTCTCGGTCTTGATCTCGGGCACGACCGGGGCGAGGTCCTTTCGGGCTTCAGGGGAGAGCTTTCGCGTGTCGACCATGGCATCGAGCACGTCATTCCCGCGCTGCCGGGCCGCTTCGGAATCGCGATTGAGCGCGGTCGGAGACTTCAGAAGCGCCACCAGGTAGGCCGACTGGGGGATCGTGAGGTGCGGCACCGTGGTGCCGAAATACTGCTTCGCCGCGGCGCGCAGGCCGTAGCAGCCTTGACCGAAATAAGCGCTGCTCAAATAGCGCTCGAGGATCTCGTCCTTGCTGAGCCGAAGCTCAAGCGACAGCGCGAGCCAAGCTTCCTTCCGCTTGCGCTCCATCGTGCGATCGCTCGACAGCAGCGAGTACTTCGCCAGCTGCTGGGTGATGGTGCTGCCGCCTTGCACGATACGGCCCGCCGCGCGGTTCTCCATGGCGGCCCGCGCCAGCCCGATCGGGTCGATGCCGAGGTGATAGTAGAAGCGCCGGTCCTCCATCGACAGCAGCGCGTCGATGAAATGCTGCGGAACCTCGTCGAGCGAGACCGGCTCGGCCACACATCCGCCGCGGCGCGCGAACGGCGTGCCGTCATTGGTGTGAAGCACAAGCGTCCGCTGGGTCGCCGGCTCGAGCGCCGTAAGCGAATAATCTTGCACCGGAGCGGTGAGGAGCAGATAGGGGACGGCGATCAGGCCGCCGGACACGAGGAAGCCCGTGAGCATGATCGATGCCGCGGCGGCGCCGCGCCGTCCGGCTCTCCTCATGCTCCTCGGAATAGGCATCATGGCGCCCTCTGGTGAAAAGCCAAAGCGGCGCTAACGGATCGTCGTTTCGGCGGCCTCGGCACGGCGCGACGCAGGCGCGATGCTTTTGACATACGCGTCGAAGACCCAGCCGGTCTCACCCGAATCCGGCTCGGACACCTCGACCCATTGGCCGTCGCGCGATTCGACGCGAAGCTTCGTGCCGGCAAGCTGCACCCTGATAACGGCGTTAGCGCTGGAAGGACCTTGGCGCATGTTGACTGCATCAACAACCTCGACCCAGCTTTGGCGCTCCTCCGCCTCCTGGGCGACCCGCTCGGGATCCGAGCCGAGCAGAGCCGACTGCGGACGCGCCTTGGTGGCGCGGACAGAGGCGATGGTCTCGGTCCCGGAAGCGGAGGGGGAAGGCACGGGGGCAAAGTTCTCGCCCGCAAGCGAAAAACCGAGCAGGCAGACACCGCAAGCGGTGACCAGCAAAAGGCCCGAGACGGCCGAATATTTCGCGATTGGGTGCACGGTTCTTCTTTATGACGCCAGCATTG
>CAYWIA010000087.1:4835-9049 GCA_964458245.1 uncultured Methyloceanibacter sp. | reverse complement strand
TCCGGCTCTCTGCCCAGGGACTGGGACACGCCGAAGCTCAAGATCTTTCGAGGCGAGGACAATGAGATTTCAGGCCAGTTGCCGGCATCCCTGCTCCGTCAGCCGGACCTCGAGCAGGTGTTTCTGCACAACAATCGCCTGCGCGGGCCCCTCCCCGAGACGCTGACGGAAGCATTGGCGCTGCATTCGCTGCTGCTCGCCGAGAACAAGCTCTCCGGGTCCATCCCGAAAGACATCGGCAAGCTCAAGACGCTAACGGATCTTCGCCTCAACGATAACCGGCTGACCGGCCCCATCCCCGAAAGCCTGAACGAGGCCACGGCCCTTCAGGTTCTGCGCCTCGACGACAACAGAATGAGCGGGCCGGTGCCGAAAGGGCTGGCCGAACGGCTTACGGTGTTCGATGTGTCGGGAAATCCGGGACTGGAGGCCACACGATAGGCCCCCCGAATGCAATCGCAATCTTACTGCGTCTATTCTTGCGTCCTGGAGAGGGTGTCCAACGCCTGACAGTCGCCGAAGGTCGGCGTGTCATCATAGGTCAGGCAGCCTGCCTTGGCCGTCTCGGCCGGGCCAAGGGTCATCGGAAGGGTCGGCGCCTGCTCGGTGACGCAGCCTGCAAGGGCGAGAGGCACCAAGAGGATCAACAGCCGTTTCATCAGTTCACTCCCTTCCGCGAACGATGTTCGTGGCGAACCAGTCCTAGAGATATGAACAGAAACGGGGATTGCAAGGGGCGGGAAGCCGGCGCCCGCCCCTTGCTGGGATCAGGCCGAGGGGTCGGCGTAGAAAATGTGGCGGCCGATCCGGGCGGTCAGTTTGAGGAATTTGGCCCAACGCGGGCTCACATAGTCCGCGTGATAGTGGGTCGCGGCCTCGAGGGACGCCAGAACCTGATACTCAGTGCCTTTGGGATCGTTGGCGATCAACCAGGCCGCATAGCCGCGAATGCGGTACCAGACGTCGCGCTCAGAAATCGTGTCGGGATGTCCGTCGCAGGCGAAGGAGAACTGGCAGCGATTGCGCATGTGGTCGTTCTGATAGACCACGTCGCAGATCGTGCTGGGATAGGACTCGCTTTCGACGCGGTTCAGGATCACGCGGCCGACGGCCAGTTGACCCCGCAAGGACTCGCCGCGGGCCTCGAAATACATGCCCTCGGCGAGACAGCGGAGCTCCCGCTCCGAGTACGTGGTGTAGCGCAGCGGGCCGGCGCTCTGCGCGGCCACTTCCAGCGCGGCCAGCGCAATGCCGTTTTGGGCAGCGTCCACCACCGGAACATCCGTGCCGGCCGCCCGATCGCTCGTCTCGTCCGCGTAAGCCGGTGTCAACAACGCAAGCAACGCCAAGACAAGCATGCCCCCACGCATGCTGACAGACCCCCGAACCCCCATGGATGTACCTCACACTTGTTAACCCTGTGCGGGAACGACCCGCCGCGATCGGCGCTTTTGCTGGGGAAATCTGTCCTGGGCAGGATCGGGGTGTGACGAAAACGTGTCCCCCCCTGGAAAATAGTGCGACAAATCGCTTCAACCTTGCGTTGAATACAGGCGACCTGGCACCCTGATTGTTTCGGAGAGGAAACCGGCGCGCCGAAGGACTTATCGGCCGAGACAGCAAGCTGCCCCGGCCGCTGAAAGAGCGCCTATAACGTCATGTAATAGCTGGATTTTTCTTAGGCGGCGATATTCTTGATGACCTTCACCACCACCAGCAGAATCACGGCGCCGATAAAGGCCAGGATGATCGCGCCGAGAAGGCCGCCACCCAGGGTGAGAGCGATCCCGAAATAGGGAAACAAGAAGCCGGCGATCAGCGCGCCGAGAATGCCGATGACGATATCGCCCACAAGGCCGAATCCCGTCCCATTGACCACGAGCCCCGCGAGCCAGCCCGCGATTGCCCCGACCACGAGTGTAATGATGAGTGCCGTCAGCATGGATTCCCCCCTCCGCTGAAATTTGTCGCGCACTCTACCATGAGTCGCGCCGGCCCTTCGCGCGTTCGCTAGGCTTTTCCCCGCGCCGTGACGAGATCGAGCCAGCGGTTCAGTACGCCTTTGCAGGCTTCCGCGAAGGTTGGCAGGTTCTTCTGACCTTCGGCAATGATGGCCTCGGCGTCGAAGCCATTTGACGCCATGTAGTCGGCGTTGTTCCGGCACATGATCTCGACCAGCGGCTGATCGACCTCGGCGTGATACTGGAAGCCGTAGACATTCGAGCCGTAACGAAAGAGCTGGCAGTCGGTGATGTCGGAGGACGCAAGGTTCACCGCACCCGGGACGCTCTCGATGCGGTCGCCATGAAAATGGTAGGCGAGCAGCGTCTTGGGGTGGGTCTCGAGAATGGCGTCTTCCGCCGCTGCTTCGCTCAGGACGAGATCGTACCAGCCGATCTCCTTGGTCGCGCCGGGAACCACCTCGCCGCCCAACGCCCGCGCCAGAATTTGCGCGCCTAGGCAGAACCCGGCGATCGGCTTGCCGGCCTGCATGAAGTCGTGACAGAGCGCGATCTCGTCGGTGAGGTATGGGTATTCGTCGGTCTCGTAGGCGCTTTGGGCACCGCCGAGAACCACGAGGGCCCCGTAATCGTCGGCGGCAAGCTGCCCATAGTCCGTGTCGTAGCCGAACACGGTCTCTTGGCCGAGCCCGCGCTCGGCGATCAGCGTGGAGAGCTGACCCGCGCCCTCCTTCGCATCGTTCTGGATAATAAGAACTGGCTTCATGCGCGCATCAAAGCACGACCTAAGGCTTCAGCACCAGGGGCAGGACGGTCCGTCCCGGCGGGAAGCCTTCGCCATCGGACGGATCTTCGGCGAACACTTCGAGATGACCGATCTGGCTGGCGTCCACGTTATAGGGCACCGTAAAGGAGAAATCGCCCGGCCCGTCCACGCCGCCGCCTTGGGTGTTGCCGCTGGCCAGGACCGCGCCGTCGCGGGCGAGCAACTTCCACTGCACGTTGCTTTCAAAGCTCCGCGAGCAGCCTGCAACCTCGAACCCGCTCTCCACGCGTTCGCCGGCCTCGGGCTCGGTGGCGATGACGAAAGCGGCCTCATCGAAGGCGCCGTCGTCGTTGCCGCACGCATCGGCCTCTTCGCCTTCGACCCAACCGCCGAGGGCGATCGCAGGCTGTGCGCTTAGAAATGCGCCAGCCCCAAGCATGGCCGCAAGAAGCATCGTCCGTGTCGTGCCGTCTATGATGCGGATCATGGCCTCCTCCTAGATCGAACAGTCAGAGCGCCGGCCGTGAGACCGGCCTCCTAGTCTACCCGTCTCAATCCTCACGCTACAATGTCCGGATGGATGCCAGTTCCACAGGTTGAGGGAAATTTGCGCTAGATTGGACCGGGATCAAAAGGGGCGCACACCATGGCAGACACAGACACGATTGAGCGGACGGTACCCGATCCGGCCGCTTGGTTTTCGCTGCTCGCTCTCGTGCTGCTCGGCACGCGCTTCGTCCAGGGCTTCATCTTCTGGGGCGGCGCGAGCCGGCGGCTCTTCTACAATTTCCGCGAGGTCGATGGCGCCGACGTCGCCGTAAAGCTCGACTTCGACTCAGTGGGCTTCGTCGCCAACAAGCTGACCCATGCTCTGCCCGGCACGCTTTGGATTCAGGGCCCGCTCGAAGCAACGCTGGCCTATCCGGACCTGATCGTCGCGTCGGTGTGGCTTTGGACGATCGCCGAACTCTCCGTCGGCCTCGCCCTGATATTCGGCCTGGCAACCCGTCTCGCCGCGCTCATCTGCATCGGCCTCAATGTCTCTCTGATGCTGATCTTTGGCTGGATGGGCTCGACTTGCCTCGACGAGTGGACCATGGCGGTGTCGGGCTTGGCAATGAGCAGCGCGGTGTTTCTCGCGGGCGGCGGTGCGTGGTCTGTCGACAACCTCGTCGGTCGAAGCCAGTGGGCACAGCGCAATTCATGGAGCGCCTGGGTGTTCAGCGGTCCGGTTCCGCTCGCGCAGCTCAAGACGCTCGCTTTGGCCCTTGCGGCGATGGCGGTCGTGTTTACCGTCGGCAGCTACCAAATCCTGTTCGGCGCGGTGGTCTCGCCCCAGCATGCGCGGGTGAGCTTCCACGACCACAACATCGCGCTATCCGATGTGACGCTCGCGGACGACGGCGCCGTCCGTTTCAAGGCCTATGTGGATGCGGGCCCCGACACCGGCGCGGCCTATGTCATCGCCGCACGTCTCGTCGATGCGT
>CAYWIA010000087.1:0-4735 GCA_964458245.1 uncultured Methyloceanibacter sp. | reverse complement strand
CCGAGGGCTCAAGGAGGCAACGCATGACAAACCCCACACTGCGCACGCTGACAGGCATGGACCCCAACCCGGCGCCGATCGCCGACAGCGCCTTGGTGCTCATCGACTGCCAGCAAACGTATCGCGAGGGGGTCATGCAGCTCGTCGACGTGGAGCCGGCGTTGAAGGAGGCGGCCGCGCTGCTCAAGCGGTTTCGTGATGCCGGACGCCCCGTCATTCACATCATGCACGACGCCGGCGCCGGCACGCCCTATGACGTCAGCGCTCCCATCGGCCAGATCTCCGACTGCGTGGCTCCGATCGAGGGCGAGACCGTCATCGTCAAAAATTTTCCAAGCGCGTTCGAGCAAACGGGGCTCGATGCGGAGCTGAAGAAGCATGGGGTCAAAAATGTCGTCTATGCGGGCTTCATGACCCATATGTGCGTGAACTCGACCGCGCGTGCCTCATTCAATCACGGCTACGCCAATACGGTCGTCGCCGGCGCCACGGCCACGCGCGCCCTGCCGAATCCGGCAACGGGCGAAGAGGTCCCGGCCGACCAGCTGCAGGCCGCGAGCCTGTCGGCCCTCGGCGACATGTTTGCCGTGGTGGTACCGCATGAGGCCGACGTTCCGTCTTAGGCAGCACATGACATGAAAGGCGAGCCGCTAACGCCCTCCCTGGCGGACCCATTTAAGCGCGCCGTCCGCCATGCCCTTGAACTTCGGAATTCCGTCGAGCCGGCCGACAAATAGAGCATCCGGTTGCGTCCGGCGTTTCACGGAATGGTAAAGTTGGGATTGGGTCGCGCTCGTCCGCACCAAGAATAGTCCTTCACTCAGGGTCATGCTTTCCGTCGTGTCGGGAATCGCATCGGGACGGCGCCCGCCTTCGACGTGCACCAGGTATAATCCGTCTTCGTCGTTCGTGGTCATCTCACTTAAACCTTGCGCGCTCAGCCATCGTTCCCTGTTGGCGTGTCGCAAAGGAGAACGACCAGAAACTCGCGGGCTTCGGCATAGATGCCGGGGCTCTCGCTCTCCCGGGGGCCGGCGATGCAGACCGCTTGCGCTGTCCGGCTGCGCAGAAAGTCTTGTGCGAGCTTCAGCGCGCCCGCGCGCTCAAGATCGATGACGATGTGCGGCTTGCCCCATTCGTGCGCGTGCGCCAGGGCGCGGGCAGTCCCCCTCGAAGCAGCAATCCCGCGCTCGTCGGCGAGCACCATCAACGCGTCTGCGTCGCGCACATTCCAGCCGGTGCGCTGGTCGGGCGAAGAGTCCGGCGTCTCTTGCAAGCCCGGATAGCGCGTTCGCACGCCCGGCGGGTGCGGACAGTCCTCCGCCCAACCGTCCTTGGGACACCAGCCGCGATAGGGCAGGCCCGCGGCGATGGCGGCATCGAGCGCCGCGCGGTCGACGCCGGTCTGTCCTCCGGAGACGATGGTCAACATGTTGTGTCCAACCTCATCCTCGCCTTGCGCGACGCTACCAATGGCGCATCATGCGGCAAAACGAGGGAGATCGTCATGTCTCTGAAGCTGCTCCTGCTCGGCTTTGTCGCCGGGTTCCTCGCCACGCTGATCTTCCATCAGGGCCTATGGTACCTGTTCAACCATACCGGCATTATTCCGCTGAGCCGGCCGGCTTGGGCCACCGACCCAATTCCGCCGTTCGGCGTGCCGGCGATCTTATCCAAGGCGTTTTGGGGCGGCCTCTGGGGGTTGGTCTTGGCCCCCGTCCTCGTCCATTTGAGCGGCCCCAGCTATTGGGCCGCCTGGATCGTGGTCGGGGCTCTCGCCCTCACGGCCGTCGCGTTCTTCGTGGTCCCGCCGCTCAAGGGCGAGCCGATGCAGGCGATGGGGCCGCGCTTTCTCATCGGGCTTGCAGTGAACGGCGCCTGGGGTCTCGGCACCGCACTCATCTTGCAGATCCTCGGCGCGGTTCGTTCGGGCTAGGACGCCGCGATAATCTCTTGGTCCAAGGCGGTCGCGCGCTGGAGCGCCGGCCGGGCTTCGAGACGCGCCACATAGCCCGTAAACTCGGCCCGCTCTGGTACGAGCTTGAACATCAGACCCCACCGCAAATTCGCGCCGATGACCACATCGGCCGCAGTGAACTGCTCACCCATAAGATAGGGCCCGCGCGCCACGGCCTTGGCGGTGATGTCCATAACGGTGTCGTAGTCGCCGTAACCCAGTGTTCCGCGGCGGGGCTGCTCCTGGCGCGGATAGGCATGGTCCACCATGGCCGGCTCGATACAGCCAGGTGAGAAGAAAAGCCATTTCAGATACGGACCGCGTCGCGGATCGCCGACGGGAATGTTGAGCCCAGCGGCTGGAAATTCATCGGCCAGATAGGTGCAGATCGCCGCCGACTCGGTGATGATGGCCTCGCCGTGGCGCAAGGCCGGCACCTTGCCCATCGGGTTGATGGCCCGGTAGTCGGGGCTGAGTTGCTCACCTTTGGTCAAGGTCAGGAGGTGAATATCGTAAGGTTCGCCGAGCTCCTCCAGCATCCAGCGTACAATGGATGATCGCGAAGGCGCCGCGTGGTAAAGCGTGAGCGCTGCCATGACATTTCCTTTCCTGAACCCGCGGAACATTACCTTGGCGGCACGACACAAAGAAGGCGCATGACCGCAGCGAAGACCTCAGGCAAGAGCAAGTCCGCCAAGAAGAAATCCGAGCCACCGCCGAGGAACGCGGAGCCCGAGGCCGAGCCCTTGCGGGAGCGCTTGCGGTTGCTCTATCACGGCCGCAGTGTCGCGGCGCACCGCTTCCGCTACGGGCTGCTCGCCTTCGATATCCTCACAATCATTTTCATCGTCGGGACCTCGTTCGTCCCGCGCGAGCCCTGGATCGAATATCTCGACGTGATCTTCGGGTTGGTGATCCTCGCGGATTTCTGCGCGCGGATCTGGGTCAGCCCGCATCCGGTGCGGGAGTTCGCCCATCCCGCCACCTGGGCTGACATGGTCGCGATCTTCTCGTTTCTCGCTCCCATCGTCGGCGAAGGGCTCGGCTTCCTGCGCATTCTGCGCACCTTGCGGCTCCTGCACACTTATCAGCTGGTGGCGCGTTTGCGTGCCGACAGTTCATTCTTCCGTCGCAACGAGGAGACCATCACCGCCGTCATCAATCTCGGCGTGTTTGTCTTCATCATGACCGGCATCGTCTACGAGACCCAGCATTGGCGGAATCCGCTCATCGCCAACTATGTGGACGCGCTCTACTTCACGGTTACGGCGCTGACCACGACGGGTTTCGGCGACATCACGTTGGAGGGCTCCCTCGGGCGACTGATGGCCGTGGCCATCATGATCGTCGGCGTGACGCTTTTCTTACGTCTGGCACAGGCACTTCTCAGGCCGCAAAAGGTGCGCTTCCCCTGCCCCGAGTGCGGCCTCCAGCGGCACGAGGCGGATGCAGTCCACTGCAAGGCGTGCGGCACGACCCTCAATATCCCCGACGAAGGACGGTTCTAGCGGAACCGCGAACCGAGCGCGGACATTGTCGATTTGGGATGCAGACGACCCGGAGCTTTCTGATGGCCACAAAAACCAAGGATTCAGGAGAACGCTGGTCGCAAGACGTGACGGACCATTCCTATGCCCTCGATCTGGAGAAGGGTGTTTTCACCTTCGAGGATCCGAAAAAGATCGCCGCTTCCTTGAAGCGCTCGGCGGAAGCGAGCAAGCGTCGCAAGACCGACCCGTATCGCTCGGCGATGTCGATGCTGGTCTTTTACATGAACCGCGCCGGTAAGAACTTGTCCGAGGAGGACCGCGCCCGGCTGGAGAAGGCGAAGGACGAGCTGCGCAAGACGTTCGGCAAAGAGTCGAACTAACTTACGCCTTTCCAGCTTTGGCCAGCTGCGCCACTTCGCCAATCGTGTGCTCGGCGTGCTGAGCGAAGGTCGAGAGCACCGCGTCGAACGTCGCGTCCTCGGCTTCGGCGCTGCCGCGGCTGGTCTGGAGCTCTTCGAACACGCCGCGATAATCCGAATAGCCTTGCAGCTCTTCGCGGCGTTGCCACCAGAAATCGCCCATGAGGAAGAAACGAATCCATGAGAACAGGCAGTCGGTCCAGTCCTCGAGATAGGCGCGCAGGTGGATGCTCGGGCCGGCCAGATAGATCTTGTCCTCGCGCCTGTTGACCTCGACCAGCCGGCCATCGAGGAAATGATGCTCGGGGCATTCCACGAAGACGAAGCTCATGCGGTCGTTGTCGGGATAAAGCTCCCGAGGATCGAACAGTTTGAAGTCGAGACCGCGCAGACGCACCGCGTCGAGCACGATGAGTTGGGGACCACCGTCGTCCGGAGCGATGACCGTGAGCCCGGCTTCCAGGGCTCGCGCCACGAGCGTCTCGGGGTGCGGTCCGATGGCGCTCGAAATCAGGATCGGGCCTTCGAGCGTCCGGTCGATGACTTCGATGTTGGGACGCGGCAGAGCTTCGTGCCCCTCGCCGACGAGGCTCAGATAGGGCCTCTCGCCCCGGCGCAGATAGCTCTCATTCGCGCGCGCAAGACGGTGGAGATAACCGAGCAGCCGGTACCGGGCTTCCGGATCGCGGCAGTTGCCTTTCCAAACGACGTCGACGGATGACATGACTTTTACAACGTCTCCGGAAAAGGCGCGGACGATCCGCGCGGAACCTACGACCATAAGAATAGCCGGCACCTTGCCGGTCTCCGCCCCCGCGCGCAAGTCACACCCGAAAACAGGGTTGCCCAGAGCTTCACCGGAAAGAATA
>CAYWIA010000086.1:7906-9056 GCA_964458245.1 uncultured Methyloceanibacter sp. | reverse complement strand
TGGAGTAATCGGTCATCTCAGCGGCAATAGCCTGGAAGCCCTTGTTCATCTCGCCAAACGAGCGGACGTAAGCGTCGAAGCCGTCCTTGCCGACTTTCTGAAACTCTTCGAAACCTTTGAGCATGGGGCCCTCTTCGAACTTTGGTTATGTGGGATTGCTGCGAACGCGAAAACATATATATGCGTTGCACAAAAAACGTCAACCTTAAATTTTGCACTGCACAAAAACTTACTTCCCCTCCGCTTAACGCTTTGGCAATAGCCCAAATTTAGCCTTCACCTTTCCGGCCAGGACGCTCGCCACCGGCTAGACACGAGCGGCACGATAGGCCGGGGGCGCGCGCCTCAAGGCTCGCGGGGGATGGTCGTCAAAACGGGGGAAGGCACAGCCTTCAGTATTCGTGGAAGTTCGTAAGCGTATTTTTTGGGCGCCGATGCGCCGCTTGGGTCGCCTCACCATTGCGCTCCTGCTCAGCTTTGGGGCAGCGCTCGCGCCGGTGAGCGAGGCGGTGGCCGACAGCAGGATCAAGGCCGCCATCATCGTCGATGCCAACACCAACAACGTGCTCTATTCCAGCTCGGCCGACGTGCTGCGCTCGCCCGCCTCCCTCACCAAGATCATGACGCTCTACGTGCTGTTCGCCTACATGCGGGCGGGCAAGCTCACGCCCAACACCGAACTCAAGGTCACAGCCCACGCGGCCGCCCAGGCGCCCACCAAGCTTGGCCTGAAACCCGGCTCCACCATCAAGGTGGACGATGCCATCAAGGCCCTGGTGACCAAGTCCGCCAATGACGCGGCGGCGGTCATCGCCGAGAACCTGGCGGGCACCGAGGAAAACTTCGGGCGCGTGATGACCCAGACGGCCCGCAACCTGGGCATGAAGAACACGACCTTCCGCAACGCCTCGGGCCTCCCCAACGACGAGCAGCTGACCACGGCCCGCGACATGGCGATCCTCGCCATGCACATCATGCGCGACTACCCGGAATATTACGGGGTCTTCAAGACCCAGTACTTCACTTACAAGGGTCGCAAATACCGCAACCACAACCGGCTTCTGTTCGGCTACCGCGGAACGGACGGCATCAAGACGGGCTACACGCGGGCGAGCGGCTTCAACCTCACCGCTTCGGTGCAGCGCGGCGA
>CAYWIA010000086.1:0-7806 GCA_964458245.1 uncultured Methyloceanibacter sp. | reverse complement strand
ATCGAGCAAGGCGACACCAGCGGACCCGGAGATAATGTCCGGGCGGCGAGCCTCTCTCCGAACCGCCCCACCCCGCGCGATGCGGGCCCCTCCCGCTTCGCCGGCAACTATCACGTCCAGGTGGGCGCCTTTACGTCCGAGGGCGACGCCCAGAACCGCCTGGGCATGGTCCGGCAACGGGCGCCCAATCTTCTCAGCGGGCATATCCCCTTCACGGCCTCCTTCACCATGGGCAGCACCGAATGGTACCGCGCCCGGTTCGCCGGCTTCTCGAAGACCGATGCCCAATCCACCTGCGATGCCTTGAAGCGGATGCAGCTCGAATGCATCGCCATGGCTGCCGAGTAAGCAGTCCTTAGGTGCCGAGCAGCACTTCCTTGGCCTCGTTGATCCGCGCGGCCAGGTAGGTGGACCCCCCATGATCGGGGTGCATCTTCATCATCAAGCGCCGATGCGCCTGGCGGATGTCCTCCTCGGAGGCATCGGGCCCCACTTCGAGCACGGCCCGGGCCTCATCCACGCTCATCCGCGCGCCCCTCGACCGCGCCCGGCCGGACCTCGCTTCGGCGGCGTCCTCGGCCTGCTCGCGCCAGCCGGCGACCCGCCAATCCAGATAGGCCTCCATCAGCGACGCCTCCTTCAGCCGATCGGCGGCGAAGTCGTTGTAGAGCTCGATCGCCTCGCGGTCGCTTAAGGAGGAGAGCGTGCGGCCCGAGAAGCGCCCGGCGCGCACCTTCCCGTCCATGTAGCCGCTGTCGTGGTCGAGCTCCATTTCCAGCCGCTCGGTCTCCACATGCGAGGTCTGGCCTTGCGACTTCTGCGCCGAGCCGAACCCGCCGCCGAGCCCGCCGACGCCGCGGCCGCCGACCAGGGTCAGCGCGAACGCCGCGATGGGGATGGCGATGGGCAGCGCCCCGCGCAACGCCAGGAAGCCGGCGACGGCGAACAGCGCCACGCCGCCCGCTTTCCGCATGCCTAGAGCAAGCTTGCGCGGATTGGCGCCGGAGAGCAGACGCGCCCCGAACAGGATCACGAGGAGAAGGGCGCACCCGGCCAGAAAATAGACCATGCGAATAACCGTCAGCGGAGCTGCTCGAGCAGACGCACCGCCGCGTCGCTCTTCGAGTTCGCGAGCGCCTTGCGCCCGCCCGTGGCATAGACCGCGACGGCCGCCAGGAGCTCGCGGAGCTGCGCCGCCGAGCCCGCGTCGAAGCGGCAATAGGCGCCGCGCGACAGGCGCGCGATCTCCTTGAACGCGCGCTCCGCCCGGGCATCGCCCCCCTCCTGGAACACGAACACCGGTACGCCGCTAAGCCCGAGCTCGCCCGCCAGCTGGCTCAGATCGTCGACATTCTCTTCCATGCAGTCGCCCACATAGATCAGCGCATTGACCTTCCGCTTCTCGTTCTCCTGGCGCGCATGGGACAGCACTTTGCGGATCTGGGTATGACCGCCCTCGCAATGAACCTGACGCATCAGCCGCGCCAGCGCGTCCGGATCGCCCACCCAGCGGCTCGCCTGGCACTCGTTGAAGCCGCGGAAATAGATGAGCTGCACGTCGAGGCCGCCGACCTCCTTGACCGCGCTGAACATCTCGCTCTGGAGCGACAGCGCGAGGTCCCAGCTGGGCTGCCGGCTCATGGTCGCGTCCATGGCGAAGATCAGCCGGCCCCGCCCGGAGGCGGCAGGCTGAAGGCTCCGCACCTGGCTGAGAAACGCATCGAGATCCCCGCGCGCGGACGGCTTGCGCGCCACGTCGCCGGATCTGGTGTTTGCTGGAGCCTTCGGGTCTGCCATCAGCGGGGTCCGCCATGGTCCTAAAATCGCCATGGAATCTAGTCTCTCGCGTATAGATGGACCCTTAGGGCGGGAACCACAATGCCAAGGGCTTTCAGTCCTCCTCGCCGCCCGCGGCCAACAGGCCGGCATTGCCGCCGGACGCGGTGAGATTCGTGGTCCGCACCCGCTCTACCGCGAACGCCTCCAGGTAGCGCGGCCCGCCCGCCTTCGGTCCGGTGCCTGAGAGCCCCTCGCCGCCGAAGGGCTGCACGCCGACCACGGCGCCGATCTGATTCCGGTTCACGTACATGTTGCCCACTTTGACCCGCCGGGCGACGAAGTCGGCGGTCGCCTTGATGCGGCTGTGTAAACCGAGCGTCAGCCCGTAGCCTGTGGCGTTGATCGCCGCGCACACCGCGCCGAGCGCCGCCCCGTCGAAACGCACCACGTGGAGGATGGGTCCGAACACCTCGCGGTCCAGAACGCCGATCTTAGGAATCTCGTAGATCGCGGGGGTGACGAAGTTGCCGTGGCTGTCTTTTGCCGGCGGGTTGTACAGCACGCGGGCTTCTTTCCGCATCTTCGCTTTATGCGCCGCGAGCGCCGCCTCGGCATCCGCGTCGATGACCGGGCCGATATCCGTCGCGAAATCGAGCGGATCGCCGAGGGTGAGCTCTTCCGCGGCGCCCACCAGCATTGCGATGGTCGCCTCGGCGATGTCCTCTTGCAGAAAGAGCACGCGCAGCGCCGAGCAGCGCTGGCCCGCGCTGTCGAAAGCCGAGGTCAGCGCGTCGTCCACGACCTGCTCCGGCAACGCCGAGGAATCCACGATCATGGCGTTCAGGCCGCCGGTCTCGGCGATCAGTTTCGGGATGGGCCCGTCGCGGGCCGCCAGGGCGCGGTTGATCGCCTGGCCGGTATCGGTGCCGCCGGTGAACACAACGCCGTCCACCCGGGGGTCGGCGACGAGCGCGGCGCCCACCACGTCGCCGGGTCCCGGCAGGAGATGCAGCACCTCGCCCGGCACCTCGGCCTTAAGCAGAAGCCGCACCGCGTGCGCCGCCACCAGCGGCGTCTGCTCCGCGGGCTTGGCCACCACGGCGTTGCCGGCGGCGAGCGCCCCCGCGATCTGGCCGGTGAAGATGGCGAGCGGGAAGTTCCACGGCGAGATGGCGGCGAACACGCCCCGCCCATGAAGCGAGATCTCGTTCTGCTCGCCGGTCGGCCCGACCAGCGTCCGCGGCATCTCGAACTTGGCGCGGGCCTCGGCCGCGTAGTACCGCAAGAAATCCACCGCCTCGCGCAGATCGCTCTGCGCATTTCCCAGCGTCTTGCCGGCCTCGCGCACCATGAGCGCCATGAGCGGCGCGCGCTCGGCCTCGTATAGATCGGCGGCGCGTTCCAACATCTCGGCCCGGGACACGCCGCCTCGGGCGTCCCAGGCCTCTTGAGCCCCGCGCGCCGCATCGAGAGCCGCATCGATGGCCGCTTGGTCCGCGCTGCGGCAGGTCCCGACAACGACGCGGCGGTCGTGGGGCGATGTCATGTCGCTCACCGCGCCGCCCGTCTCGATGTCCTTTCCCGAAACGATCGGGTTCGCCGCGGCCGGCTCGGCCAGGGCCGCCTCGATGGCGCGCAGGAGCGGCGCCCGCAGCAAAGCCTCCCACAGGGGCAGGCCGAGGCTATTCTTCCGCGCCGGCGCGAACAGTCTGGGCGGCAGGGGGATCAGCGGATTGGCCTTCTCCGGCAGGTCCGCGGCCTTCTCCACGGGGTCGGCGACGATGGAAGCGATGGGCGCCTCGTCGTCCGCCAGGCGATTGACGAACGAGGTGTTGGCGCCATTTTCCAGGAGCCGCCGCACGAGATAAGCGAGCAGGTCCCGATGCCCGCCCACCGGTGCATAGATGCGGCAGGGCTTCCCGAGGGACTCCGGATGCACCACCTCCCGGTGCAGCGCCTCGCCCATGCCGTAGAGACGCTGGAACTCGTACGGCGCGTCTCCCGCAATCTCGGCGACGGCGGCGATGGTCTGGGCGTTGTGGGTGGCGAATTGCGGGAAGAAGCAATCGGGCCGCGTCAGCAACGCCCGCGCCGCGGCGAGATAGGACACGTCCGTATTGACCTTCCGCGTGAACACCGGATAGCCGGCGAGCCCCGCTTCCTGCGCCCATTTGATCTCGCTGTCCCAATAGGCGCCCTTGACGAGGCGCACCGGGATGCGCCGCCCCGTAATCTCGGCGATCGCCGCGAGCCAGTCGATCAGCGGCATCGTCCGCTTCGAATAGGCCTGCACCGCGACGCCCAAGCCGTTCCACCCGGCAAGCTCCGGATCGGCGAACAACGGCTCCAGCAGCGCCAGCGACAAGTCGAGCCGCTCCGCCTCCTCCGCGTCGATGGTGAGTGGCAGCCACGCCGCCCGCATGGTCTGCGCCAACGCGCGCAGCCGCGGCAGCAGCTCGTCATGGAGCCGCGCCTCTTGCGACGGGTCGTAGCGGGGATGGAGCGCCGAGAGCTTCACCGACAGGCCCGGGCGCATGCGCAGCGCGTCTTCGCTCCGGGCGTCCGGCGGGCCCGCCCACGCGGCGATGGCGGCCGCCGCTTCCAAGTAACGGTCGGCGTAGCGCGTGGCGTCTTCAGAGGTGCGGGCCGCCTCGCCCAGCATGTCGAAGGAAAAGCGATAGCCTAGGCTGCTCTCGTTCGATGCGTTGTCGAGCGCCTCCTCGATGGTCTGCCCCAGCACGAACTGGTTGCCCAGGATGCGCATGGCGTGGCGCAGCGCCTGGCGGATGACCGGCTCGCCGCTGCGTCCGATCAGACGCTGCAACCGGCTGCCGAGATCGGCGCCGTCGTCCTCGCCCCAATCGACCAGGTGCCCGGTCAGCATCAGCCCCCAGGTGGAGGCGTTGACCAGCACGGACTCCGAATGCCCCAGATGCCGCGCCCAATCGCCCGAGCCGATCGTCCCCGCGATCAGACGGTCGGCGGTGGCGGCGTCGGGGATCCGCAGCAGCGCCTCGGCGAGACATAAGAGAAGTACGCCCTCCTCGCTGGAGAGCCCGTATTCGGCCAGGAAGGAATCGACCCCGCCGGACTCCCGCCGCCCGGCCCGCGCCGCTTCGACCAGACGCGTGGCCATTGCCGTCACGCGCCGCTTCTGGTCGTCGCTGAGGCGCGCCTGGTCGATCAGCGCGGTGACTAGCTGATCTTCGTCAGCGAGCAAGGCCTCGCCGATCGCCGCGCGGCTCGGCAGCGAAAGCGTGGCGGCGGTGTCGGCTCGAGGCGCGCCCATAACGGCAATTTAGTCCTTCCGGGCGCATCCTACGAGACGCTATGGTCGCGGCCCTTCCGGAGACCGATCATGACAGGCGCTATCGAGACCGTCAGGACCGTCCGCGACTTGCGGGCCCGTGTCGCCGCGTGGCGCGCGGGCGGCGAGACCGTCGCCCTCGTGCCCACCATGGGCGCGATCCATGACGGCCATCTGGCCTTGGTGAAGCGCGCCAAAGCCCATTGCGGCCGCGTGGTCACCTCGCTCTTCGTCAATCCGCTGCAATTCGGCCCGCGCGAGGATTTCCACGCCTACCCGCGCGACGAAGCGCGCGACGCAAAGCTCCTCGCCACGGCCGGGAGCGATCTCCTCTACGCGCCCGACGCCGCCGAGATGTATCCGCCGGGCTTCTCCACCAAGGTCCATGTGGGCGATCTCACCGAAGATCTGTGCGGCGCGAGCCGCCCCAACCATTTCGACGGCGTCGCCACCGTGGTCGCCAAGCTCCTGCTGCAATGCGCGCCGGACACGGCGATCTTCGGCGAGAAGGACTATCAGCAACTCCTGGTCATCAAGCGCTTCGTGCGCGATCTGAATATCCCCGTCGAGATCGAGGGCGCGCCGATCGTGCGCGAGGCGGACGGGCTCGCGCTCTCCTCCCGCAACGCCTATCTCTCGCCGGAAGAACGCGCCATCGCGCCGGTTCTGCATCAAACCATCCAGCAGGTCGCGAGCGACTTGGCGCAAGGCCGCGGCGCGGACGATGCGTCGGAAGCGGCGCGCTTCAAGCTCGAAGCGATGGGTCTGCGCGTGGACTATGTCGCCGTGCGTGATCCCGACACGCTGAAGCCCCTGCACGGTCCGGTGAAGACCGCGCGGGTGCTGGCGGCGATCCATCTCGGCAAGACGCGCCTCATCGACAACGTCCCCGTCCCGCCTGACGATTGATGGAACGACGAAACCCTAAGCGCAGAGCCGATCCAATTATCCCAAACCAGCTGCGGCGGGCTCAATGGCCGTATTAATGTCATTGTGGAGAGGTGAACTTCCGCTCCGACAAGCGTTTTGGGAATACGCTGTTGTTTACGGCACGATCATCAGCATCGTTGCCACAGCCGCCGCTATCGCATCGGTTGCGATGAGCTTGCCCGATGCGGTGGCTGTCGGGCTCTTTCTGATTCCTGTTCCCTATATTCTCATCGCTGTCGTCGGAGTCATGCGCAGCGCCAATGGATATGATGGGCCGCAAATTTGGGCGAGCTTGGCGAGAGTTGCAGTATTGGTCTGGGGAGCCCTGATGATCTTGTTCTGAGCGTCGTCCTTGAGGGGGTACTTGCGCTGCGGTTCGGCCGCCTCGCTCAAAAGGTGACGCGGGACCGAAAGCTGAAGACCCAGAGCTCATCCTCGCTCGGATCGAGAGCGGGGTCGGTTATCAATTGAACGTCCGGCGTGAGCGCCAGGTTCGGCGTCAGCATGAAGCGGTAGAACACTTCGTAAGTGTATTGCTCACGCAAGAGAGCATTCGCAGGCTGGGCCCAGCCGACGCCAAAGCCGAACAGATCGGAATACTCGACCCGCGGTCGCCAGCCGAAGCCCACGGTCACGTTCTCGTCGGTGACCCAGCCCTCGGACGAGCCGCCGCGTGCGAAAGCCATGATGTTCTCGAAAATCAAGTAGTTCGCGTTGAAAGCGATGCCCTCCGATCCCGGGTGGAATATCGGGTCGCCGAAGTCTTGTGCATCGCGATGCCAAAGCGTCACGCTGAAATTGTTCGCATCCATCGGCCCGCGCGCTTGGACCGGCACGCCGCTCCGCGCCAGCCCGCTCCAGCCCGCTTCAACATGATAAAAATGTTCCGGGTCCGAGAAGAATTCGTCCGCGGTGAAGCCCGTGTCGCTGCTGTGGTTCGTGTACATTCCGCCCTTCACGTAAAGGCCGAGCTGGGTCGGATACCACGCGACGACAGTGCCGAAGCCTCTGAGCGGCGCGGGGATCGTTGGGCTCGTCGAGAAGGTCTGATTGAGGAACTGGCGGTTGTCGTCGAAGAATGGAAACGGGTTGATGAAGTTGGGTGCGAAGACCTTGCCCACCGCGTACTGAACACTGTGGTTGAACAGATCTTGGCGGATGTAGTTTTGAGTCACACCGAGATCGAACTCGCCCCAGGTCGCCGCCGTCGGCACGATGGTGCCCGTCGCCAGTCCCGCCTGCAACGGCGCGAACTCTGTGCCCATCGGGCCTCGATCCTCGACCACCAACTCATACCAGAGTGTGTTCGGGCGCCCGCGATTGAGGATTTCCCAGGAGACGTTAAAAGTGAACTTTTGGCCGACGGAGTCTTCTTCGTCGATGAAGCTGTTCGAGTAGTCCTGCCAGAGCACGCCCCACGAGCCCCCGAAGTGGAGCCCGTACTGGTCGGCGATACCATCCTTGAACATAAACCAGGGTTCCAGCGCGGTCGGCAGTCGAAAGAAGCCGGTCTTGGGCCTCTCGTCTTCCTCGAGGTCGCCCTTTCCGGAGAGCGTCCCATCCAGCAAGTCAGGATGATTGGCGGGATAGACATCCCCAGGATCGCCTGCGCCCTGCGCGAAGGCAGCGGCTGGCCATACCGTTAGCACTGCGGACACGATGAACCAGCGGCTGGCCATCGGCGAACACGTCATTTTTGCCACTCGGGAAGGTCGCTGCCCCGAACGATCAACAAAGGCTCGCGCCAGCGGCCGGGGGTGCGCGACAGCTTAACTTGCGGCGCCAGCCGA
>CAYWIA010000085.1:7189-9100 GCA_964458245.1 uncultured Methyloceanibacter sp. | reverse complement strand
CGACCCGGACGACGAAGACGGCGACGGCATTTCGGGCAAGCCAAACCGGGTCTGGTCCCGCGAGCACGAGAAGGTGATGCTCGGCCGCTTCGGCTGGAAGGCGGGCGTGCCGACCATCGCCCAGCAATCCGCCGAGGCCTTCGCCGGCGACATCGGCATCTCGACGACGATGGTGCCGTTTCACGCGGGCGACTGCACCAAGAAGCAATCGGAATGCCTCAATGCGCCGTCGGGCGCTTCGCCGAAATATCAGGACGTCGAGGTGGGCGATGAATTGTTCGATCTCGTCACGTTCTATTCCCAGAACCTCGCGGTGCCCAAGCGGCGCAACCCGGACGACCCGGAAATTCTCAAAGGCAAGGCTCTGTTCTACGAAGCGGGCTGTGTGAAGTGTCATCGGCCCAAGTTGGTCACGGGCAAAGTGCCGGATCAGCCGCATCTGTCGAACGAGCTGATCTATCCCTATACGGACATGCTGCTGCACGACATGGGCGAAGGGTTGGCCGACAACCGTCCTGAAGGCGCGGCGAGCGGCACCGAATGGCGCACGGCGCCGCTGTGGGGCATCGGCTTGACCGAGACCGTGAGCGGGCACACCCTGTTCTTGCATGACGGGCGCGCTCGCAATCTCACCGAGGCGATCCTCTGGCATGGCGGCGAGGCGCAAGGCGCGCGCGATGCCTTTGCCGAACTGTCGAAGGAGGATCGCGACCGCCTTCTGGCCTTCGTGAACTCGCTTTAAGGGGCCTTATGAGGTCATTTGTCCTAGGTTTCGCGATTCTCTGCATCGGCGTGCATGCCGCGCATGCCGAGACCGACCACGCGGCCATCGCACAGGACGCGCTGACCAAAGTCATCCGCCCCGGCTACAACGACTTCGAAACGAAAGCCGGAGCTCTCAAGGAAAAGACCGAGACTCTATGCGCGAAGCCGTCGGCGGCTGCGCTCGAGACGGCGAAAGGGGCGTTCGCCGCCGCCGTCGAAAGCTGGAGCAAGGTCGAGATCTTTAGGTTCGGCCCGGTTAACCAGGCACACCGTTATGAGCGGCTGTTCTTCTGGCCGGACCCGAAAGGCATCGGGCTGCGTCAAGTACAGAGTGCGCTTCTGAAGAAGGACGAGACGGTGACCTCGCCGGACAGGCTTGCAGAGAAAAGCGTCGCCCTTCAAGGCTTGCCCGCGCTCGAATATCTCCTGTACGGCAAGGGCGCCGAGGACCTGACGAGCGGCGACCCGGAGACCGGCTTTCGCTGCAATTTCGCCTTGAGCGTCGCGACGAGCATCGAGCGGATCGCCGTCGCCGTCGCCGAGGATTGGCGCGAGGGCTCGGCTTACAGCAAGACGTTTCTGACACCGGGTCCGAACGACCCGGTTTACCGCGCGCAAAAGGACGTGACGCTTGAACTGTTCAAGGCGTTCAGCGGCGGCATCGAGCTCGTGCGGGACCAGAAGCTCGGCAAGCCGCTCGGCGAGTCGTCCGAGCGGGCGCGCCCGCGTCTTGCCGCCTTCTGGCGCAGCAGTCTCAGCTTCCCGAACATGGCCGGCAACCTCAAAGGCGTGCGGGAGCTGTTTGTCGGGAGCGGCTTCGCGGCCATCGTCGCGGGCGAGTCTCCCGGCGTCGAGGATTCGATCCTGTTCGACCTCGATCGCGTCATTCGGATTCTCGAAGCGGAGAATACGCCTATCGCCGAGGCGGTCCAGGAACCGGCGCAGCGTAACAAGCTGGAGGCCTTGCGCGTCGCCCTGAAGAGCGCGCGCGACACCGCGTCGGGTCTCATCGCGCAGGGCGCCGGCCTCAGCTTCGGTTTCAACGCCATGGATGGAGACTGAGATGGATGGAGATTGGCATGCAGCTCGATAGGCGCACGCTTCTCGTGAGTCTCGCCGGTGCCACCGCCGCGCTGAGCGTCCCCC
>CAYWIA010000085.1:0-7089 GCA_964458245.1 uncultured Methyloceanibacter sp. | reverse complement strand
TCTGGTTCTCATCGAAGCCCGACCGCCATTTCTTCGGCCATGGCGTGTTCTCCGCCGACGGACGGCTGCTCTACACCACGGAAAACGATTACGAGCGGGGCCGGGGAGTCATCGGGGTGCGCGACGCGAGCGCGGGCTACAAGCAGATCGGCGAGCATGCCGGCTATGGCATTGGCCCGCACGACCTTGCGTTGCTGTCGGACGGGCGGACCGCCGTCGTGGCCAATGGCGGTATCCTCACCCATCCCGACCGCAAGCGCGAGGAGCTAAACCTGGCCGACATGCAGCCTTCGCTCGTCTATGTGGACATCGAGTCGGGCGACCTCGTCGAGGAGCGGCGCCTAGCGCCCGAGCTCCATCAGCTGTCGATCCGCCATCTCGCCGTCGCGCAAAACGACACGGTCGTCTTCGGCTGCCAGTACCGCGGACCGGAACGGGATCTGCCGCCCTTGATCGGCTTCCACCGCCGGGGCGAGGAGCCTGTCCTCCTGCCGACCCCGGATGCGACCCAAGCGGCGCTCAACAATTACATCGGGTCGGTGACAGCCGACGCCAGCGGCGCCATCGTTGCCGCCTCGGCTCCGAAGGGCGGCCTCATTACCTATTGGGACGTTGCGGCCCGGCGCTTCTTGGGGACCTGTGCGCTCGGCGACGGCTGCGGGCTCGCGCCGACCCATCAAAGCGCAAGCTTTCTTTTGACCAGCGGCGACGGCTCGCTCGCCACCGGCGGCGCCGGCGGCATCGTGGCGCGCACCTCCTCGCGCTACCATTGGGACAATCACGCCATCCTGGTGCGCTAGCGCCTTGGCCTGCGGCTGGCAATGCGCGACGGACGCGCGTCATACGGGCTTCCTATTCTTACCGCAATTGTCGGGCTAATTCGCGCCTCGTCCGGGACCTCCATGCACAGCCAACACTCTCAAAAGCCGCAACTACCCGCGCGAGTGCCGCAAGAGCCGTCGCCTCAGCCACGCCTGGCTCTCGGAAGCGCCTTAAGCCCGCTTGCGCGCTGGTGGCGCAGCGAATGGATGCGCGGCCCATGGGGCAAGACGCTCAAGATCGGCGGCGCGGCCGTGGGCGTGCTCTTGGTGCTGCTCGCCGCTGTCAATCTAGTCCTCTCCGCCGACTGGGTGGAGGCGCGGGTCGCCGCCCGGATCAAGGAGCAGACCGGCCGCGATCTCACGGTCAACGGCTCGACGATCCTCCTGTTCACGCCGGGGCCGCATATCGTCATCTCCGACGCCAAGATTGTCGACCCGGACGCACAAGCCGGCACCGCCGATCTTTCCATCGCCAAGCTCAAGGTCGATCTCGCTTTCAGCGATCTGTTCAGCCGGCGGATCGACGCCGAGCGCATCGTTCTGGAGCGCCCTGTGCTCACCGTGCGTCTTGGCGAGGAGGCGCAGCGATGGGGTGATGCGGACGAGCCGCTCAAGAAGATCAGGTTCGCCAAGGCGCAGATGACCGGCGGCGGCGATAAGCGGCGCGACTTGGTTCTCAAGGACGTGCGCATCGAGGACGGTACGGTCGTCATCGTCTATGACGGCGACGATGCCGAAGAGAAGCGCATCGAGCACATCGACACGCAGCTGAGCCTGCCGGCGGTGGGCGCCCCCTTGCTCGGCGGCGGCACGCTTGAGTGGAAAGACCAGACGGTCCAATTCAGTTTCGAGGTCACCACGCCCGCCGATCTGAGAGCGCAACGGCCGGCCGAGATTCAGCTGGCGCTCGACACGAAAGCGATCGCCGCCCGTTTCGACGGCACGCTCGCCACCGCGCCGCATCTCACCGGCCAAGGCCGGCTCTCGGCCAAGGCGTCCTCTATTCCCTCGGTGCTGGCCTGGATGCGCGAAACCCCGGCTGTCTCGAGCGCCATAGGAGACGGCGAGCTGGCAAGCGACGTATCCTGGACTGAAGGCGAGATCACTTTGACCAACACCCGCTTCGCACTCGAGCACGCAAGCGGACAAGGCCAGGCGGTCATCGCGCTGACGCGGCCCCGGCCGCATATCCGCGCCGCGCTCGCCATCGATCACCTGGACCTCAATCCCTTCCTCGAAGGCGCGAAGCAGCACGAGCCTCGGCGCGCGGACGCCGCACCGGAGCGTACCGCGCCGGCGCAGCCTCAACCGGCGCCGACCAGCGACTGGTTCTCCAAGCCGTCCGCGCCCGCCGTCGAAGTGGAGCAGGTCGTCGTGCCGCCGCCGGCACCGCCTACGCCCAACGCGGCCGAACCAGCGTCTCCCGACATTCTCGCCGCGCTCCCGCAAGCCTCGCGCGTGGCCCCGCCTGCCTCGTTCGATGCCGACGTCAATCTCAACGTGCGCAAGACGCGCGTTGGCCACCTCAATATCGGCCCCAGCTCGCTCGGCGTCGTGTTCCGCGATGGCGTGATGGATGCGACGCTCGGCGGCATGGAACTTTATGACGGCCATGCCAGCGGCACGCTGACCGTCGATGCATCCAAGCCCATCCCCAGCTTCACCGGCGACTTTCGCCTCGACGGCGTCCAAGCGAAGCCGCTTCTCACCGATGCGGCGCAGTTCAGCATGATCGGGGGCCGCACCAAGCTCGATGTATCGCTGGCGGGTGAAGGCCAAGATGCCGAGGCGATCAAATCCTCGCTCAAGGGAAGTGGAGCTTTCGTAGTGACCGAAGGCGCCATCGAGGGGATCGACATCACCGCCTTCATCAGCGCGCTAGGCGAAGGGGATTTCAATTTCCAGCAAGGCGCGGGCGCGAAGACCGCGTTTAGCGATCTCGGTGGCAGCTTCATCATCACCGACGGCATCGCCGAGACAAAGAATCTGAAGATGGTCAGCCCACTGCTGCAGGTGACCGCCGAAGGCACCGTGGATGTGCCCAACGGCAATCTCGACATTCTCGCCAACCCGGAGATTATCGCCGGACCCGAAGGCCGCGGCGGCGCCAACGACCTGGCCGGCCTCACCGTGCCGGTGCGCGTCGAGGGCCCGCTGGCCGACCCGCGCATCCGGCCGCAGATCGGCAGCGTGTTCGCCAACCCGGAGAACGCCTCGAAGGCGGTGAGCAAGATAGGCCAGGCGCTTCAGAAGAAGTTCAAAGGCCGCCCTGTCGGCGAGGCCATCGGCCGCTTCCTCGGCAATGTCCAGATCGGCGGCGGCCGCGCGCCGCAAGCGACGCCGCAAGCGCTGGCGCCGCTGCAAGGCGGCGAGCCCGATCAGGGCGATGCCGACGAAGCCATGGATTCCGAACTGGAACAGATCCTGCGCTGATCCGCGGCGCCCGCCGCGCGCCGGCTACTGTTTCCCTTGGCGATGCTTTTCCAGCGCCTTCATGCCCGCCGCAAAGCCGGTGAGCGCGGTCATGGTCTTCACCGGCTTGCCGTTGAGTGCATAGACGGTGATGCTGCCTTGCTTGGATTTGGCGATCTCTTTCCGCATGTCGTCTTCCACGATCAGGAGCGCCTTGCAGCCCATGGGGAGGCAGGTCTGGTACGGCATGCGATAGATCTTCCGGGTGTCGGGGGAAAATTCGACGCCACGCTGCAGCGCCACCCCCGTCGGACCGTCCACGCGCAGCACGAGCCGGCCTTGGGGTCCATAAGTGAGGATCACGCGGAAGACGAGCTTCTGGGATTCCTTCTCCATTAACGGCAGGACGAGCGAGCAGCGCTCCTCCGCCGTTTTGTCGTCGCCTTCCTTTCCGCATAGCAGGGTCCAGTTGCCGAAGCTGCCGGCCACGTTGGCCTTGGGCGCGGCGCCGCCCGGCGGCGTGGGCGACTTCTTGGCCGCGCTGGATTGGGCGAATGTGGCTCCCGACGCGAAGGCACAGACCATCGCGGCCGCTGCGAACCCGAATACAGCCGCTCGCAGTCCTGCCACATGCGCCTCCCTGATGACCATGCCTCTTGGTCTAGCCGCATGGCACGTTAATGACGCAAGATAAGCGCCAATCGCCGATGCTTGCAACGGGTGGGTGAGGAGCGCGTTGGAGACTGTCGTCTTTCAACGTAATACTCCTCGGAGACCGTGCGCACCGTGGGCTTGCGCACCGGCTTCGGCGTGGGACGGCTTTGGCTTTAACTCCGAGCGCGCATCAGCAGGTTGATGCGGCTCCGCCTCGACACTCCTTGGCGGACTTTCCGCTGCTGTAGCCTTTAGCGGAGCGCCGGTGCCGCAGGATTACTCCGTATTCAGAATGTTTCTTCTTCTTACCCGCGTGCCTTGGTAAGTCTCAGACGGTCGAGCAAGGGCTTCAGGAGGGACGAGGGGTCGCTCTTTTGCTCAACTCGGTCGGTGATAAGATTGGCCAAATTTCGGAAGGCATCGGCAGTCTTCGACTTCTCCGAGATTTCTTCGATCATCTGGCCGTTGTTCGCCGCTCTGCCGAAAAGCTGCGCGTCGAAATCGATGACGATCTGCGGAACCAGCTCAATGGCGTGACCGAAATCCTTCACGGAGATCTCCGGGCGCTTCGGCACACCGACTTGGTTGAGCAAAAGCATCGGCGGCCGATCGTTCCGCCGCGCGGCCTTGAGCTCATCCACAAGGTTCTTGGTATTACGCAGGCTGGCGAGGTCCGGCATCGCCGTAAGCACAACGTGGTCGGCCTTTAGCACCACTTCCTTGGCCCAGCCGGTCCACAGATGGGGCAAATCAACAGCGACCCACGGCACGTTCTCGCGGACCACGTCAAGGACCGTCTCGCATGCGCTCCTATCAAGGTCGTAGGGGCGGTCGAGTGCGGTCGGCGCGGCGAACAGGCTGAGATGGTCGGAGCAGCGCGACAATAGCCGGTCAAGAAGACCTTCATCAAGACGCTCAGGCGTGGCCAGCGCGTCGGCGATGCCTTGCAGCGGGTCCTGATTGAAATCGAGCCCGGCCGTACCAAACGGCAGATCGAGATCGGCGATGACCACATTGCTTTTCAGAGCGTTAGCGATGGCGAAGGCCGTGTTGTGGCATACGGTGCTGGACCCCGCACCGCCCTTGGCACCGATAAAGGCAATGGTCTGTCCCACCGGTCCGTTTTCCGGGTCGGGATAAACCGAGGCAATGCTCTCGATCACCAGCGGCGCGGTCATCGGCGCCACGACATACTCGCTGACGCCGCGGCGCAGAAGCTCTCGATAAAGCAGCACGTCATTGATGTGTCCGATGGCGATCACCTTGGTGCCCGGATCGCAGACCTCGGCCAGACGCTCCAGATCGGTGAGCATTCCTTTAGGGTCGAGCAGCGACTCGATGACGATCAGGTTTGGCGTCGAGGCGTCCCGATAGAAGCCGATGGCCGCTTCCACGCCCCCCATCTGCACAGTGACATGCGCCTTGGAGAGACGGCGATCCTCCGACGCTTTCTGAATGACGGCCGCCGTGTGCTGATCCTCGCAGAAAGCTTCGATGTTCGCGCGAGGGACGGGACGGGCGCGCGGCTCCGCCGCGCCGGCCAACTCGTCGTCAGGCTGCTCGTCAAGAGAATATGCGGCGTCGCTAGTCACTCGATCCGGCCTCTACGTCGCTGGAGCTGGATCGGCGCGATATGCAGTCTGCAAAAGGTCAAGTGCGCGCTGCTTGTTGCCGATGGCGCGCAGCGACTTGGCATAGCCGAGCGCGGCGTCGAAGTCTCTCGGGTTCTTGGCATAAGTGACTGCCGATTGCGACGTCGCCTCGGCCGCCTCCGCCGCCGTCATCTGAACCTCGCCAGGGTCGCGTGAGGACAGGTCGCCGCCGGTCTGACAGCAAGCGCCGAGAAGGGACGCCGCCGCGGTGGTTGCGAGTAGCGCGATCACCATGGAGCGGCGCGGCCGGGAGGTGTGTGCCATTGCTTAAGCAGTCCTTAACGGACGCGGCAAGCCGCGAGCCGAGGTCACTGATTTCACTGGCTGTCATGATGTGAGACAGGCGTATATAAAGTCTTAACCATGAGGCTGAGGCTTCATGGTCTTTCCGAGATGGCGCCTGTCTTGGAGCGAGTTCTGTTAGACGAGCCCGCGCTCCCGCATCTCGGTTTCCGCGCCGCGGCGCCAATCGGCCATGTCCGGCATGGCATAGATCGTCTCCACATAGGCGGCTGCCGTGCCGTCGTCCCCAAAGTCCCCGAGCGGCACGCCATAGGTGCGGAAGCGCGTCGCCACCGGGGCGTACATGGCGTCCGCATTGGTGAAGGCGCCGAGCAGGAAGGGCCCGCCTTGGCCGAACCGCTCGCGCGTATCGTGCCACAGGGCGATGATCCGCCGGATATTGTTGTCCAGCACCTCGTTCATCTCGGGCATCGGCAGTTGGGAGATGAGGTCCATGGGCATGTCGTTGCGCAGCGCCTGAAAGCCCGCATGCATCTCGGCGGAAATGGAACGGGCCGCAGCCCGCGCCTCTCGGGACTCGGGCCAGAGCTTGGCCTCGGGGTGCTGCTCGGCGAGGTATTCCATGATCGAGAGGCTGTCGTAGATCACGCCGATATCGGTCTTGAGCGCCGGGACCTTGCCCGACGGTGAATGGCGGAAGATCTCGGCCTTGCTGTCAGCTTGCCGCAGGCGGATGCGTTCCTCTTCGAACGCGGCTCCGCAGGCTTTGAGGGCAAGCCAAGGACGCAAGCTCCAGGACGAGTAGTTCTTGTCCCCGATGACCAGCGTGTAGCCTGTCCCTGTCATTGTTCCGCCTTCCGCCATTGTCATGTTTCCGCTCCCCTGCCATTAATGCGCGGCTCCTTCAAGACACGTCCGGGTCTTTTCATGCCTTCCAAAGCGACGACGCTCGACGCCACACGCCACACCCTCGAAGACTTGCTGCTTGCGCGCGGCACGGACGCAATCTCCATCGTGCCGGTCGCCTCTGACGACGATCTCGGGGACTTGAGCGATCTCGAACGCCGCTGGGCCGAGGCGCGGGACTGGAAGCCGGACCAAGGTGCCGTGCTGCCGGTGCCCGACGAGACGGGTGCCATCGGCAAGATCCTGTTCGGCACGGCCGGCGCCGACTGGGCGAAGGACGCTCCCTTGCTCACAGGGTGCCTGCCTGGGAAGTTGCCCGCCGGTGACTATCGCTTTGCCGGTCCCATGCCCGATCCGGATCTTGCCGCGCTCGGCTTTCTCGCCGGCTGCTATCGCTTCAC
>CAYWIA010000084.1:0-9205 GCA_964458245.1 uncultured Methyloceanibacter sp. | reverse complement strand
ATTTACGTTCCGGGTTGCCCGCCGACGGCCGAAGCGCTCGTTTACGGCGTGCTGCTCCTGCAGAAGAAGATCAGGCGGACTGGCACGATCGATCGCTGACCCGCTCTGGTCCTGGAGCTTTGATGGACGACGCGCTGAATAAGCTGGGCGGCTACCTCACCGGGAAGCTAGGGCCGAAGCTTGTGCGCTTCGAGGTGGCGCTCGGTGAGCTCACCATCGAGGCGAAGCGCGACCGGATTCGCGATGTCATCACCTTCTTGCGCGACGACGAGCGCTGCCGCTTCGGCTGCCTCATCGATATTTGCGGGGTCGACTATCCCGAGCGCGAGGAGCGCTTCGATGTCGTCTATCATCTGCTGAGTCCCTGGCAGAACCAGCGCATCCGCGTGCGCATCACCGCCAGCGCCGAGACGCCGGTGCCGAGCCTGGTCGAGATCTTTCCCGCGGCCAACTGGTTCGAGCGCGAGGCGTTCGACCTTTACGGCATTCTGTTCGACGGGCATCCGGACTTGCGCCGGATCCTGACCGACTACGGATTCCAGGGGCATCCTCTGCGCAAGGATTTTCCCCTCACGGGCTTCGTGGAGCTCCGCTACGACGACGAGCTGAAGCGCGTCGTCTACGAGCCGGTGAAGCTGATGCAGGAGTTCCGCAATTTCGACTTTCTCAGTCCCTGGGAAGCGATGGACACGGCCATCCCTGGGGACGAGAAGGCGGGCTTAGCCCCCGACCGGAAGGGGGACACGTGAAATCGTCCCTTAAGATCGGGCTGAAGCACAGCTTCTCCTACCAAGTGCCCGCCACCAAGACCGTGCCGCACCTTTATGACGAGGCGCCGCAGCTTCAGACCATGCCGGACGTGTTCGCCACGGGCTTCATGGTCGGGCTCATGGAATGGACCTGCGTGCAGCTTCTCGAGCCGCATCTCGACGAAGGCGAGGGGAGCCTCGGCACGCATATCGACGTCTCGCACAAATCGGCGACGCCCGTGGGCTTCACCGTCACCGTCGAGGCCGAGTGCATCGAGCTGCGCGGCCCCCGCGCCAAGTTCAAGGTCAGCGCCCATGACGGCGTCGACGAGATCGGGTCCGGCACCCATGAGCGCTTCATCGTCGGCTGGGATCGCTTCGAAAGAGGCGTCGCCGCCAAGCGCGCTAAGGGACCGGTAAAGGTGGACGCGTGATGGCCGAGACCGACACCGAGACGCCGCCCATCGACAGCGGCAAACGCGAAGGCGCCGACCGCACCTTCACCATCAATTTCGGCCCCCAGCATCCCGCCGCCCATGGCGTGCTGCGCCTCGTGCTCGAGCTCGACGGCGAGGTGGTCGAGCGCGTCGATCCGCATATCGGCCTGCTCCACCGCGGCACCGAGAAGCTGATCGAGTACAAGACCTACCTCCAGGCCGTGCCCTATTTCGACCGGCTCGACTATGTCGCGCCCATGAACCAGGAGCACGCTTTCGCGCTCGCGGTGGAGAAGCTGGTCGGGCTCACCGTGCCGAAGCGCGCCCAACTCATCCGCGTGCTCTATTCGGAGATCGGCCGCCTCCTGTCGCATCTGCTCAACATCACCACCCAAGCCCTCGACGTGGGCGCGCTCACCCCACCGCTCTGGGGCTTCGAGGAGCGCGAGAAGCTCATGGTGTTCTATGAGCGGGCGAGCGGCAGCCGGATGCACGCGGCCTATTTCCGCCCCGGCGGCGTGCACCAGGACCTGCCGCCGAAGCTCGTGGACGACATCTACGCCTTCTGCGATCCGTTCCTCAAAGTCTGCGACGACATCGAGGGCCTGCTGACCGAAAACCGCATCTTCAAGCAGCGGAACGTCGATATCGGCGTGATCAGCCAGGAGGACGCCTGGGCCCACGGCTTTACCGGCGTCATGATCCGCGGCACGGGCGCGGCGTGGGACTTGCGCAAAAGCCAGCCTTACGAATGCTACGACGAGCTCGAATTCGACATTCCCATCGGCAAGAACGGCGATTGCTACGACCGCTACCTCATCCGCATGGAGGAGATGCGCCAGGCGACCCGCCTGATGAAGCAATGTTGCGAGCGGCTCACCACCACACCGGGCCCCGTCACCGTGGACAACCACAAGATGGTGCCGCCCTCCCGTGCCCGCATGAAGGGATCCATGGAATCCCTCATTCACCACTTCAAGCTGTACACGGAGGGCTATCACGTCCCGGAAGGCGAAGCCTACGCCGCCGTTGAGGCGCCCAAGGGCGAATTCGGCGTCTATCTGATCGCCGACGGCACCAACCGGCCTTATCGCTGCAAGATTCGCGCGCCGAGCTTCCCCCACCTCGCGGCGCTCGAATTCCTCTGCCGCGGCCACATGTTGGCGGACGTGTCGGCAGTGCTCGGGTCAATCGATATTGTCTTTGGAGAGGTTGACCGTTGACCCTTTGTGCAGTTGCGAAATGGCGCGGGATCAGGGAGAGTCTCCAAGACCTTACGGAACTAAGTTAGGAGCGACTCGCGCAAGACTGGGCAACGCCTCGCGCGGGATCATAGAAGATAGAGATGAGTGTCCGACGCCTCGCTGCGGAACAGCCTGAAGGCTTCGCCTTCACGCCCGAGAATCTCGACTGGGCCAAGGCTGAGATCAAGAAATACCCGGAAGGCCGCCAGGCTTCCGCCGTGCTGTCGCTGCTGTGGCGGGCGCAGGAGCAGATGGGCGGCTGGATCTCGGAGCCGGCCTTGCGCACCGTCGCCGACATGCTCGGCATGGCCTACATCCGCGTCTACGAGATCGTCACCTTCTACACGATGTTCAATCTCGCGCCGGTCGGCCGCTACTACGTGCAAGTGTGCGGCACCACGCCCTGCATGCTGCGCGGCGCCGAGGACATCAAGGATGCCTGCCGCAAACATATCGGCCCCAAGGACACCGTCAGCAAAGACGGTATGTTCTCGTGGACCGAGGTTGAGTGCCTCGGCGCATGCGTGAATGCGCCCATGGCTCAAATCAACAAATACTATTACGAGGACCTGACGCCGGAGAATTTCGAGTCGATCCTCGAGAAACTCCGCAAGGGCGAGCACGTCGAGCCCGGGCCGCAGAACGGACGCAAGACCTCCGCGCCCTTGAGCGGCCCGAACACCCTCACCGACGCGTCCATCTATGCAAACGACACATCCGGCCCCGACTTCGGCTGCACCGGACCGGCGCTCGTGGATGCCGAGGCAAAGCGTCCCGGCGCCGCGGCCAATGTCCGCGAGACAGCCGTGCCCAAGCCGCCCTTGAAGAAGCCGAGGCCCCACTGATGCTCGCCGACAAGGACCGCATCTTCAAGAATCTCTATGGTCTCCGGAGTTGGCGTCTCGAGGCGGCGCGCGCCCGCGGCGCTTGGGACGGCACCAAGGAGATGATTGCGCGCGGCCAAGACGCCGTCATCGACGAGGTCAAAGCGTCGGGCTTGCGCGGGCGCGGTGGAGCAGGCTTCCCCACCGGGCTGAAATGGTCGTTCATGCCGAAGAACGACAGCCGCCCCAGCTATCTCGTGGTCAACGCCGATGAATCCGAGCCCGGCACCTGCAAGGACCGGGAGATCATGCGCCACGACCCGCATCTTCTCATCGAGGGCGCGCTGCTCGCCGGCTTCGCCATGCGCGCGCATGCCTCCTATATCTACATTCGCGGCGAGTTCATCGCCGAGCGTGAGATCCTGCAAGCGGCTATCGACGAAGCCTATGAGGCCAAACTCATCGGCAAGGACAACGTCAACGGTTGGGATTTCGACCTCTACGTACATCACGGCGCGGGCGCCTATATCTGCGGCGAGGAGACGGCGCTGCTCGAAAGCCTCGAAGGCAAGAAGGGCCAACCCCGCTTAAAGCCGCCGTTCCCGGCCAACTGCGGCCTCTACGGCGCGCCCACCACGGTCAACAACGTCGAGACCATCGCCTCGGTACCTGACATCTTGCGGCGCGGCGCCACCTGGTTTGCGAGCCTCGGCCGGCCCAACAACACCGGCACCAAGCTCTACTGCATCTCCGGCCACGTGAACGAGCCCTGCACCGTGGAAGAGGAGATGGGCATTCCGTTGCGCGAGTTGATCGATTACTACGCCGGCGGCGTGCGCGGCGGCTGGGACAATCTTCTCGCCATCATCCCGGGCGGCTCGTCCGTGCCCTGCATCACCGCCGATGTCTGCGACACGGTCCTGATGGACTTCGATAGCTTGAAGGAAGCCGGAACAGCGCTCGGCACCGGCGGCATCATCGTCATGGACAAGTCCACCGACATAATCCGGGCCATTGCGCGCATTTCCTATTTCTACAAGCACGAGTCTTGCGGCCAGTGCACGCCGTGCCGCGAGGGCACCGGCTGGATGTGGCGGGTGCTGGAACGCATGGCCGATGGCGAGGCGGAGAAAGCCGAGATCGAGATGCTGCTCGATGTGAGCTACCAGGTCGAGGGGCACACGATTTGCGCGCTTGGCGACGCCGCGGCGTGGCCGGTCCAGGGCCTCATCAAGAATTTCCGCCACGTGATCGAGGAGCGTATCGACCGGAACGCGACCAAGCCGATATCGCCGTCAGTGCCGGTGGCGGCGGAGTAGGGGACCATGCCGAAGATCATTATCGACGACACCGAGCATGATTTCCCGGACGGCATCACGCTGATCCAAGCCTGCGACATGGTCGGCGTCGAGATTCCGCGCTTCTGCTACCACGAGCGTCTCTCCATCGCCGGCAATTGCCGCATGTGTCTCGTGGAAGTCGTCGGCATGCCGAAGCCCGTAGCCTCCTGCGCCATGTCCGTGAACGATCTGAGGCCCAACCGGGACGGCACGCCGCCGACGGTGCTGACCCAGTCCGCGACCACGCGAAAGTCGCAAGAAGGCACGCTTGAATTCCTGCTCATCAATCACCCGCTCGATTGTCCGATCTGCGACCAAGGCGGCGAGTGCGATCTGCAAGACCAGACCATGGCGTTCGGCTTCGACGCCGGCCGCTTCCAGGACAACAAGCGCGCCGTGGAGGACAAATATCTTGGGCCTCTGATCAAGACGTTCATGACGCGCTGCATTCACTGCACGCGCTGCGTCCGCTTCATGAGCGAGGTCGCAGGCGTCCAGGAGTTGGGCGCGATCGGCCGCGGCGAGGATATGGAGATCACCACCTATCTCGAGCACGGTATGCACTCGAACCTGTCAGGCAATGTGGTGGATCTCTGCCCGGTCGGCGCCCTGACGGCCAAACCCTACGCCTTTCTCGCCCGTCCCTGGGAACTCACCAAGACGCCCTCCATCGACGTCATGGATGGGCTCGGCTCGGCCATCAGGGTCGATGCCCGCGGCCGCGAGGTCTTGCGCATTCTGCCGCGGATCAACGACGCGGTGAACGAAGAATGGATTTCCGACAAGGCGCGCCATGTCTGGGACGGTCTGCGCACGCAGCGTCTCGACCGCCCTTACCTGAAACGTGGCGGCAAGCTCGAGCCCGCCACCTGGGACGAGGCCTTCGCGGCGATCGCGGCAAAGCTAAGCGGCCTTGACGGCAAGAAGTTTGGCGCCATCGCCGGCGATCTCGCCGCCGCCGAAGACATGTACACGTTGAAGGCACTCGCCGACAGGCTCGGCTCGCCGAACATCGATTGCCGCCAGGACGGCGCCAAGCTCGATCCTTCGTTGGGCCGCGCGACCTATCTGTTCAACACCACGATCGGCGGCATCGAGGACGCGGACGCTGTTCTGTTTGTCGGCACCGATCCGCGCGTCGAGGCGCCGGTGCTCAATGCGCGCGTTCTGAAGCGTTGGCACCAGCTGAAGGGCCTGTTGCCGGTAGGCCTGATCGGGACGGAAGTCGACCTCACCTATCCTTGCGACTATCTCGGCGCCGGCCCCGAGACCCTCGCCAAGATCGCCGACGGCTCTCATGCCTTTGCCAAGACCCTGCAAGAGGCGGAGAAGCCCATGATTGTCTTGGGCCAGGCGGCGCTTGCGAGGCCTGACGGCGCGGCGGTCCTTGCGCTCGCCGCCAAGGCCGCGAAGAAGATCGGCGCGCTCACCGACGGCTGGAACGGCTTCAACGTGCTGCATACCGCCGCTGGTCGTGTGGCAGGGCTCGATCTCGGCTTCGTGCCGGGGAAGGGCGGTCTCGACGTGGAGGCCATGCTCGACGCCGCGGGGAAAGGCGATCTCAAAGTCGTCTATCTGCTCGGGGCCGACGAGATCGACGCAAGCCGTCTCGGCGATGCCTTCGTCATCTATCAGGGGAGCCACGGCGACCGAGGCGCGCACCGCGCCGACGTGATCTTGCCGGGCGCCGCCTACACCGAGAAAGACGGCACCTATGTGAATACCGAAGGGCGCGCGCAGATGACCACCCGCGCCATCTTCCCCCCGGGTGAGGCCCGCGAGGACTGGACGATCCTTCGGGCGTTGTCCGGCGTGCTGGGCCGGCCGCTTCCCTTCGACAGCCTGCAAGAGCTGCGCGCGAAGATGTACGCGGCGTGCCCGCATCTGGCGCTGCTCGATCTCGTGGAGCCGGCGGACGCCGCCGCCATCGAGACGCTTGCCGGCAAGCCCGCCAAACCCGGCAAGGATCGTTTCGGCCTCGTCATCGACGACTATTACCTCTCCAATCCCGTGGCCCGCGCTTCCGCCATCATGGCGAGTTTGAGCGCCATGCACGCCGGCGGACCCGAGAAGGCGACCGGCACCGATGGTTGAATTCTGGACCAATTACGGATTGCCGACCGCGCTCATCGTTGCCCATAGCGTGGCGCTGATCGTCGTCCTGCTGATTGTCATCGCGTTCGTGCTGTATGCCGACCGCAAGGTCTGGGCTGCGGTGCAGATGCGGCGCGGGCCGAACGTGGTCGGGCCTTTCGGCTTGTGGCAGTCCTTCGCCGACCTTCTGAAGTTCGTCTTCAAGGAGGTCATCATCCCGGCGGGCTCCAACAAGGGCCTGTTCCTGATGGCGCCGATCATCACGGCCGGGCTTGCGATTTCCGCCTGGGCGGTAATGCCCGTCGACAAGGGCTGGGCCGTGGCCGACATCAATGTCGGCGTCCTCTATATTTTCGCCATCTCGAGCCTGCAGGTCTATGGCGTGATCATCGCCGGCTGGGCCTCGAATTCGAAATACGCCTTCCTCGCCGCCCTGCGTTCGGCGGCACAGATGGTCTCCTACGAGGTCTCCCTGGGCTTTGTGATCATCACGGCGCTGCTCGTCGCCGGCTCGCTCAATCTCACGGATATCGTTATGGCCCAAGACCGGGGCTGGGGCCTGCTCGGCTGGTATTGGCTGCCGCTGTTCCCGATGTTCGTCATCTTCTTCATCTCGATGCTCGCCGAGACCAACCGGCCGCCTTTCGACCTCCTGGAGGCGGAATCGGAGCTCGTGGCCGGGTTCATGGTCGAGTACTCTTCGACCCCCTACATGCTTTTCATGCTGGGCGAGTACGTCGCCATTATCCTGTTGTGCGGGCTGGGCACGGTCCTTTTCCTCGGCGGCTGGCTTCCGCCCTTTCCGGTCGCGCCCTTCACCTGGATACCGGGCGTGCTATGGTTCGTTCTGAAAGTCGGATTCCTGTTCTTCCTCGTCTCCATGGTCAAGGCCATGGTGCCGCGTTATCGCTACGATCAGCTGATGCGGCTTGGCTGGAAGGTGTTTCTACCCTTGTCGCTTGCCGCCGTCGTGGTCGTGGCCGCGGTCTTGCGCCTTTGGCAATACGGTATTTGAGAGGAGTTGACGCGTGATGCGCGTTGCCCAAGCCGCCAAATCGCTTCTGCTGCTGGAGTTTCTGTCGGCCTTCTGGCTCGCCATGAAATACTTCGTCGGCCCCAAGGCGACTCTCAACTATCCATACGAAAAGGGCCCGCTCTCGCCGCGCTTCCGCGGCGAGCACGCGCTGCGGCGCTACCCCAATGGCGAGGAGCGCTGCATCGCCTGCAAGCTCTGCGAGGCGATCTGTCCGGCGCAGGCCATCACCATCGAGGCCGGTCCGCGCCGCAATGACGGCACGCGGCGCACCACGCGCTACGACATCGACATGGTGAAGTGCATCTATTGCGGCTTCTGCCAGGAGGCCTGTCCCGTCGAGGCCATCGTCGAGGGGCCGAACTTCGAATTCGCCACCGAGACCCGCGAGGAGCTCTATTACGACAAGGACCGGCTGCTCGCGAACGGCGACCGTTGGGAGCGCGAGATCGCCAAGAATATCGCGCTCGATGCGCCGTATCGATGAGGGGATCGTGGGGATCTTGGGGGCAAATCTCTTTTCCGTGCCCGGCCGCCGCGCCGGGCTCTGCTTTGATCTGCTAGTCAGCACGAAGAAGGCTGCATGATGCTCTCCGCGTTGTTCTTCTATTTGTTCGCCACGATGTGCGTCGGCGCCGGCGTGATGGTGATCGCCGCGAAGAACCCGGTGCATGCGGTGCTCTATCTCATCTTTGCCTTCTTCAACGCCGCCGGTCTGTTCGTGCTGCTTGGCGCCGAGTTCCTCGCCATGATCCTGGTGGTCGTCTATGTCGGCGCGGTCATGGTGCTGTTCCTGTTCGTGGTGATGATGCTCGACGTGAATTTCGCCGAGCTGCGCGCGGGCTTTCTCAAATATCTGCCAGTCGGCGCCATCGTCGGCATTCTGCTTCTCGTGGAGCTGGTCTTCGTGGTCGGCGCCTGGCTCACCGCGCCGGACCTCATCCGGGATGCGCCGACGCCGCCGGCTTCCGAGATGAGCAACACCCAAGCCCTGGGTGAGCTGCTCTACACCCGCTACGTCTATCTGTTCGAGGCGGCGGGGCTCATTCTGCTGGTGGCCATGATCGGCGCCATCGTGCTCACCCTTCACCACAAGCGCGACGTGCGCCGCCAGTCCGTCGCCGTCCAGGTCGGCCGCACGCGCGAGACGGCCATCGAGGTGGTCCAGGTCGAGACGGGGAAGGGGCTCAAATGACCGTCGGCCTCAGCCACTATCTCACCGTCGCCGCGGTGCTGTTCACCATCGGCATCTTCGGCATCTTCTTGAACCGCAAGAACGTCATCGTCATCCTCATGTCGATCGAGCTGATGATGCTCGCGGTCAATCTCAATCTCGTGGCCTTCTCCGCCTTCCACGGCGATCTCGTCGGGCAGATCTTCACCCTGATCGCGCTCACCGTGGCGGCCGCCGAGGCCGCGATCGGGCTCGCCATCGTCGTCGTCTATTTCCGCAACCGCGGCACGATCGACGTCGCCGAAATCGA
>CAYWIA010000083.1:0-9211 GCA_964458245.1 uncultured Methyloceanibacter sp. | reverse complement strand
ACTCGATCGGGTGGGGCATCATCTCGAAGCGCTCCACCTCTTCCATCTTCAGCTCCAGATAAGCGTCGATCGCATCGTCGGTGAACACGTTGCCCTTCTTGAGGAAGGCGCGGTCGGCGTCCAGCGACTCGCAAGCTTCGCGCAGCGACCCGCATACGGTCGGCACTTTCTCGAGCTCCTCCGGCGGCAGATCGTAGAGGTTCTTGTCGATCGGATCGCCCGGATCGAGCTTGTTCTCGATGCCGTCGAGGCCGGCCATGAGCATGGCGGCGAAAGCGAGATACGGATTCGCGGTCGGATCGGGGAAGCGCACCTCGACGCGCTTCGACTTCGGACCCGTGCCGAGCGGAATGCGGCACGATGCGGAGCGGTTGCGCGAGGAGTAGGCCAGCAGCACCGGCGCCTCGTAGCCCGGCACCAGACGCTTATAGGAGTTGGTGCTAGGGTTGGTGAAGGCGTTCAGCGCCTTGGCATGCTTCAGGATGCCGGCGATATAGTGCAGCGCCATGTCCGAAAGGTCGGCGTATTTGTCGCCGGCGAAAATCGGGCTGCCGTCCTTCCAGATCGACTGGTGCGTATGCATGCCCGAGCCATTGTCGCCGAAGATCGGCTTCGGCATGAAGGTCGCGGTCTTGCCGTACACATGCGCCACGTTGTGGATCACGTATTTGTAGATCTGCATCGCATCGCCGGTCTCGATGATCGGACCGAACTTGATGCCGAGCTCGTGCTGGGCGGCGCCCACCTCGTGGTGGTGCTTCTCGGTCTTGACGCCCATCTCGGACATCACCGAAAGCATCTCCGAGCGGAGGTCTTGCGCGGAATCGACCGGCGGCACGGGGAAGTAGCCGCCCTTGGTGCGCGGCCGGTGGCCGAGATTGCCCATCTCGTACTCGGTGCCCATGTTTGACGGCAGCTCCGTGGAGTCGACGCGGAACCCGCAGCTATAGGGGTCTGCGGTGAAGCGGACGTCGTCGAAGACGAAGAACTCCGCCTCGGGACCGAACACCGCGGTGTCGCCCACGCCCGTCTGCTGCATATAGGCCTGCGCCTTGCCGGCGATGGAGCGCGGATCGCGCTCGTAGGGCTCGTTGGTGAGCGGCTCGAGCACGTCGCAGAACACGGCCAACGTGCTCTGCGCGAAAAACGGGTCGATCACTGCCGAGTTGCAGTCCGGCATGAGTTTCATGTCCGACTCGTTGATCGCCTTCCAACCGGCGATCGACGACCCGTCGAACATCACGCCCTCGGCAAAAGCTTCTTCGTCCATGAGGGCCGAGTCCATCGTCACGTGCTGCAGCTTCCCCCTGGGATCGGTGAAGCGCAGATCGACGAACTTGATCTCCTCGTCTTTGAGTTTCTTAGCAATGCTCTTTGCGTCTGCCATTTCCACTCCCTGTCATGCGTGCTTGAGCCGCCCGTTCGAAGGGCGGCTGTTAGGTTGCTTCCATTTATAGTCTGAACTTCTCCGGACCGTCAGTTGTCAGATAGCATCGTTTCCGGTTTCGCCCGTCCGGATGCGCACGGCTTCCTCGACGTTCGAGACGAAAATCTTTCCGTCGCCGATGCGGCCGGTCTTGGCCGAGGCGATGATGGCTTCGACGGCCTTTTCCACCATGTTGTCGCCAAGCACGAGCTCGAGCTTCACTTTAGGCAGGAAATCAACAACATACTCGGCGCCGCGGTAAAGTTCGGTGTGTCCCTTTTGCCGGCCGAACCCCTTGGCCTCGGTTACAGTGATGCCCTGAAGCCCAATCTCTTGCAGGGCTTCCTTCACCTCGTCGAGCTTGAAGGGCTTGATGATCGCTTCAATCTTTTTCATTCTTCGTGATACCTCCCAGCAACGCACAGCAGCCCTTCGCCGCGAAGTCGCGCCGCTAATTAAAAGCACTACGCGCCAGCCAAAGCACGCAATGTGCCAACTTTATGTGCGAAAGTTTTTCAAATGATTCCAGCACCATATCGCCTAATCGCAAATTGTGAAGGCGAAACGAATTGGACGCGTGCCCACTATATAGGCGGCACGCCTAATATTCGTGCAGAAATGCCTCGGACCCGAACGCAAGGTCGCCGGAAGGCAAGCCATGCATGAGCTGTTGAACGCGGAGGAAATGGGACGCGCCGACCGCCTCGCCATTGAGGGCGGCGTGCCCGGTGCGGTGCTCATGGAGAACGCGGGCCGCGGCGTCGCCGATGAGATCTCGGCGCGCTTTCCCGATGCCTCGACGGTCGCGGTGCTGTGCGGTCCCGGCAACAACGGCGGCGACGGTTTCGTCGCGGCACGGCATCTCCTGGAGCGCGGCTATGGTGTGCGCCTCGGCTTCGATGGCGATCCGGCCAAGCTCCCGGCCGATGCCGCTCACATGGCGGCACGGTTCAAGGGCGCCGTCGGATCGCTTGGCCCCGATCTGCTTGCCGATGCCGAAGTGATCGTCGATGGGCTGTTCGGGGCGGGGCTTGCGCGGCCGATCGAAGGCAAGCTTGCCGCGCTGATCGATGCCTCAAATCAATGCGGGGCGCCGATCATTGCCATCGACGTGCCGAGCGGCGTTGACGGCACGACCGGTGACGTCCGCGGCACGGCGATACGTGCCACCGTTACGGTCACCTTCTTCCGGCGCAAGCCCGGGCATCTCCTGCTGCCGGGGAGGCTTTACTGCGGTGCCGTGCGCGTCGTCGATATCGGCATCCCGGCGTCCGTTCTTGAAACCGTGAAGCCTGACACCTTCGTCAACGAGCCCGGCTTGTGGTTTCTCGTGTTTCCCTGGCCCACGGAGGAGGGGCACAAATATCTGCGCGGTCACGCGCTGGTCGCCTCCGGTCCGATCGACGCGACCGGGGCTGCGCGGCTCGCCGCGCGCGGTGCGCTGAGGGCCGGCGCAGGGCTCGTCACCGTCGCCTCGCCGCGTGGCGCGCTCGCCGTGAACGCGGCGCAGCTCACCGCGATCATGGTGCGCGAGGCGGACGGTCCCCAAGGCATTGCCGCGCTGCTTGCCGATCGGCGCAAGAATGCCTTTCTCATCGGCCCCGGCCATGGGGTCGGCGAAGAGACGAGGGCCATGGTGCTCGCGGCCCTCAAAGCGGGACCGGCCATGGTGCTCGACGCCGACGCGCTCACATCGTTCGCGGACGACAAGGAGGCGCTGTTCGAGGCGATCCGTGCGCGCGAGGCGCCCGTGGTGATGACCCCGCATGAGGGCGAGTTCGCCCGCCTGTTCGGCGATGTCGCGGGCGACTCGAAGGTCGAGAAAGCCCGCGCCGCCGCCTCTCGGGCCGGCGCGATCGTGGTTCTCAAAGGCGCGGATACCGTGATCGCGGCGCCGGACGGGCAGGCGGCGATCGACGCCAACGGCACGCCCTGGCTCGCCACGGCGGGGTCCGGGGATGTGCTGGGGGGCATGGTCCTGGGCCTGCTGGCGCAAGGCATGCCGGGCTTCCTTGGGGCCTGCGCGGCGGTGTGGATGCACGGACAAGCCGCCAAGCTGTTCGGGCCCGGGCTGATCGCCGAGGATCTGCCGGAGATGCTGCCTCGGGTCTTGGCCGGCCTGGAAAGCGGCCGGGTGCGAGGCTGACCAAGGCCTGTGGACGGCTCCGAAACTGGGGCGTGACCGTTTATTGACACACTCCGAGGTTATGGGGGACATGAAGGGGAGCAGCCCTATCGGAGAGGCCGAGCCGACGCCGCCATGGCATCCTTTCGCGCGAAAATTTGTCTGACGCTTGCCGCCGGGTTAGCCGCCGCTGTCTCAGGACTGGGGGCGGCCCAGGCCGAGGATCAGGTTCTGCTGCGCGCCCGCGAAGGCGCCGCGGCCATGATCCGGGGCCAGTTCGAGCGCGCGGTCTCTCTCTATGACGAGGCCTTGGCCACGCCGGACGTCTCCAAATTCGTCCAGGCCAGCATCTACAGCGATCGCGGCGTCGCCAAATGGCGCATGAAGCAGACCCGCGAAGCGGTCGACGACTTCAACGAGTCCATACAGCTCTCGCCGGAAAGCGCCACCGTCTACAACAACCGTGGCAACGCGCTGATGGATCTCGGGCATCCTGAGGAAGCCATCAAGGACTTCGACCGCGCCATTCAGCTTCAGCCGGGCTACGGCGCCGCCTATAACAACCGCGGCAACGCCTATGCCGCCCTGCATGATTATGACGCCGCGTTCCAATCTTTCCGCAACGCCACGACGCTTCTGCCGAAGAGCCCTGCGCCCTTCAATGGGCGCGGACGCACGCACACCGAGCTCGACCGCTATCACGCGGCCATCCGCGACCTGACCCGTGCCATCGAACTCGACCAGAAATATGCCGCCGCCTACCGCAACCGCGCCGAAGCCAATTTCGCACTGGGCAATTACGGTGAAGCGGCGGAGGACGCCACCCAAGCGCTCGATCTGGAGCCTGACCGGCCGCAGCCCAAGCTCGTGCTGCTGCGCGCCGAAGCCTACGCCGCCGAGAATCAGTTCCGCGAAGCGATCGCCGACTTCGACCGGGCGCTCGAACTCGAGCCGAATTTGGTCGAAGCTTACGTGGAGCGCGGCGTGCTCTTCGCCAAGAACAACCGCTACGACGACGCTATCGGCGACTATAACCGCGCCATCGAGCTGGATCCTAAGAACGCCAAGGCGTTCGCCATGCGCGCCGAGGCGAAGCTGAAGCAGGAGGCGCCGGCCGAAGCCTTGGCCGACGTCAACCAGGCGCTTCTCCTAAGCCTTGGCGATCCGCTCGCCTTGCGCATCCGCGGCAACATTTACGAGGCGGAGGAGCGCGTCGGCGACGCCATCTACGATTATCAAGCCGCCCTGACCAAGGACCCGTTCCAGGCCGAAGCCCGCGCCGCGCTCGTCCGTCTCGATCAAGAGCTGCCGGCGGAGACCGGCCAACCGCTCGGCGAACCCGTGGACGGTTGGGTCGTCAGCGAGCCGTCGCCCGGCCGCTACATCGCCACCAACCCGGACTACCGCGGCTTGCGCGCCGAGATCGAAATGTTCGGCAAGGGTGAGCCCAAAATCCTGGAATGGAAGCTGATGCGCGGCGCCCTGTCGGGCATCGGGCTGCTGAAATACTACGCCGGCAGTGTCGGCGAGGACGGCGAGCTGGAATATGTGGCCATTATCGATACGCGGGCCAACAAGATCGTCTCCATCGAGCCGGAGCGTTGGGGGTCGAAACCCGCCACCTGGACCTGGCAGGCGGTTTCGGTGGTGGTGACCGATCCCGACGGCCATTCCAACGAGGTTGCCTTGCGCAAGGTTCGTCAACCCGCCCCTGTGGCCCGCCGCCAGGACGACGGGTTTTTCGGCGGCCAGAGCCGGAGCCGCCAGAGAACGCAACGCCGCAGCGGTGGTGGCGGAGGCGGTAGCCCCGGCATGCTCGATTGGCTGTTCCGCTGATGCGGATTGCCGGCGCCTGCCAAAGACAGTCATGACCCGGTTTCTCGCCAGCGTGCGCGACCCCGCGGAGGCGGAGCTGGTCCTCGCCGCGGGCGCCGATATCGTCGATCTCAAGGACCCGGCGCAGGGCGCGCTCGGCGCCGTGGCGCCGGAGCTTATCGAGGCGTGTGTGGCGGGCATCGCGGGCCGGGCGCCGGTGAGCGCCACGCTGGGCGATCTCCCCATGGAACCGGCGAGCGTTGCGCAAGCGGCGGCGTCGACGGCGGTCTTGGGCGTTGACGATGTGAAGCTCGGCATTCTCCCCGGCGGCGATCCGCAAGGCTGTTTTGCCGCTTTGGGCGCACTCGACCGGCGCACGGGGCTGATCCTCGTGTTCTTCGCCGACGCTCTCCCGGCGTTCGATCCGGTGGCGGCGGCGATCGCCTCGGGCGCACGGGGACTGATGCTCGACACCGCCGGCAAGGGGACGGGCGCGCTCCCCGACCATATGGCCATGGACGACATCGCGCGCTTCGTAAGGGCGGGGCGCCGCGCGGGGCTCATGGTCGGCGTCGCCGGGTCTCTGCGGGCGTCCCATGTGGCGCCGCTGCTCGCGCTTGAGCCGGACGTGATCGGCTTTCGCGGCGCGCTGTGCCGCGATGGCATGCGGGATCGCGGCCTCGATCCGCAAGCCTGCCGTCGGATCCGGGCCCTGATCCCGGCGGTTCACGCTGACGGGCAGCGTTTCCAGGCGCCGCGCGCCGCCGCTCTGTGCTAGAGCTTCGGCACGACCCGTAAGCCCCGACAGGACCGGAGCGAATGATGGAACAGCGACTGGGACGCGTGTCCTCCACGCGCGAGACCGGCGACACCCTCGACCGGATTTTCGTGCACGATTACGTGCTCGATGTGGAGATCGGGGTGCACCATAACGAGAAAGGCGTGACGCAGCGTGTGCGCTTCTCCGTCGATATCGACGTCGCGCCGAGCACGGGCGCTCTCGATGACGACATCGCGCGCACCCTCGACTACGACTACGTCATCAACGGCATCAAAGAGATCATCGCCCGGGGACACATCAATCTGGTGGAGACCCTGGCCGAGGAGGTGGCGCGGCATTGCCTGACCCATCCGCGCACGGCCTGGGTCAGGGTTGTCATCGAGAAGCTCGACAAGGACCCCGGCGCCGTCGGCGTCGAGATCGTCCGGAGGAAGCGGGAGGGCTGAGATGGACGCCGCGCTGCAAGGAGCCGCGTCCGTCTCGCGCGCGTCGACCCCCGGTCTCATCGTGGTCAAGCTTGGCGGCAGCGTCGTTCGTTCAGGCGCGCTTGCCTCGTGGCTCGAGGTCATTGCGGGCGCCGAAATCCCCGTGGTGATCGTGCCGGGGGGAGGGGCGCTCGCCGACGAGGTGCGCAGCTGTCAGCAGCAGCTCGGATTCGGCGAGGCCTCCGCCCATCGCATGGCGCTGCTCGCCATGGACCAGCTTGCCTGGGCCGTCGCAGGTGTCCGCCCCGGCTTCGAAGTGGGCACCGCGGAGGAGGCCTTGCGCGCAATCCTCGCCCGGGGTCTCGTCGCGGTCTGGGCGCCATCGGCGCTGATCGCCGAACGCACCGATATAGAGGCGACCTGGCGGCTGACCTCCGACAGCCTGGCGCTTTGGCTTGCCGGCAAGCTCGGCGCCGAGCACTGCGCCCTCATAAAGTCGGTCGCGGCAGTGCGCAGCGCGAGAAGCGCGCAGGCGCTCGCGGCCGAGGGCGTGGTGGACGAAGCCTTCCCGGCAATGCTCGCCGGCACCGGCGTCCGCGCGGCGATGTTCGGCCAAGGCGATCAGCAGGCGCTGGCCGAGGTGCTCGCAGGCGATGCGGCGCACGCCGGACGTCTGATCGAATAGGCTGAAGACCATGGCCGAGAACATTCTGTTTCTGACCGGACATCTGGCGCAGCCTCGCCTGGAAGCCGTGCTCGACAGCATGGACGCGGAGTTCGACTGGAAGGTGTGCGATATCGGCGTGAAGGTTGCGGCGCTGATGACCGAGGAGATCATCCTGCGCCGGCTGGAGTCGGCGGGCGATGCGGAGAAGATTATGCTCCCCGGCCGCTGTCGCGCCGATCTCGACCGGCTGAGCAAGCATTACGGCGTGCCGGTCGTGCGCGGACCGGACGAGGTCAAGGATATCCCGACTTACTTTGGCCGTGCGCGCAAAGCCTCCGACATGACGCAATACGACATCCAAATCTTCGCGGAGATCATCGATGCCACAACCCTGAGCATCGAGGACATCCTCGAGCGCGCCGAGGAATATTCCTACAAGGGCGCGAACGTGATCGACCTGGGGTGTCTGCCCGATACGCCGTTTCCCCATCTCGAGGAGGCGGTGGGCGCGCTCAAGAAGCACGGCTACAAGGTCAGCATCGACTCCGCGGACCCCGACGAGCTCTTGCGCGGCGGCAGGGCGGGCGCCGACTATCTGCTGAGCCTCAACGAATGCACGCTCCACATTGCCGACGAGGTCGCATCCGTCCCGGTCCTCATCCCGAAGGACCATGGCGACATGGCCTCGCTTAACCGGGCGATGGACGCGCTCGACGCCAAAGGCCTCCCGTATCTCGCCGACCCCGTGCTCGATCCGATCAATTTCGGGTTCATGCAGTCTCTCGAACGCTATGCGCAGCTCCGCCGCGAGCGGCCGGAGGTCGACATCCTGCTCGGCACCGGAAATCTCACCGAGCTGACCGACGCCGATACCACGGGGATCACCGCCGTATTGATCGGCATCGCCTCCGAGCTCGGAATCAAGAACGTGCTGGTGGTGCAGGTCAGCCCCCATACGCGGCGGACCTACGAGGAGCACGACATCGCACGGCGCATGATGTTCGCCTCCCGAGCCGACGCGGAGCTTCCGAAAGGGTACACGGACCAGCTGCTCGGCCTGCACGCCAAGCGGCCCTTTCCGCAGACGCCGGAGGAGATCGCGGAAAACGCCGCCGCCGTGCGCGACAAGAATTATCGCATCGAGGTCGCCGAGGACGGCGTGCACATCTATAACCGGGACGGCCATCACATCGCGCAGGATGTGTTCACGCTGTTTCCCAAGCTCGGGATCGAGGAAGACGGTCCTCACGCGTTCTATCTGGGCGCGGAGCTGGCGAAGGCGGAGATCGCCTGGCGGCTGGCGAAACGCTATGCCCAGGATGAGCCGCTCGATTGGGGCGTCGCCGCCGACGCTCCCATCGACGACCGGACCCGGCTGAAGGATGCCGGACACACGCTGCTTGCCAAAAAGAAGAAGAAGGCGAGCAAGGCCTCATGACGCCGGGAAGGATTGCCTCATGCCGATGATCCGCGAATGCATCGTCACCACCCTGGGGGAGGAGGGCCGGGTGCACATCGCCCCGCTCGGCCTCATCGAGGACGGCGACGGCTGGATCATCGCGCCCTTCCGCCCCTCGGCCACGCTGGAAAATCTGCGGACCACGCCGTTCGCCGTGGCGAATTTCACCGACGACGTGCTGGTCTTCGCCGGTTGCCTCACCGGCAACAAGGACTGGCCGACGCGCCGCGCCGCCGATATCCCCGGCGCCGTGCTCGATGGGTCGCTGGCCCATGCGGAGCTTGCCGTGGAGCGCGTGGAGGAGGACGAGCTGCGCCCGCGCTTCCATTGCCGGATCGTGCATGAAGCAATTCATGCGCCCTTCAGGGGCTTCAACCGTGCGCAAGCCGCGGTCATCGAGGCGGCGATCCTCGCCAGCCGGCTTAAGATGCTGCCGCGCGAGAAGATCGAGCAGGAACTCGCCTATCTGCAGATCGCCGTGGAGAAGACCGCTGGCCCGCGCGAGCACGAGGC
>CAYWIA010000082.1:0-9307 GCA_964458245.1 uncultured Methyloceanibacter sp. | reverse complement strand
AGCGGCGTCGCCTATCTGATGAAGAAGAACAAGATCGCCGTCATCGAGGGCACGGCGAAACTCGAAGGCGGCGGCCGCATCGCGCTCACGAGCAAAAACGGCGAAGCGCTCCCGTCCATCGCCGCCAAGCACATCGTCATCGCCACCGGCGCGCGGGCCAAAACGCTGCCGGGCCTCGAACCCGACGGCAAGCGCATCTGGACCTACAAGGAAGCGATGGTGCCCGAGAGCTTTCCCAAGTCTCTGCTGATCGTCGGCTCCGGCGCCATCGGCATCGAGTTCGCGAGCTTCTACCGCACCCTCGGCGCGCAGGTGACAGTCGTCGAGGTGCTGGACCGCATCCTCCCCGTCGAAGACGAGGAGATCTCGCAGGCGGCGCACAAGGCCTTCACCAAGCAGGGCATCGCCATCCGCACCGGCACCACGGTCGAACGGCTGGTTCCCGGCGCCGAAGGCGTCACCGCGACCCTGAAAACGGCCGGCGGCGAGAGCATCGAAGGCACGGTCGACCGCGTGATCCTTGCTGTCGGCATCACCGGCAACGTGGAAGGTCTCGGTCTGGAAGAGCAGGGCGTCAAAGTCGACAAGGGCCATATCGCGATCGACGAATGGTGCCGCACCGGCGTCGAAGGTCTCTATGCCATCGGCGACGTGGCCGGTCCCCCCTGGCTCGCGCACAAGGCCATGCATGAGGGCGTCCTGTGCGTTGAGAAGATCGCGAGGCTGGACGGCGTCCATCCCATGGAGAAGACTAACATCCCGTCCTGCACCTATTGCGCCCCGCAGATCGCGAGCCTGGGTTTGACGGAAGAAGCGGCGCGCGACGCGGGTCACGACATTAAAATCGGCCGCTATCCCTATTCCGCCAACGGCAAGGCGATAGCCATGGGCGAGCGCGAAGGCCTGGTGAAGACGATTTTCGATGCAAAGACAGGGGCTTTGCTCGGCGCACACATGATCGGCGCCGAGGTGACGGAGCTGATTCAGGGCTTCGCGGTCGGCAAGACCCTGGAAACGACGGAGGCGGAATTGATCGCCACCATCTTCCCCCATCCCACATTGTCGGAGATGATGCACGAATCGGTGCTCGACGCCTTTGGGCGAGCCCTCCACATCTAGTCGGCGCGTAACGGAGCGCTTTCGCGGGAGCACGACCAACGATCGGAGGACGACTATGGGCCTGATTATTTTTCTCGTGATTGGTCTGATTGCCGGCGCGCTCGCTTCTTACATCATGGGGCGTCAGCAGGATCTTTTGATGAATCTGCTGATCGGCGTTGTCGGCGCCGTAGTGGGCGGCCTGCTCGCCGGCCTTGTCGGCATCGGCGCCTACGGGCTGATCGGACAGATCATCATCGCCACGATCGGCGCGGTGATCTGCATTTGGGTGTGGCAACGCATACGTTAGGCGCGCGCGCCTAACAGAGGAGGCGACTATGGAAGGTCACGGCTTGCTATCGATGCCGGGTGTGGGCTTTTTCGGCATGCTGATCATCGGCCTCATCGCCGGTTACATCGCCGAGAAGGCGACATCCAGCGATCATGGGCTGTTCACCAATCTTCTGGTCGGCATCGCCGGCTCGTTTATCGGCGGCACGCTCGCCGGTCTGTTGAACATCGAGTTCTACGGCTGGCTCGGCAATCTGATCGTGGCGTCGATCGGCGCCATTCTGCTGATCTGGATTTGGCGAATGGTCACGGGACGCGAGAGAAGCTGAGCCTGCGATGGTCACGGTGCTCGACACAGTCACCGAGGTGAAGGCGCGGCCGCGCCATCCTGAGAAGGCGCGGCTGCCCGACACCCCCGTCATGCCCAAGCCGCCATGGATCCGGGTGAAGGCGCCCCGCGCGCGCGCCTTCGACCGGACCCGCGCGGTCTTGCGCACGCACCGTCTCCACACGGTCTGCGAGGAGGCGGCCTGTCCCAATATCGGCGAGTGCTGGGAGAAGCGCCACGCCACGGTGATGATCATGGGCGACGTCTGCACGCGGGCTTGCGCCTTCTGCAACGTGGCCACCGGCAAGCCTGCGCATCTCGACGAAGGCGAGCCCGCGCGTGTCGCCGACGCCATTGCCGCGCTCGAACTCAACCACGTCGTGGTCACCTCGGTCGACCGCGACGACCTCGCCGACGGCGGCGCGACGCATTTCGCGCGCACCATCGCCGCCATCAGGCACGCTGCGCCGAACACCACGGTCGAGGTGCTGACGCCGGACTTCATGCGCAAGCACGGCGCGCTCGAGATCGTCGTCGCGGCGCGGCCCGACGTGTTCAATCACAATGTGGAGACGGTCCCTTCGCTCTACCGGCGCATTCGTCCCGGCGCCGATTATCGTCACTCCCTGGCGCTGCTGCGTGAGGCCAAGCGCCTCGATCCGTCGCTCTTCACCAAGTCCGGCATCATGGTGGGCCTGGGCGAGACCGACGAGGAGATCGCCGATGTGATGGACGATCTGCGCGGGTCGCACGTCGACTTTCTCACCATCGGCCAATACCTTCAGCCGACGCGCAAACACGCGGCCATAGACCGCTTTGTCACGCCCGAGGCGTTCCAATCTTATAAGCGGACCGCCGACGCCAAGGGATTTCTCCTGGTGGCTGCGAGCCCGCTAACCCGCTCCTCCTATCACGCCGCCGAGGACTTCGAGCGCTTGAAGGCCGCGCGCCTTGATTCTTTCGGCGCTTAGGCGCACGCCATCGTCGATTCCTCATGCACCTCTTTGAGATCAAGCATCCCGTCGCACACTCCGCGGACGACATGTACGCGCTCGTGGCCAATATCGAGGACTACCCGCAGTTCTTGCCGTTGTGCGAGGCGCTGAAGATCAAACGCCGGGAGGTGATCGAGAACAAGGAGGTGCTGATCGCCACCATGCAGGTGGGCTATAAGCTGATCCGCGAAAGCTTCACCACCAAGGTCGCGCTCGATCCCGCCACGCGCACCATCTTCGTCGAATATCTCGACGGACCATTCTCGCATCTGGAGAACCGCTGGCAGTTCATCCCGCGTGCCGAAGGCGGCTCGGATATCGACTTCTATATCGCCTACAGCTTTCGCTCGCGCATGTTCGAGCGCCTGGTGGGCGGGCTTTTCGACAAGGCGGTGCAGAAATATACGACCGCCTTCGAGGCGCGCGCCGACGAGGTCTATGGCGTGAAGACCTTGGCGTTCAGCTCACACAAGTGAGCGCAACATCGACAGCGCCCGCTCGACACTGCGGCGCCGGACTTCGGCGCGGCCGACATCGCCGAACACCACACGCTCGTGATGCATCGGCCCTTCGGGCCGTCCCGCGGCGAAATGCACGAGCCCCACGGGCTTTTCCGGCGTTCCGCCGTCTGGCCCTGCGATCCCGGTGACCGCAATGGCGAGACTTGCATTGGAATGGGTGAGCGCGCCCCCCGCCATGGCGCGGGCCACGTCCTCGCTGACGGCGCCGTGCTTCTCGATCAGCCAGTAGGGCACGCCCAACATCTCGCTCTTGGCCGCGTTGGAATAAGTGACGAAGCCGCGCTCGAACACATCCGAGCATCCCGGCACCGCCGTCAGCGTGGCGGCGAGAAGACCCGCTGTGCACGATTCCGCCACCGCCACGAGCTCGCCCTTGTCGCGCGCGGCGGACAGAAACTCCGCAGCCTGCCGAACGATGTCTGCGCCGATCTCGATCGTGTCCGTCATGGAAGTCTCACCGTTGCCGTGGCCATGGCCGCGATGCCTTCGCCGCGGCCGACGAAACCCAGTCCCTCGTTCGTCGTGGCCTTAACGCTCACCTGTGCGCTCTCGATCCCGAGAATTTCGGCCATCGTCCCACGCATGGCATCGCGATAGGGCCCGATGCGCGGCGCCTCGCACAGCAGGGTGACGTCCACATGCACGATGCTGCCGCCCCGCGCGGCGATCTTGTCCGCGGCGGCCTTGAGGAAAATCTCCGAGCCCGCGCCGCGCCAGCGATCATCGGAGGGCGGAAAATGCGTGCCGATATCGCCGTCGGCGATGGTGCCGAGCAGCGCGTCGGTGAGCGCATGCAAGCCCACATCGGCGTCGCTATGGCCGATGAGCTTCTTGCCGTGCGGAATGCGCACCCCGCACAGGATGACTTCGTCGCCGGGTCCGAGCGCGTGCACGTCATAGCCGGAGGCGACACGAATCGTGCCCGCGCCGCTGCCCCGCCGCATCATCTCGTCAGCAATCGTCAAATCCTCCGCCGTGGTCAGCTTGCGATTATGCTCCGCGCCCTCGACCAGCGCCACGTCGAGACCGAACCATTCGGCGACCGCGGCGTCATCGGTGAAGTCGAGAGTCGGGTCCTGCGCCGCGGCGCGATGCGCGGCAAGGATCGCATCGAAGTGGAAGCCTTGCGGCGTCTGCGCCCGCCACAGCCCCTCGCGCGACACGGTTCCGGTAACGCGACCGCACTCTTCGCGCTTCAGCGTATCGGTGACCGGGAGACAGGGCAGGGCGCACGCGTGTCCCTGAAGCGATGCGGTCACCCGCGAGATCAGCGCGCCATCGACAAACGGACGGGCCGCGTCATGAATGAGCACCAGATCGGGCGATCTCTCCGCCAGCGCCTCGAGCCCGACCCGAACGCTGTCTTGCCGGCGGGCGCCGCCCAAGGCGGGCGCGAGCAGCCGATCCGCGACCGGTCCAACTGCCTCCTCGTAAAGCACACGGTCGTCGGGGTGGATGACGACAACAATGTCGCCGATGCCCGAATGGGCAGCAAAGGCGCAAAGCGTATGCGTCAGCATCGGCTCCGAGCCAATCCGGCAATATTGCTTGGGTTGCAACGTCTCCGCGGCGGCGCGCGCCCCACGACCGGCCGCCACGATCAGTGCCGCCACCCTCACCGCGTCTTCTCCTGAATTCCGCAACATTTCCGGGACGTTTCGCCGTTAAGCCTTCGCGCAACATTATTGTTGCACTGCGGCAAAAGGAATATTGCCCCCACGCTAAAACCCTCGTATCGTGCCCAATAATAGATCATGGGCCATTGGTGCATAAAAATTGAGCACAACTGCTAGAACAGCGATCGGACGGCCGCGAGGATATACGCATTGAGCCTCTCCACCAAAAAACCAAGCGCGCGCCGCAAAGCCGAGTCGATTCCCTGCGAAGGCCTGGTGGATGCCTTGCCGCATCCGCTCCTCGTGATCGGCAAGGACCTTGCCATCGAGTACGCCAACACGGCGGCGGAGGACTTTTTCCAGATGAGCGCGGGCGTTCTCTGCCGGCACGGCCTCCCCGACGTGGTCGCCTTCGGCTGCCCGCTGATCGCGCTCGTCGAGCAGGTGCAGCGGAACGGAACCACCGTCAATGAATATGGGGTGGAGCTCGGATCGTTCCGCTTCGAGACGGCCAAGCTCGTCGACCTTTACGGCGGTCCGCTGCCCGAGGCGCCGGGCCGGGTCATGATCATGCTGCAGCAGCGCAGCATGGCGCAGATGATCGAGCGCCAGCTTACTCACCGCGGCGCCGCGCGCTCCGTCTCCGGCCTTGCCGCTGTTCTGGCGCACGAGATCAAGAATCCGCTGTCGGGAATAAGAGGCGCCGCGCAGCTCTTGGAGAGCGACCGCACCGATGGCGATCGCACCCTGACCCAACTCATCTGCTCGGAGTCGGACCGCATCTGCAAGCTCGTCGATCGCATGGAGATCTTCGGCGACGAGCGCCCGATCCAGCGCGAGCCCGTGAATATTCACGACGTCCTCGATCACGTGAAGAAGATCGCCACCAACGGCTTCGCGCGGCACATCAAGATCGTGGAGAACTACGACCCGTCTTTGCCGCCGGTGCCGGGCAGCCGCGACAAGCTCGTCCAAGTGTTCCTCAATCTCATCAAGAACGCCTCCGAGGCCATCGGCGAGGAGCGTAGCGACGGACAGATCACGCTCTCTACCGCGTTCCGGCCGGGCGTGCGGCTCTCCGTGCCGGGCAGCCAAGCGCGCGTCAGCCTCCCGTTGGAGATCGCCGTCGAGGACAACGGCACCGGCGTCCCGACCGATCTCCTTCAGCATCTCTTCGACCCGTTCGTCTCAACCAAGCCTTCAGGTACGGGCCTCGGCCTTGCCTTGGTGGCCAAGATCATTGGCGATCATGGGGGAATCATCGAATGCGACTCACGACCCCGATTCACGGTCTTTCGGGCGCTAATGCCGATGGCCGACAACGAAGCGACGCAAGCGACAGCGGAAGCGCAGGCGTAAAGACAATGGGCAAGGGAAATATTCTCATCGCCGACGACGATGCGGCGATCCGAACCGTCTTAAACCAAGCCCTGGCCCGCGCCGGCTATGCGCCGCGCGCCACCGGCAACGCCGCGACCCTATGGCGCTGGATCAGCCAAGGGGAGGGCGACCTCGTGATCACCGACGTGGTGATGCCGGACGAGAACGCCTTCGATCTCATCCCGCGCGTCAAGAAGCTGAGACCGGACCTGCCCATCATCGTGATGAGCGCGCAGAACACCTTCATGACCGCGATCACCGCCGCCGAGCGCGGCGCCTACGAGTATCTGCCCAAGCCCTTCGATCTGAACGAACTGATCTCGGTGGTGGGACGCGCGCTGGCCGAGCCGCGCAAGAGGGCGCAGCGGCTGTCCGCCGAATCGACCGACGGCATGCCCCTGATCGGGCGCTGTCCGGCGATGCAGGACATCTATCGCGTGCTCGCCCGGCTGACCCAGACCGACCTTACCGTGATGATCACGGGCGAGTCCGGCACGGGCAAGGAACTCGTCGCCCGTGCGCTGCATGAATACGGCAAGCGGCGCAACGGCCCCTTCGTCGCCATCAACATGGCCGCGATCCCGCGCGAGTTGATCGAGTCGGAGCTGTTCGGCCACGAGAAGGGCGCCTTCACCGGCGCGCAGACGAAGCACGTGGGCCGTTTCGAGCAGGCCGAAGGCGGAACGCTGTTTCTCGACGAGATCGGCGACATGCCCATGGAGGCCCAGACGCGGCTCCTGCGCGTGCTCCAGGAAGGCGAGTACACCACGGTCGGCGGCCGCACGCCGATCCGCACCAATGTCCGGATCATCGCCGCGACCAACCGCGAGCTGCAGCAGCAGATCGATCAGGGCCTGTTCCGCGAAGACCTCTTCTACCGGCTGAACGTCGTACCCTTACGCCTGCCGCCCTTGCGCGAGCGATTGGAGGACATCCCAGACCTCATCCGCCACTTTCTGTCCATCGCCGAGAAAGAGGGGCTGCCGCCCAAGGGCTTCGAGCCCGCAGCCATCGAGCGGCTGAAGCGCTACCACTGGCCGGGCAACGTGCGCGAGCTGGAGAACCTGGTGCGGCGGCTGTCGGCCATCTACGCCCAAGACATCGTCACGGCCGACATGGTGGAGAGCGAATTCGCGACCGCGCACCGCGCGCCGTTCCCCGATGCCCAAGAAGCCAACGGAGACCTCTCGGAGTCCGTAGAGCGCTATCTCAGCGACTACTTCATGGGCTTCGGTCAGGACCTGCCGCCAGCCGGGCTCTATACGCGCATCCTGCGGAAAGTGGAGTTTCCCTTGATTACCGCGGCGCTTGCCGCGACCAGGGGCAATCAAATCCGTGCCGCCGACCTTCTCGGGCTCAACCGCAATACCTTGCGCAAAAAGATCCGCGATCTCGGCATCAAGGTGATCCGCACCCCAAGCGCCTGACCCTGGTTAATCCCAAGGGAATCCCCATATCCCGGCGGCCGGCGGCCCCCGAGGGCGCAACGGCCGTGGGCTCAGTCGGGCGCTCATGTCGCCAAAGCGCCACATTGTGATTTTATTGCACCATAACTGAGACGGACGCACCTGGAGGAAGGACCGGCGCGAACCGGAACTCCAACGGGGCAGCCAGGGGAAAGCGGTTTGCGCAGCGTCGTCCAAACACCGCAAGAACCGAGAAAGCATAAGGACTTCTTGCGCCCGTCCTCCGCCGCAGGCCCGGCCAGGGAAGACGTCTCGACCGGCTCGCGGGTGCGCAACCGGCTCCCGTTCACCCTCGGCCTGATCATCATGGTGCTGTCCCTTTGTTCGGGACTGGTCACCTATCTCGTTCTCACGGGCCTCACCCCCATCATTCCCAATCAGAGGGTGGTGGTGGTGCTTCTGCTGATCAACCTGCTCCTCGTCCTCGCCATGCTCGGCATCATCGCCTGGCAGGTGACGGGGCTATGGCTTGCCCGGCGCCGCCACGAGGCCGGCGCGCAGCTCCATGTCCGCATCGTCAGCCTGTTCAGCGTGATTGCCGTGGCGCCCGCGATCCTGCTCGCGGTGTTCGCCAGCGTGTCCCTCGACCGCGGTCTCGACCACTGGTTCTCCTCGCGTACCAAATCGATCATCCAAAACTCCATCGACGTGGCCACGGCCTATCTCCAAGAGCACGGCCAAGTGATCCGCGCCGACACGGTCGGCATGGCCAAGGACATCGACGAGGCGGTGGAGCTCGTGCGGACGCAACCGCAAGGCTTCGGCAACTTCCTGCAAGCACAAGCCGCCATTCGCGCGCTGCCTGCCGCCTATCTGATCGACGGCTCCGGCAAGATCCTCGCCACGGCCGCATCGACGGCCGAGATGCCGTATCGACCGCCGCCCAAGGAAGCCATGGAACTTGCCAAGAAGGGGCAGGTGATCGTCATCGCCCCGGGCCAGACCAGCCTGGTCGGCGCCATCAAGAGCCTCAACAACTTCAACGACACCTATCTCTACGTGATCCGCCCGGTGAACGCGCGCGTGCTGCAACAGCTTCGCGCCACACGCGCCAACGTAGCTGAGTATCAATTGCTCGAGCAGCGGCGCGCCGGCGTGCAAGTGGCGTTCGGCCTCATGTATACGGCGATCGCGCTGACGCTGCTCTTGTCGGCGATCTGGATCGGCATGTGGTTCGCCAATCGCCTCGTGGCGCCGATCGGGCAGTTGATGGGCGCGGCCCAGGACATCAGCCAAGGCAATCTCGGCGTCGAGGTCGACGTCAACCCGGCCGACGGCGACCTTGCCACGCTCGGCACGACCTTCAACACCATGGCGTCCGAGCTCAAGAGCCAGCGCGACGAGCTGGTCGGGGCTAATGCGACGCTCGATGAGCGCAACCGCTTCATGGAGGCGGTGCTGTCCGGCGTGACTGCCGGCATCGTCGGCGTCGACGCCGACGGCACGGTCAACCTCGTCAACCGCTCCGCCGAAACTTTGCTCGGCATCAAGGAAGCGAAACTGTCCGGCAAGAAGCTGGCCGAGGTCGTGCCCGAGTTCGGGCCGCATCTGAAACGCGCCCAGAAGCAGGGGAGGCGGCTTGCCACCGACCAGGTCACGCTGCGCCGCGCCG
>CAYWIA010000081.1:3904-9443 GCA_964458245.1 uncultured Methyloceanibacter sp. | reverse complement strand
CCCCGATCGCTGCCCAAAAAACGGTCACTTAGGCCGCGCCGCCTGACAACAAACTGTCACGATCTATGACTGTGATCTCTGATGCAGCGCAGAGTCTGCCTCACGCAAGGAGCGAACGAGATGCCCATTGTCACCACGAAGGACGGTGTCGAGATCTTCTACAAGGATTGGGGTTCGGGCCGGCCGATCGTGTTCAGCCATGGCTGGCCGCTCTCCGCCGACGATTGGGACGCGCAGTTGATGTTCTTTTTGAACAAAGGCTACCGCGTCATCGCCCATGACCGGCGCGGGCATGGACGTTCGAGCCAAGTCGACAGCGGTCACGACATGGATCATTACGCCGACGATCTGGCGGCGGTGACCAAGCATCTCGATCTCAAGGACGCCATCCATGTGGGCCATTCGACCGGCGGCGGCGAGGTCGTGCACTATATCGCCCGGCATGGCGAGGACCGTGTGGCGAAGGCGGCGATCATCAGCGCGGTGCCGCCGCTGATGGTCAAGACGGACACGAACCCGGAAGGCCTACCCAAATCCGTGTTCGACGATCTCCAGGCGCAACTCGCCGCGAACCGCGCCCAGTTTTACTACGACCTGCCGGCCGGCCCGTTCTACGGCTACAACCGCCCCGGGGCGCAAGCACTGCCGGGCGTGATCACCAATTGGTGGCGGCAAGGCATGATGGGCGGCGCCAAGGCGCATTACGACGGCATCGTCGCCTTCTCGCAGACGGACTTCACCGAGGATCTCAAGAAGATCACCGTGCCGGTGCTGGTCATCCACAGCGAGGACGACCAGATCGTGCCTTATGTCGCGGCGGGACCGCTCTCGGCGAAGCTGCTCAAGAACGGAACCTTGAAGACCTACAAGGACTTTCCGCACGGCATGATCACGACCCACGCGGAGGCCATCAACGCGGACCTCCTGGCCTTCATCGAAGCGTAGGCTAGCCGAGCGCCTTCGACACGGTCTTCGATTTCTTGCGCCAGCTTTCGACCGTCTCCATGAGCGCGGGCAGGAACAGGAGCGCGCCGACCATCGAAGACAGCAGCACGATGACCACGATCGTGCCGTAGAGCGACACCATGGGGAGCTCGCTCAAGAGGCTCGTGCCGATGCCGGCGGCGAGCACGATCGTGCTGATGATGACCACGGGGCCGACCGCGGTGATCGTCTGGCGCAGCGCCGTGTCCAAATCGACCTCGTCGGATTTCTCCAGTCGATAGCGATTGAGCACATGGATCGTGCTGTCGACGGCGATGCCGAAGCCGACCGTGAAGGCGACGAGGTTCGTGAACTGAAGCCCCCAGCCGGCCAGGTAGATATAGGCGCCGCCCATCGCGAGCGGGAAGAGATTCGGCAGGATGCTGACCAGGCCTGCGCCGACCGAGCGCATGGCGAGCGCGATCAGCACGAGGATCATGCCGACGGTGACCATCAGGCTGCGGTTCAGCAGCTCGATCATCTCGTGGCTCGCCCGCGCGGTGACCGGAACGATGCCGGTCACCGTTATCTGCACATTAGTGCGCTCCTCTTTGGCGATGCTGTTCAGGCGCCGCTGCAGCCGCTCCATCATGGGGTCCAGCTCATCGGAGGTGAGCTCGCCGAACCGGGCGGTGACCAGGACGGAATTCTCCTCCATCGAGGCGAGCCCCTTCACCAGCGAGGTGTCTTTTGCGTTCTCCAGGAACGCCATGAGACGGTCCTCGCCCTCCACCCCGCCGCCGAGCCATTCCTCCATGGCGTGCGCCGAGGTGATGGCGCCGAGCGCCGGCTCGCGCGCGAGCGTGGCGTGCACCTTGCGGATGACGTCCAGCGTGCGGAAGGACATCAGATTGTAGTCCTTCGGCCAATCGAGGACGACGAGCAGCGCGTTGGCGCCGGCGAGCTTGCTGTCCACGGCGTTGAGACCGGCGAGCGCCGGATGGTTCTGCGGCAGGTTGCTCGCATAGCTGTAGCGCGGCTCGTTCAGGAGATAGAGCCACCCCGCTACGAGGACGATGAGGACGCCCACCGCCGAGATGGCGCGGGGGGCGAACGTCACCGCGTCGGCCGCCCAGTGGCACACGCGGTCGATGCCCCGCAGGACGCTGTTCTTTTCGACCTGCTGCTGATTCTCGCGGGCGAAGCTCCGCAGGAACAGCAGCGCCAAGGGCGGGACGAGAAGAAGCGTGCCGATCAGCGCGACCGCCGTACCCGACGCCGCGACGATGCCGAAATTGGCCACGAAGGGATGCGGCATCCAGATCAGCGACGCCAGAGCGAGCGTCGTGGTGAGCGAGGTGAGCACGCAGGCCGGACCGACGCGGCGGATGGCCCGCTCGACCGCGGCTTCGAGACTGGACCCGGCCCGGACGCCGTTGCGCACCGAAAAGAGCAGATGCAGGCAGTCGGAGAACACGATGACGAGCACGATGGTCGGCGCGACGCCGGTCAGGAGGTTGATCTCCTGCCCGAACAGCCACATGCCGCCGAGGAGCCAGATGACCGCGACGACGGCGGGAATGCCCGCCACCGCCACGAAGGCGAGCCGGCGGAAGAACAGCCAGGCGATCACGAGCGAGACCCCGAGCGCAAGCAGCCGGAAGATCTTCTGATCGCGCGCAAGCGCCGAGATGATCTCGATCCGCATCGCGGCGAGCCCCGTCAGCGCCAGATGGAGGTTGGTGCCCGCCAGGACCTCCTCGGCCTTGCTCCTGACTTCGCCGACAAGCCGGCGGTCCGTCTCTTCGCTCCGGTTTTTCTCGGCAAGCGAAACGGAGAGGACGGCGAGGCTGCCGTCGTCGGACAGGAGCTTATCGGCAATGAGGGGATTTGCCGTCGCCTCCTTGCGAAGCGCGTCCCAATTCTCGATCTTCTCCAGGTCGTCCGGAAACAGCGGCTGGAGCGTCGCGCCCTCTTCGGGCGGCTGAATGGCCGAGAACATCGACAACACGCTTCGCACGCCGGAGAGCGCGGCGAGCTCCTGGTCGAGCGTCTTCAGCGTCTTCAGGTCGTCGAGGTCGAAGGGCTTGTCCGAGGAAACCACAACGTGGATGTCGCGCTGGACGTCGGGAAAGCGCTCTTCGACGACGTCGAGCTGGTCGAAGGCCGGGTCGCCCGAGCGGAAAATCTCTCGGATGTCGCTCGAGAACTGAAGCTGGCTCGCCCCGTACGCCAGGATCGGGGTCACCAGAATCACGATGGCCAAGCATATCCAGGGATAGCGCAGGGAAACGAGGCCGAGCTTCTCCAGTCCGAACCCGGCTGTCATGCGGCTACCAGCAAGCGCCCGACATCGTGGATCGCCCCGTCACTGTCGCTCATCCAATCCCCCGCTCGAAACACCGTCAGGTTGTTAACCCAAAGAAGGGCGGAGCCCAAGCCCCAGCGGGGCGCCAGTCGCCCCTGCGGGGGACTTGCACCGGGCCGCTGCCGTTAACCTAGGTAACCGCGGATGTCACAACCCTGAAACAAAATCACCTTAAGTCGCGCTTTATCGTGCTGAACACTCGGATCGAAGACGACGCGACAAACGAGCCGGAAATACGGCAGTATCGCGCGCTTTTTGTTTCCGACATCCATCTCGGCACCAAGGCTTGCCAAGCCGAAGCCTTCCTAGACTTCATCCGCCGCCACGACGCGCCCCGCATCTACCTCGTGGGCGACATCGTCGATTTCTGGCGCATCCGGCGCGGCATCTACTGGCCGCAAGCCCACAACGACGTCCTGCAAAAGCTGCTGCGCAAGGTCCGCAAAGGCACCGAGCTCGTCTACATCCCGGGCAATCACGACGAGGCCATGCGCGAATATTGCGGTTCCAAATTCGGCGGCATCGCCATCGAGCGCCAGACGGTCCATACGGGCGCCGACGGCCGGCGCTATCTCATCATGCACGGCGACGAGTTCGACGTGGTGGTCCGCTACGCCAAGTGGCTCGCCTTCCTGGGGGACTGGAGCTACACGCTGGCGCTTTGGTTCAACACGCATCTCAATGTCGTGCGGCGCTGGTTCGGCATGCCCTATTGGTCGCTATCGGCCTATCTCAAGCACAGGGTCAAGCGCGCGGTGAACTATATCGGCGAGTTCGAGCAGGCTTTATCGCAGGAAGCGCGGCGCAACGGCGCGCAAGGGGTCATCTGCGGGCACATCCATCACGCCGCCATGCGTCAGGTCGGCGACGTCGTCTATATCAATCTCGGGGACTGGGTCGAAAGCTGCACCGCCGTGGCCGAGACCGAGGAGGGGATCTTCGAAATCATCCGCTGGAATCCGCACACGGGCGTGCGCGGGGCCGAGGCCCCCGCCAAGGAGCTTGAGGCTGCCGCTTGATGCGCATCCTCATCGCGACCGATGCCTGGCACCCCCAGGTGAATGGCGTTGTCCGCACCTATGAGCGGCTCGCGCTCGAGCTTCCGAAGCTCGGCGCCGAAGCCAGCTTCCTCGCTCCCTCTCAATTCCGCACGCTTCCTTGCCCCACATATCCGGAGATCAGGCTGGCGCTCACCACGCCGCGCACGATTGCGCGCCATATCGAGGCGGCGCAAGCCGACTTCATCCATATCGCGACCGAGGGCCCCATCGGCCTGATGACCCGGCAGTACTGCCGCAAGATGAAGCGCCCCTTCACCACGAGCTATCACACGCGCTTCCCCGAATATGTCTCGGCCCGGCTGCCGGTCCCTGAATCCTGGGGCTACGCCTTCCAGAAGCGCTTCCACAATAGCGGGGCCGGGTTGTTCGTCGCCGCACCCTCCGTCGAAGCCGATCTCAAGGCAAAGGGCTTCGAGCGCATGATGCGCTGGACCCGCGGCGTCGACGTGGAGTTGTTCAGGCCGCGCAATGTGCGTTTGTTCGGCGAGCAGCCGGTCTTCCTCTATGTCGGCCGCGTCGCCGTCGAGAAGAACATCAAGGCCTTTCTCGATCTCGATCTGCCGGGCCGCAAGGTGGTGGTCGGCGGCGGCCCGCAGGCGGCCGAGCTGGCGCGCCGCTATCCCGACGTGCTGTTTACCGGCCCGAAAGAGGGCGAGGATCTGGCCAACGCCTATGCCTCGGCCGACGTGTTCGTGTTTCCGAGCCTCACCGATACCTTCGGCCTCGTGCTTCTGGAGGCATTGGCTTGCGGCGTGCCCGTGGCGGCCTTCCCGGCCCATGGACCGAAGGACGTCCTCACGGACCCGGCGGCCGGCGCGATCGACACCGATCTCAGGGCCGCCGCGCTTCGCGCGCTGGAGCTCGACCGCGAAGCGGCGAGGGCCCATGCGCTGAATTACAGTTGGGAAAATTCGGCCCAAGAATTTTTGGACAATGTGCTCGCGGCCCACAATCTGGGACTGCCCGAGCGGCGCCGCCTCTTGCCGCGCTTGCGCCGGCGGCGGGCCGAGACCCCCAAAAAGAAAGCGGCCCGGTTGGGGGGAAACCGGGCCGCTTCATTCATGCGTCAGTTTGGGGGACGCTTGGGGGAACTTGCGTCCACCCGAAGATGGTTAGCGGTCCGTTTTTTTTCAAGACCGGACGTGCCAAGTTGTCGCACCTGACGCGCTAAGTATCTGTAATAGAA
>CAYWIA010000081.1:0-3804 GCA_964458245.1 uncultured Methyloceanibacter sp. | reverse complement strand
GGCGCTGTGCGTTTCGGCGCGGCCTCGGCGAGGCTCCGACCCTGCGTCAGCATCGCATCCACGTCGTGCTGCTTCAGGCCTTCGCCGTCTTTCGGGGGACCGTTCAGAAGGTCATCGTCGTCCTCGGTCAGGGGGCCCGCCGGCGCGGCGTCCCCACCATCCGAGGCGCCGATCATCGCGTGGATGCGCTGTTCGACATTGCGCAGCAAGCGCACCACTTTGGCGGTCCGCTGCCCGGTGATGTCCTGGAACGAGCACGCGGTGTAGATATCGATGGCGTGCCGATCGAGCCGGTCGCAGAACGCGGGGTCCACGCCCTTCTCCCGAAGCGTCCAGGCCACCTCTTGCACATCCTCGGCCGCCGACAGGATCTCGGACGTGGCCGTCTCCGTGGCCTCGACGATCTGGTCGAGCTCCTCGGATGCGTTTGAGAGACGCTTGTCGAAGGTCGGAGGCGGGCGGAGCTGGGCAATCTCACGCCGTGTGCGGGTAATCGCCGCGCTGATATCCGCGAGCTCGGTGAGAATGCCCGAGAAGCCGTTTTGCCGTTGCGGCTTGAGCACCGCCGTCTCGAGCCTGGCGATGGCGTCGAGCAGCAGTTGCGTCTCGGGCGTCCGGTTGCGGCGCGCGTATTCGGCGAGGAACCAGCGGCCGAGCGGAGAATCGCGCAAGGTCGCCTCGATGGCGGCATAGTCGTGCGCCAACCCCTGTTGGGGCGGCGGCGCGCTTTGCTGCAATGTCTGGGCGCTCCGTGGCGCACGTTCCGGCATGGTGATGGCGAAGCTACCTGATTCGGCGTAAGGCCCGAACGTAGCAGCCGCAGGGCAGGGGATTCGTTAACGACCATGGTCAGCCGGGCCTCAACAGCCGAAACGGGGCCGTCCCTCGCCTGGCGCCTCGGCTTTCTCTATGCCGCGCTGTTCCTGGTGGTCGGCTGCTATCTGCCCTACCTGCCGGTCTGGCTGAAATGGCGCGCCCTCGAAGCCGACCAAATCGCCATCCTGCTGGCGACGCCGCTTTATGTGCGCATCGTCTTCACGCCGGCCATCAGCTTCGCCGCCGACCGGCTCGGCAGCCGGCGTCTGATCCTCATCGCGCTGGCCTGGGGCTCGCTCGCCTCCTTCGTGCTGCTATGGCTGTCGGCCGGCTTCTGGCAGATGCTCCTTGCCGCCGTCCTGCTCGCCATCAACTGGACCACGATCATGCCTTTGATCGAGACGGTGGCGATCAGCGGCATCCGCCAGAAAGGGCTCGACTACGGCCGCGTGCGTCTCTGGGGCTCCGTGACCTTCATCGCCGCGAGCCTCGGCGCCGGCTTCGTCATCCAGCTGTCGGGGCCGGGCACGGTGCTGCCCATGCTGTTGATTGCGACGTCGCTCATGGTGGTGGGCTCCTATCTCGTGCCGCGCGATCTTGGGGGAAGGGGTGAGGTCAAGACCGCGCCGGTGCGGCGCTTGAGCCTGAGGGACGGCTTCGCGCTCACCCACGCTCCGCTCTTCCTTCTGTTCCTGCTCGCCGCCAGCCTGATCCAGGGAAGCCACGCGCTGCTTTACGCCTTCGGCTCGCTCCATTGGCAGGCGCAAGGTTTCTCCGGCGGCACCATCGGTGTGCTCTGGTCGATCGGCGTCATCGCCGAGGTGGCGCTGTTCGCCATGTCGGGTCGGGTGATGGCGTATGCGGGCAGCACACGCCTTTTGGTGCTCGCCGGGCTCGCGACCGCGCTGCGCTGGGCGTTCATGGCCGTCGACCCGCCGCTCTGGGCGACGGGGCTGCTCCAGACCTTGCATGCCTTCAGTTTCGGCGCCGCGCATCTCGCCGCCATCCACTTCCTGACCCACGCCGTGCCGGAGGACCGCGCCGCCACGGCCCAAGGCCTCTACGCCGCCGTGGTGGCGGGCATCGTCCTCGGCACGGTGACTCTTGCCTGCGGGCCGCTCTATCGGCTGCTGGGCGGCGAGGCCTACGCCATCATGGCGCTGCTCGCGGCTCTCGGCACCGCCGCGGCGTTCAGCCTGCGCCGGCGCTGGCGCGGCGGGCTCGTGGTGGCCGAGGCTCAGCCCCAGAGCGCAGGCGAGGGCGGAAAGACCATGCCCGCCTCGTAGGCGAGTCCATTTTCGCGGTCGCGCTCGAGCAGAAGCGGGCCGTCGAGATCCACCCAGTCCGCGTCCTGGGCGAGAAGGAGGGCAGGCGCCATGGACAGCGAAGTGGCGACCATGCTGCCGATCATCACCTTGAGACCAAGCGCCTGGGCTTCTTGAACCGCGGCGAGCGCTTCGGTCAGCCCGCCCGTCTTGTCGAGCTTGATGTTGACCGCGTCGTAGCGGCCCGCGAGCGCTTGGAGGGAGGCGCGGTCATGCACGGATTCATCGGCGCAGACGGGCACGGGCCGCGCGATGGCTCCGAGCATGGCATCGTTTCCGGCAGGCAGAGGCTGCTCGACCAGCTCCACGCGGGCCTCGGCGGCGGCGGCTAGAAGCGACTCGGTTTCATGGGGTTGCCAGGCCTCGTTGGCATCGGCGATCAGCCTTGCCTCGGGCAGGGCGCCCCGGACCGCCAAGAGGCGTTCCACGTCGCCGTCACCGCCGAGCTTCAACTTGAGCAGGGGAAAGCCGCGTGCGGTCGCGGCCTGTCTGGCCATGGTTTCCGGGGCGGCGAGGGAGATGGTAAACGCCGTGGGCACGTCATGAAGCGGTGGGAGACCGGCCAGGGCGGCGGCATTCTTGCCCGCGCGCTTCGCCTCCAAATCCCATAAAGCGCAGTCGAGGGCGTTCCGGGCGGCGCCTGGCGGCATGCGCTTGGCGAGGCCAGCACGGTCCAGGCCTTCGTTCAAAGCTTGGCGGGCACCCTCGATGGCCGCCACCACGCCCTCGACGCTTTCGCCGTAGCGCAGATAAGGCACGCATTCGCCGCGGCCTTTGAATTGGCCGTCGCCGATCTCGGCCACCACCACGACGGCCTCCCGTTTCGAGCCGCGCGAAATCGTGAAGCTGCCCTCGATCGGCCAGCGCTCCACCTGGACGGCGAGGCTCAAGCCCGCGATTGCGCCTCCACCGGCTTTCGATGCGCCTGGCATAACGCCTTTATTTCTCCCGCAATTTCGTCCTAAAACGTAAGCACTTAAACGGCGGCGGGCGCCCGAAAGCTTACAGCACGATCCAAGCTAAGCCCTTCCATGCTCAAGCGCGACCACCAGCTCGTCCTGCCGACCCAAGCCCGGGCTCCGGGTTTTCGCGTCGAGCTGCGCGGGACCACCTTCCGGCTGATCGCCACCGGCGCTTGGACGGTCGCGGAGGCGGCCGACCTGGACAAGGCGCTGAAGCGCTTGCGGGTTCCCATTCCGCCGACACCCGATTTCACCGGCGAGATGGATATCGCCGGCATCGCCGAGATCGACACCGCCGGCGCCTGGCTCCTGCAACGCACGGCCAGGGCCTGGCAGAAAGGCGGCTTGCGCACTCACTACGCCGGCGCCACCGAAAGCTTCCGCATTCTCATCGAGGAAGTGCACAAACGCGGGTCAGCCAAGCGTCCCGAAATCGAGAAGGTCGGCGCGCTGCAACAACTTCTCGGCGACACGACCACGGCCGTGACCAGCGTCTGGCAGGATGCGGTGCAGCTCACGGCGTTTCTCGGCGAGGTCACGGCCGCGTTCCTGCGGCTGTTCCGCCAGCCGTGGCGCTTTCGCACCACGTCGTTCTTTCATCATCTCGATCACGCCGGCTTGCGCGCGCTGCCGATCATCGCGCTGATCTGCTTTCTGATCGGCGCCGTGGTCATGCAGCAAGGCGTGGTGCAGCTCAGGCC
>CAYWIA010000080.1:5464-9468 GCA_964458245.1 uncultured Methyloceanibacter sp. | reverse complement strand
CCCCCAGTTCAGGCTATTGTTGCAGTGCAATGAGACTTGTTCTGCGCTGCACTATACTGGGACGCCATGCCGGAACTGCCTGAAGTGGAGACCGTACGCCGGGGGCTTGAGCCCATTCTCGTGGGCAACGCCTTTGCCCGCGTGGAGCAGCGGCGCCCCGATCTGCGCTTTCCGCTGCCAAAGCGTTTCGGAGAGCGCCTCGAGGGCCGCAGGATCGAGGCGCTCGACCGGCGGGCCAAATATCTGCTCGCCCGGCTCGACGACGGCGAGGTGCTCGTCATGCATCTCGGCATGACCGGACGCTTCGCCATCGACAAGGCGAACGGGACGGCGGCGGCCCCCGGACGCTTCGCGCACCCCCAAAAGGCGGTTCCGAAGCACGAGCACATCGTCTTCCATCTCGGGGACGGCTCGGCGATCCGCTATTCCGACGTGCGCCGCTTCGGGATCATGGATCTGGTGCCGGCCGCGGCGCTCGAGACTCACGCGCTCTTCAAAGGCCTCGGCGTCGAGCCCCTTGGCGACGACCTCACCTCCGAATGGCTCGCGGGCAGGCTCAAAGGCAAGGCGACCTCGATCAAAGCCGCCCTCCTCGATCAACGGCTGATCGCGGGTCTGGGAAATATCTATGCGTGCGAGGCGCTCCATCGAGCGCGCATCTCGCCACTCAAGCTCGCCGGAACGCTCACCACCAAATCCGGCAAGCCAACTAAAAAGACGGAAGCGCTCGTCGAAGGGATCAAGACGGTGCTGCAAAGCGCCATCAAGGCCGGCGGATCGTCCTTGCGCGACTATCGCCACACGGACGGCCGGCTCGGACGGTTCCAGCATCGTTTCAAGGTCTATGGCCGCGCAGGGAAACCCTGCACCCGGACCGGCTGCGGCGGCATCATCCGCCGCGTGGTCCAAAGCGGCCGTTCGACCTTCTTCTGTCCAACCTGCCAAAAATAAGGGAACGTAATCATATGTATGTCGAAGAGATCGCACGTGGCGAAGAGGCGCCCGGAGCAAACCCCTATGAAACGCTGCTGGTCACCCGCGAAGGCAAGGTCGGGCTCATCACGCTCAACCGGCCGCAGGCGCTGAACGCGCTGAACACGCAGCTCATCGCCGAGCTCAACCAAGCACTGAAGGCCTTCGAGGCCGATGCCACCATCGGCTGCATCGTCATCACCGGCAACGAGAAGGCCTTCGCCGCCGGCGTGGACATCAAGGAGATGCACACCAAGACCTTCGTGGAAGCCTATGGCAGCGACTTCCTTGCGCCGTTCGACAAGATCGGGAACATCAGAAAGCCCATCATCGCCGCGGTGGGAGGCTATGCGCTCGGCGGCGGCTGCGAGCTCGCCATGAGTTGCGACATCATCCTCGCCGCCGATACCGCCGTGTTCGGCCAGCCCGAGATCAATCTCGGCATCATGCCGGGTGCCGGCGGCACACAACGTCTGACGCGCGCGGTGGGGAAGGCCAAGGCCATGGAGCTTTGTCTCACGGGCCGGATGATGAAGGCGGAGGAAGCCGAGCGGGCGAACCTGGTCAGCCGGGTCATCCCGGCGGACGAACTGCTCGAAGAGGCCATGAAGGTCGCCGACAAAATCGCCAACCTGTCCCAGCACGCGGTGATGATGATCAAGGAGGCGATCAACCGGGGCTTTGCCACGACGCTCGCCGAGGGCACCCGCTTCGAACGCGGCCAGTTCTACTCGCTGTTCGCCACCGAGGACCAGAAAGAGGGCATGGCGGCCTTCATCGAGAAGCGGACGCCCGCTTTCAAGAACCGCTAGGGTTCGGCGCCAGCGGGCCCTGCGGGCATGGCAGGCGCGCTGTCGGCCGGTGCCGAGGGCGATACGGGCATCGCCGCGGCGGCCTCGCCGCCGGACCTCCTGAACACGGACGGATCGCTGATAACCTCCGGATCGGCCCGCCTCGCCGCTTCGGCGAGCCCGCCCAACGCGGCTTCGATTTTCTGTCTGTCTTCGGATTTGGGATTGAGCGCCAGCGCGGTCTGATAGTCCGCTCTCGCGCTCTCCAGGTCACCCCGATGCCGCATGAGCTCCGCTCGGTTCCAGTATGGATAGTAGTTGTCGGGATCGAGCTGGATCGCGCGGCTGAAGTCGGCGAAGCCCTGAATGAGGTCGCCGCCAATCATGCGTAGATAGCCCCGGTCGTTGTACAGATAGGCGAGATTGGCGCCACTGAATTTCCCGGACTCGATGGCACGGTCGCAGGCCGCGATGGCCGCGTCGCCCGACCTGGTTTCGCAAGCCTCGTAGTCGGGGTCGGACTTCTCGACCTCTGCAAGCGCATCCTTCAGCTTCGCCTTCAGCGAATCGTCCGGGTCCAAGGCCAGGGCCTTCTCGAAATCCTTCCTGGCACGCTCCCCGTCTCCCTTCTGATGATAAATCCAGCCTCGGCTCGCCAGGGGATCGGGCTTATTGGGATTGAGCGCGAGCGCGCGGTCATAGTCGGCAAGCGCTTCGTCGTACTGCCCCGTGTCCCGATAGATGTTGCCGCGGTTGTTGAAAGCCATCACGAGCCGCGGGTCGAGCCTGATCGCCTCCCCATAGTCGGAGAGCGCCCCGGGGAGGTCATCCTTGAGATGCCGCTGGTAGCCCCGCATCGCATAGAGGTCGGCCGCCTTGGCACCCTCGAAGGCTCCGGATGCGATCGCTTCGTTGCAGCCTTTCAGCGCGATCTCGCCTTCGAGGTTGAGGCAGGCGTGATGGTTGAAGGTCTGGTCGCCGGCGGGACTCCAGAGCCACAGGATACCGACAGCGACTGCGGCGAGGGCGGTGGCGGCGCCGATGCCAAGCACAAGCGGCGATGCCAACCGCCGTGCGGGCTTCGGTATCGGGTTCGCGGAAGGCTCAATTCCTTCTTCGTCCCCGAGGAGCCGCGCCAGGCGGTCGATGTGAGCATCGAGCTTCCCGGCATACGCATCGATCCATTGCGTGCTCGAGATGAAGAACTCGAGGGACGGCGATGGCACGACATTCTCGATGCGGATCGGGAAAACCGGCTTCTTCTTGCTGACGGCGCGTTCGATCTCGCGCGCCACGAAGGCAGACTCGTTGCTCGCGTTCGAGAGCACGAGGATCAGACAGCGAGCGCTCTCGATGCCCCGGATGATCTCGTCGCCATAGGAACGGCCCGGCCTGACGTTGCGCGGCGCGATCCAGCATTTGAAGCCGCGGGCTTCGAGACCGTCCGCAATCTCTTCGGCAGCGTCCTTGTCGGCTTGGGAATAGCTGACGAAGGCCGCGTAGGAGTCGGAGCGCTTTGTCCCTTTGGCAGCCAACGCGGAGACCTTTTTGATCTTCCCTTGGCGATCATCGCCGTCCGGTGGGCCGTGTCAATCGCCCCCCGAGCCGTTCGGGGCCTCCCTGCCAGTTGACGCTTTGGGGGCCGCTCGCTATAGAGCAGCTCAAATTTCGCGTTCTTGCCGCGTTTTCCGCGTGCTTTTCCGCGAACCGAAATCCGCCTCAAGGACCCTACACATGGCCAATACGAAGTCGGCGAAGAAAGCCGTTCGCCAGATCACCCGCCGTACCGCCGTCAACAAGGCGCGGCGCAGCCATATGCGCTCTTCGATCCGCAAGGTCGAGGAAGCCATCGCGACCGGCAACAAGGAGGCCGCCCAGGCCGCCCTGAGAGAGGCCGAGCCGGTTATGGCGCGCACCGCCCAGAAGGGCATCCTTCATCGCCGCGCCGCGTCCCGCAAGGTGTCGCGGCTCTCCAAGCGCGTCGTCGCCATGGGTGCGTAACAGCGCCAATTGGAGTGCGTGGCTGCGCGATAATGGGTGTTTAGCAACGCCTCTTGAGTGCGCAAAGAACCCCCCAGCTCTATCCTTCTCGAAGTTTGTTGCCTTTGCGCCACAGCGTTGCGCGGACGCGCTTACCCGCGCGCGCACGCGCCATGTCAATTCTACGACTATATCAATCGCTTGACGTGCGGCGGGCCCGGCGGCGGCGGCGAGTTTTCCACCGGCTACCCCCTGGGAAAA
>CAYWIA010000080.1:0-5364 GCA_964458245.1 uncultured Methyloceanibacter sp. | reverse complement strand
GTGCGGCGGGCCCGGCGGCGGCGGCGAGTTTTCCACCGGCTACCCCCTGGGAAAAAAAAATTGAGGCAAGGCATGGGGCAAAAGTCCCCATTTCGTCGCGATTTCCTCCCAAACGCGGTCGATTCACGCTTTCGACACAGAGGCTTGGGCGCGGGCACTCGTAGTGCCGCTTACTGATCAATACTACCATTTGCACCCCCTTCGTTCGCTTGATCGGCCCGGTTTGCGTGTGTATAGTCTGGTTAACCGAACGGGGAAGTCCCCTCCTTACAATTGAGTATCTTGCCCTTGGCTGTTGCCAGGACAGGTTTTCTTTGTCTTCGCAGTAAGGAGGGATGAACTTCTTGTGGAATTCTTATGCGTAAGCTGTGAATATTGCGGGTGTAAATTGCGTCAAGTCATCAGGAATTGTCGTCAGCGCAAAAACTGTTCTTATACGGTGCTTACTTTTTTGGGGGAGGAGGCTCGATCTTGGGCGCGCACTCCGATGAAAACGCGGTCGATGAGGTCGATGTGGCAACGGCCTGGAAGGGCCTTCAGGCGAACCCTCGAGCGCAACTTGTCGATGTGCGAACCCGCGCGGAGTGGACCTATGTAGGGATTCCCGATCTCGGGCCTTTGGGGAAACGGACTGTCCTCGTGGAGTGGCAGACCTTTCCCGATCAGTCCGTGGATCCGCGCTTTGCCGAACGCCTTGCCAACGAGTTGGAGGCGCTCGGTGTCCAGTCAGACGACGACCTGTTCTTCATTTGCCGTTCGGGAAGCCGGAGCCTGGCCGCGGCCAGGGCAATGGCGGCGGCGGGGTATGGCGCTTGTCACAACGTCTCGGAGGGGTTCGAAGGCCCGCTCGACGACGCGCGACACCGCGGCACCCTACAAGGTTGGAAAGCGATCGGACTGCCCTGGCAGCAAGGTTAGGGGACCGGTCGATGGGACGGTTGTGGCTGTCCGCGTCTATATCAGTTGGCTGCTCAGGTTGATGCGTGCGGTGCGTAATGGCGCGACAAAAAATGAATAGGAAAGAAAAACACCGTGGCAGAGGCACAGGCACGGGCTCCACACGCAGAGCCCCAGCAAGAGGAGCAGTGCGCGCCGAGCAGCGCTTGGGCGCGGGTAAAATCGCGGTTGCGCGGAGAACTGGGCGAGGACGTCTACGCTAGTTGGTTTAGGGGCGTGGAGATTGAAGAGGTGGACGGCGGCATCGTCCATCTCAGCGTGGCCACGCGTTTTTTACGGAACTGGCTCAAAACGCATTACTACGACTCCGTCTTGAAGCAGGCGCAGGGCGAGTGGCCGAGCGCCGAGCGGGTCGAATTCACCGTGCGGCAGCCGCACTTCACCGTCGAGCCGCCCAAGGAAACGCCTTGCGCGCGTCAAGCTCCGTCGCCGGCGGCGACCGACCGGGCGCAGCTGCCCATGCCGCTGCGTACGGGCTATGAAGGTTTCGAGGGGTCGCCGCTCGATCCGCGCTTGAGCTTCGCAAGCTTCGTCGTGGGCAACTCGAACAAGCTGGCGCACGCCGCGGCGAAGCAAGTGGCCCATGCCTCGTCGAGCCCGCAGTCTCCGTTCAACCCGTTGTTCCTGCATGGAAATGTCGGATTGGGGAAGACGCATCTCCTGCACGCGATCGCCTGGGAGGTGAAGCAGCAGAACCCCGAAGCCGAGGTGCTCTATCTCACGGCCGAGCGGTTCATGTCCGGCTTCGTGCAGGCCTTGCGCGCCCGCGATGCGCTTGCCTTCAAGGAGAAGCTTCGCAACATCGACATTCTTCTGATCGACGACATGGAATTCCTGCAAGGTCCGACCATCCAGCAGGAGTTCTGCCACACGCTGAACTCGCTGATCGACGGCGGCCGGCAGGTGGTGGTCGCCGCCGACCGCGCCCCAACCCATCTCGACAAGCTCGACATGCGTATGCGCTCGAGGCTCGGCGGCGGGCTCGTGGCCGAAATGAAGACCATGGACTACGAGTTGCGTCACAAGATCCTGGAGAAACGCGCGCAAGAGGCCTGCGCGGAGACGGCGGGGCTCGAAGTGTCGGATACGGTGCTGGCGTTCCTGGCCGAGCGCCTGACGGAGAGCGGGCGCGAGCTCGAAGGCGCGGTGCATCGTTTGCGGGCGAGCTACCAGCTCACCGACGAGCCCGTGACCATCGCCGGGGCCGAGCAGATCGTGCGCGATCTTATGCGGGGCACGGAGCCCCGGCGGGTCCGCATCGACGACATCCTGCGGACCGTGTCCAAGCATTACGGGGTCAACCGCGGCGACCTCCTATCGGGCCGGCGTAACCGGTCGATCGTGCGGCCGCGGCAGATCGGCATGTACCTCGCCAAGCTGCTCACCTCCCGGTCGCTGCCCGAAATCGGCCGGCGCTTCGGGAACCGCGACCACACCACGGTGCTGCACGCGATCCGCAAGATCGAGCAGCTCATGACCGACGACAACCAGCTCCGCGAAGAGATCGAGCTTCTGAAGCGCCTGCTGCGCGACTAGAGGGAAAGGCGGGAGAAGCCTTGTCTGGACCGAGGCCTCTCCCGCCGCTCTTGCAAATTGCGCGGCGGCGCTGCAAGTTCGACCGGGTTTTCGACCCGCCTCGCCAAGGCCTTCACCAGGTCGCACCGGAGCCGCAAAAGGCTCTCCGGGCTAGGGATGGTCCAGCGAAAAGACGCTAGCTTTCGGGGTATCCTCCAACCATGCGCCTCACTATCGACAAGCCCGGTCTCGCGAAGGCGCTCGCCCATGTGGCCAGCGTGGTCGAGCGGCGCAACACCATTCCCATCCTGTCGAACGTGCTGCTCACGGTCGGCTCGAACACGTTGAAGCTCACCGCGACCGATCTCGACATGGAGCTCGTGGAGACGGTGGGCTGCACCTCCAAGGGCGACGGCGCCGTCACCGTGCCGGCGCATATGTTCTACGACATCGTGCGCAAGCTGCCCGACGGCGAGATCGAGCTCAGCCGCGACGCCGAGCAGGAACGGCTCGTCATGACCAGCGGCCCGGCGCAGTTCTCACTCCAGACGCTGCCCGCGGACGATTTCCCGGAGCTGTCGATCGAGGATCTCGGCTATGCCTTCACCCTGCCTGCCGCCGACCTCAAGCGCCTGATCGAGAAGACGCGCTTCGCCATTTCCACGGAGGAGACGCGCTACTACCTGAACGGCATCTACCTTCACCAGGCGGAGACCGACGGCAAGCAAACGTTGCGTGCGGTCGCCACGGACGGGCACCGGCTGGCGCAAGTGGAGCTGCCGCTTCCTTCGGGCGCCAAAGGCATGCCCGGGGTGATCGTGCCGCGCAAGACGGTGACGGAACTTTCCAAGCTCGTGGAGAACGAGGATGGCGAGGTGCGCATCGAGCTGTCGCCGTCGAAGATCAAGATCTCCGACGGGCGCGTCGTGCTCACCTCGAAGCTGATCGACGGCACCTTCCCGGACTATGAGCGGGTCATCCCGCAAGGAAACGACAAGCGTCTCGAAGTTGATAACGCCAGTTTCGCCCAGGCCGTCGACCGCGTCTCGACGCTCTCCAGCGACAAAGGCCGCGCGGTGAAGCTCGCGCTCAGCGACGGCAAGCTGACATTGTCGGTGAACAACCCGGAGTCGGGCAGCGCCACGGAGGAGCTTTCCGTCGAGTACGGCTTCGATCCGCTCGAGATCGGCTTCAACGCCCGCTATCTGCTCGATATTTCGCAGCAGCTCGAAAGCGAAGCGGCCGAGTTCCTGCTCGCCGATCCGGGCTCGCCGACCATGGTGCGCGACGTTAAAGATCCGTCGGCGCTCTACGTGCTCATGCCGATGCGGGTATGAGCGCAAAGCCGCGCGAGCACGATATCGACGACGCGCAGACGTCCCGCCCCGGCCTCGAGCGGCTTGCCGTCCGCACGCTCAAGCTGACCGACTTCCGCAATTATGCGCAAGCGCGGCTCGATCTCGACGCGAGACCCGTGGTGCTCGTCGGCGACAACGGTTCGGGCAAGACCAATCTCCTCGAAGCGGTGTCCCTGCTCGGCCCGGGTCACGGCCTGCGCGGACGCCCCTACGCGGAGCTCGCGCGCAAGGACGGCGCCGGAGGATTTGCGATCGCCGCGACGGTTTCGACGCGGCACGGCGAGGTCGAGATCGGCACCGGCTTCCTGCCCGGCACGCGCGAGGAAGGCGCGGGCCGCACCGTGCGCATCGCCGGCAAGGACCGCAGCACGGGGGCGCTCGGGGACTACGTCAAGCACGTGTTCCTGATCCCCGCCATGGACGGGCTGTTCACGGGCGCGGCCTCGGAGCGGCGGCGCTTTCTCGACCGGCTTATGCTTGCGATCGATCCCAAGATGCGCACGCCGCTGTCCCGGTACGATCGGGCCATGCGCCAGCGCAATCGTCTGTTCCAGATGCGGGAATATTCGCGCGCCCTGTTCGAGGGGCTGGAGGAGCAGATGGCGGAAGCCGGCGTGGCCATCGCCGCCGCGCGGCTCGACGCGGTCGAGCGGCTGACGGCGCTCATCGAGGAGACCCAAGAGGCCCGTGGACAAGGCCCCTTTCCGCACGCGGTGCTGGCGCTCCACGGCACGCTCGAAACGGAGCTTTCGACCCGCCCGGCGACCGAGGTCGAGGACGTGTTCCGCATCCTTCTGGAAGAAGGCCGGGAGCGGGATCGTGCGGCTTCGCGTACCCTTGAAGGACCGCATCTGAGCGACCTATTAGTGGTGCATGGGCCGAAAAACGCGGCCGCCGCCCAGTGCTCCTCCGGGGAGCAAAAGGCCCTCCTTCTCGGCCTCGTCCTGGCCAAAGCCGAGCTGATCAAGACGCTCGAAGGCACAGCCCCGCTCGTCCTGCTGGACGAGGTCGCGGCGCACCTGGATGCAGCCCGCCGGGAGGCGCTTTTCGGCGAAATTCTGCGGCTTGGAGTCCAGGCCTGGATGACTGGAACAGACAGAGAACTTTTTTCGCCGATTGCGCAAGATGCCCAAATCTTGGCGGTGAATCGGGGTAGTATCGATACGTGAATCAGGGGGGCTTTCGGAGCCCTCGGCGGAAGACCTAAAACCACCTTCAAAGACACCTCAGGGAATCATGACACCAGCTGCCAAACGCAAGGCTGAAGCCGCTGCCGATTACGGCGCAGAGTCGATCAAAGTGCTGAAGGGACTCGATGCCGTGCGCAAGCGGCCGGGCATGTATATCGGCGACACGGACGACGGCTCGGGTCTTCACCACATGGTCTACGAGGTGGTGGACAACGCCATCGACGAGGCGCTCGCGGGCTATTGCGACGCGATCAACGTGACGCTCAACGCCGACGGCTCGGTCACCGTTGAAGACAACGGCCGCGGTATTCCGACCGAGATCCACAAGGGCGAAGGCGTGTCGG
>CAYWIA010000079.1:3507-9538 GCA_964458245.1 uncultured Methyloceanibacter sp. | reverse complement strand
GCCGCCATGATGGCGAGGTCGCTTGCGGTGACGTTCACCGAGCACTGGCGAAAATAGAGATCGAGCACCTCGTTCGGATCGCGCTCGATCATCGCCGTGTTGAGCATCATATAGGCGATGGCGCGGTTGCGATGCCCCGTGGCGAGCTCGGAGGCGAACACCGCCTCGTCGATGTCGAGGTCGCGGCCGGCGAGGCTCGAGAACAGGTCGAGCATGTTGGCGATGCGCTGCTTCTGGGTGTCGCCCTGCATCATCTCGGCGACGGCGATTGCGCCGGCGTTCACCATCGGGTTGAACGGGCGGTTAGCCGCCTCGTCGAGCACGATGGAGTTGAAGGCTTCGCCCGTGGGCTCCACGCCGACCCGCTTGAGCACGCCCGCGCGCCCGTGATGCTGGAGCGCGTAGCCGTACATGAACGGCTTCGACACAGATTGGATCGTGAAGGGGGTGTGCGCGTCGCCGACGGAATAGAGCTGCCCGTCCACCGTGGCGATGGCGATGCCGAAGAGATTGGGATCGACTTTGCCGAGCTCGGGGATGTAGTCGGCCGGCGCGCCGCCCTCGAGCTTGGACACGCGCGCGTGCAGCTCGGCGAGATAGTCTTCGATCGGCGCAAGCGCCGTGTGCCTGGCCTCGGCAGGGCCCCGGATCGAGTCCATTCTATTCAAGGCGTTCCCCCCGGCAGTGCGGTCGTCTGCAAGGACCTCTAGTCAGAAATCATGCCAGGTCGGAAAGACAAGCGAAATCGGCGACCGGCGGCGCGCAGGCGCGCACGATGCCTAAAGCGTGTGCAGTCAGCGCTTAATTAGGCGCCTATTTTTTGCGGAAGTTGTCGAGGTGCACGACTTCGGCAGGCGGCCGCGACATGACTACCTCGGCATGGGGTATCTCGGCGGTCTCCTCGGCCGCGGGCTCACGCGTCTCCTCGGGCTGCTCGCCGACGAGATCGGGGAGCGCGGAGGCCATGTGCTGGCGCGCGGAGTCGTTGGCCGCGCCCGGCTTGCCGAATTGGAGGCCGAACTGCGCGGACGGATCGTAGAACGCCTTCACCGCGGCGAAGGGCACCACTAGCCGCTCCGGCACGTTCGAGAAGGAGAGCTTCACCTCGAAGCGCTCGTCCGTTACCGCCAGGTCCCAGAATTGATACTGGAGGACGATGGTCATCTCCTCCGGATACTGCTCCTTGAGACGCTTGGAGATGGAAACCCCGTCGGCGACCGTATCGAAGGCGATGTAGAGATGGTGCTCGCCCGGGAGCCCGTCGCGCTGGATTTGGGTCAGCACGTCACGAACCACGCCGCGCAGAGCGGTCTGAGTGAGAAGGTCGTATCTGAGTTCGTCGTCTGCCATGAGCGGCGCCGGTCCAAATTCCGCGACGTAGGCAGTCACCCCGTCAATAAAGTGGAGGGCTTCTGTTGCCCGGTGCCCTCCGAAACCGCGCCTAACCCCTGCGAGGAGGTTAGGGCTTGAAATTTAGGCTATCGCGCTGACTACGCAGCGAGACGTGCCTCCGCATAGTTGTCGTTGGCAACTATTTGGTTTGGCCCGATAACGGCGGATACCATGCCGAGCAAAAGTACGACCTTTACACCCTCGTCGAGCCTGTTTCGCCCCCGCCACGTTTCAGTTCGCATCGTGTCCTCGCGAATTCCGTACGCGAAACTGAAACCTGGTGGAGGCGCCGGGTACTGCCCCCGGGTCCGAGTGGCTTATTACGTCGCCCGTTTATCGCCATAGCTGGCTTGCACCAGCCCTTCATATATAGGCTGTTGGAGCGGCAAAAAAAAGATTGATGGTTCGATAACCCCCAGGCGAGACCGCGCGAATCAGTCGCGGTTCCAGGGGTTTGCGGGGACGCGCGGGACCTCAGTCCCGCTCCATCTTGATGATGCGGCCGGTCAATGCGTCGACCTTCATCTCGATGTCGTTGCCATAGGCGTCTTCGCCCTCGACTTCCCAGACGCCCCTTTTTCGGTGCAACTCGATCTCATCGAGCCTGACGATACCCCTGTCGAAGGCCATGGCCCGCACCGTTTCGATGTCCACATAGGCGGCGGCCGGCGCGGCGAATCCGAGGCTAAAACCGAGAGCGAGGACAATTGGCATGAGACGCATTGAATGCTCCATTCGCAGGGTCTATCGACAGACAGGCCCTGGCGAGTCGCGGCCGGGCCGTCTCCGACATGTGGGGTTTCCCGGAGCATAGGGAAATATACCGATTGCGCCAATATCTGGATCTTCTGGCCCAAATTCGTCATGAGGGGCTTCGCAAGGAGGACCGCACCGGAACGGGCACGCTCAGCCTGTTCGGCGCGCAGATGCGCTTCGATCTGAGCGAGGGTTTTCCCCTCATGACCACCAAGAAGCTGCACGTGAAGTCGATCGTTCACGAGCTTCTCTGGTTCCTGCAGGGCTCGACCAATGTCCGCTATCTCCAGGAGCATGGCGTGCGCATCTGGGACGAATGGGCGGACGAGGAAGGCGAGCTCGGACCCGTCTACGGCAAGCAGTGGCGGTCCTGGCCCACCGCCGACGGCGGGACCGTCGATCAGATCACGGCGCTGGTCGAAGGGATCAGGCGCGATCCCGATTCGCGCCGGCACATCGTCAGCGCCTGGAACGTGGGCGATGTCCCGAACATGGCCTTGCCGCCCTGCCATTGCCTGTTCCAGTTCTACGTGGGGGGCGGCAAGCTCTCCTGTCAGCTTTATCAGCGCTCGGCGGACATCTTTCTCGGTGTGCCGTTCAACATCGCCTCTTATGCGCTCCTCACCCACATGGTGGCGCAGGTGACGGGGCTCGAGCCCGGCGACTTCGTGCACACCTTCGGCGACGTGCATCTCTACCTGAACCATGTAGAGCAGGCCGACGAGCAACTGTCGCGAAGCCCGCGTGCGCTGCCGCGACTTCGGATCAATCCCGAGGTCAAGTCGCTGTTCGACTTCGTCTATGAGGACTTCGAGTTGGTCGGCTATGACCCGCACCCGGCGATCCGCGCCGAGGTGGCGGTGTGAGCGAAACGTCGCCTTCGAAAGATCCCGTCATCGCGCTGGTCGTCGCCATGGGCGAAAACCGCGCCATCGGCCGCGGCGGCGATCTGCCCTGGCATATCCGCTCCGACATGAAGTTCTTCCGCAAAGTGACCATGGGACATCCCGTGCTCATGGGCCGTCGCACCTTCAAGTCACTGCCGCGCGTGCTCGACGGACGGCTGAACATCGTGCTGACCCGCGATGAAGGCTTCGTCGCCCCGTCCGCCGTGATGGCGCACAGCCTGGAGGAGGGGCTTCAGGCCGCGCGGGCCTCGTGCGCACGGACCGGGTCGGACGAGATCATGGTGATCGGCGGCGAGGACGTGTTCCGCGAGGTCTTGCCGCAGACCGGCCGCATTTATCTGACCGAGGTGCATGCCGCCCCGGAGGCCGATACCTGGTTCCCCGAACTCGACCCGAGCGAATGGCGCGAAACCTTTCGCGAGCGGCACGAAGCGGGCCCCCACGACGACCATGCTTTCAGCTTCGTAATCCTGGAACGCGTGGCCGCGCCGTCGCGCTGAGGGTCTTCACCCTAGGGGGAGCCCGCATTGCGTGGCCCCTGTGACTGGCCTATAACCCCCGGGACTCTTGTCGCGGTACCGCCATTTTGGTGCGCCTACTCTTCCCTGCAAGCGGCGCATCGCAAAGGTCGGTCCCAAGCGCGACCCCCACACGAAATCAGGACGACAGATATCATGCCTTGGAGCAATCAGAGCGGAGGCGGCGGCGGTTTCAAGGGCGGCGGCAATGGCGGACCCTGGGGTCCCCGGCCGGGTGGCCCTGGCCAGCAGCCTGATCTGGAAGAGATTTTACGTAGAAGCCAAGACCGGCTGCGCCAGGCGATGCCCGGCGGCCGGATGGGCGGGCCGGTGGCGGCACTGATCGCCGCGGTGGTTCTTCTGGTCATCGGCTTCTTCGGCTTTACCGTTCGCGTGAACCCCGACGAGCTCGGTATCGTGCTCCGCTTCGGCGAGTATATTCGCCAGCTTCCGCCCGGCCTGAACTTCCGCCTGCCATACCCGATCGAGGTGGTGGAACTGCCCAAGGTCACGCGGATCAACCGCATCGAAATTGGCATGCGCGGGGCTTCCGATCGGGAGCTCGCCGCAGGTGTCCGCGATGTCCCGGAGGAGAGCCTGATGCTCACCGGCGACGAGAACATCGTCGATATCGATTTCGTGGTGCTCTGGCAGATCAGCAATGCGCCGGACTATCTCTTCAACATTCAAAATCCCCAAGGCACCGTGAAAGACGTGGCCGAAAGCGCCATGCGCGAGATCGTCGGCGAGAGCGACATCGAGCCGATCCTGACCGCCGCCCGCGCCGAGACGGAAGCGAGTGTGCAGCAGCTCATTCAGCGCATCCTTGACGGCTACGGCGCGGGTATCCGCATCGTCCAGGTTCAGCTTCAGAAGGTCGATCCGCCGTCACAGGTCATCGACGCATTCCGCGACGTGCAGGCCGCGCGCGCCGACCAGGAGCGTTTGCAGAACGAGGCGCAGACCTATGCCAACCGGGTGGTTCCGGAGGCCCGCGGTGAGTCCGAGCGCATCTTGCAAGCCGCCCAGGGCTATCGCGACCGCGTGATCGCCGAGGCCAAGGGTGAAGCGGACCGCTTCGAGAACGTTCTGGAGGAATATCAGAAAGCGCCCGATGTGACGCGCCGGCGCATTTTCATCGATACGATGCAGGAAGTGTTGTCCAACACCGACAAGATCATCATTGACGACAAGGGCGGCGGCTCCGGCGTGGTGCCGTATTTGCCTTTATCTGAGTTGCAGAAACAGCGCTCGACCCCGGCCCCGTCGGCGACGCAAGGGGGAGGTCAGTAATGGGACGCACCGCTCTCACCGTGGTTCTCGTCGTCTTTGGCCTTCTGGCCGTGACGGCCTATTTGACACTCTTCACCGTGTATCAAACGCAGCAGGCTCTGGTTCTCGAGTTTGGTAAGCCCAAGCGGCTCATCACAACGCCAGGTCTGAACTTCAAGATCCCGTTCATTCAGAACGTCAGCTACTTCGACAAGCGGCTGCTCGATCTCGACTCCGCACCTCAGGAGGTCATTGCCTCCGATCAGAAGCGGCTCGTGGTCGACGCTTTTGCACGCTGGCGCATTACCGATCCGCTGCTTTTTTACCAGACAGTGAGCGACGAGCGCATTGCCCGCTCGCAACTCGGCGCCTTCCTCGAGGCATCGTTGCGTCGTGTGCTCGGTTCTTCGAGCTTCGAAGCCGTGGTCCGCGACGAGCGGAACTCGCTCATGCAGAGGATCACCGAGCAGGTCAACGCCGAGGCCAAAGGGATTGGCGTCAACGTTGTGGACGTCCGCATCAAGCGGGCCGATCTGCCGGAAGCAAACAGTCTCGCCATCTTCCGCCGCATGCAGACCGAGCGGCAGCGTGAAGCCGCCGAGATCAGGGCGCAAGGTGAGGAAGCCTCGCGGCGTATCCGCGCCACGGCCGACCGCCAGGTTACGGTCCTCAAGGCCGAAGCGACCGGCGAGTCGGAGCGCATCCGCGGCGACGGCGATGCGGAGAAGAACCGCGTCTTCGCCCAGGCCTTTGGCAAGGACCCCGACTTCTTCGCCTTCTACCGCTCCATGCAGGCTTACCAGAGCGCGCTGCAGTCCGACGACACGAGGCTGCTGCTGAGCCCCACGTCGCAGTTCTTCCAGTATTTCAACGACTCCGCCGGCGGCGTTGCTGCGGGTGCAGTTGAGGTCCCGGAGGGTATGCCGGACTTGCCCGAGATCGTGCCGGCGCCGGAGGCCGAGGAGTTGGGCAACAGCGCCCTGGACGCCGCTCCGGCCGACGAGGAAGCCGAGTCCGATGCGCAGGACCGGGAAGCCGATGCAGGCAATGTCGACGGCGTGACCCCGGTCACCCCGTCGCCATAGCTCTAAGCGGACGGCATGGACGACCTCGCCGTCGCAATCGGCCTAGTATTGGTGATCGAGGGCCTGCTCTGGGCGCTTGCGCCGCGCATGGGACGGAAGC
>CAYWIA010000079.1:0-3407 GCA_964458245.1 uncultured Methyloceanibacter sp. | reverse complement strand
GTATTGGTGATCGAGGGCCTGCTCTGGGCGCTTGCGCCGCGCATGGGACGGAAGCTGCTCGAAGCCGCCTCGGAGACCCCGGAGTCTTCCTTGCGCCTGGCCGGAACCCTGGCCGTCGCGGCCGGTGTGCTTATCGTCTGGATCGCGCGCGGCTGAGCATGCGAAGTCCCCAAGTCACGGTTTCCTGCTCGCACGTTGCGATTTTCGCTAGAATGGCGCCCGCGCCGTTCCGGGCCGGCAAAACACGCGGGAGTGCTTGACGCGATGGGTCGAGGGAAACGCCAGGTCCAGGCAGGACGCCGCGCGCTGACCGGCGCGGCTTGGGCGATGGGGCTTTGCCTGCTGCTGGCCGCCGTTCCCGGCCTTGCCCGCGGTCCGGCCTCCGTCGCCGATGTCGCCGAAGGTCTGCAAGACGCAGTGGTCAACATCTCCACCACCCAGACGCTGCAGGGACCGGGCGAACCCGGACCCATGCGCAAGGGCCCGAAGGGCTCGCCCTTCGAGGAGTTCTTCGACGATTTCTTCGAGGACGAGGGACCCGACGGCATGCCCCGTAAGGTGAGCTCCCTCGGGTCCGGCTTCGTCATCGATCCGTCCGGGCTGATCGTCACCAACAATCACGTCATCGAGGGCGCCGATGAGATCATCGTCAACTTCATAGACGGCTCCAAGTTGAAGGTGACCAAGATCCTGGGCCACGATCCCAAGACCGATCTGGCGCTCCTCAAGGTCGAGCCCAAGGAGCCTCTGAAGGCGGTGTCCTTCGGCAATTCCTCGGCCATGCGCGTCGGCGATTGGGTCATGGCCATCGGCAATCCCTTCGGCCTCGGCGGCAGCGTGACCGTGGGCATCATCTCGGCCACCAAACGCGACATCAACGCAGGCCCCTACGACGATTTCATTCAAACCGACGCCGCCATCAATCGCGGCAATTCGGGCGGCCCGCTGTTCAACATGGAGGGCGAGGTGATCGGCGTGAACACCGCCATCATTTCGCCGACCGGCGGCTCGATCGGCATCGGCTTCGCCGTGCCCTCCAATACGGCGACCAAGGTCCTCAACCAGCTAAAGGAATATGGCGAGACGCGCCGCGGCTGGCTCGGCGTGCACGTCCAAAGCGTGACCGAGGAGATCGCCGAGGGCCTGGGGCTGGTCGAACCCATGGGCGCGCTGGTCGCCTCCGTGGCGCCGGACGGGCCTGCGGCCGCCGCGGGCATCGAAGCAGGGGACGTGATCCTCGACTTCGACGGTCAGGAAATCGACAGCATGCGCGATCTGCCGCGCGCCGTGGTCGGCACCGCGATCGACAAGGATGTCCCGGTGAAGCTGCTGCGCGGCGGGAAGACCTTGAATGTCACCGTCAAGATCGGCCGGCTTCCTGAAGACGAAGCTGAGGAAGAGGACGAGATCGAGGAGACGCTGCCGGTGGCGCCCGAGGGCGAGGATCTCCTTGGCCTCACCATCGCGCCGCTCACCGACGACCTGCGCGAGAAATACGCCATCAGCGACAAGATCGATGGCGTGGTCATCACCGATGTGGAGCCCGACAGCCCGGCGGCCAGGAAAAACGTCAAGGCCGGCGACGTGATCGTGGAGGTCACCCAGGAAGAGGTGCACCAGCCCCACGATGTGATCGATCGGCTGCGCGCCGTGAAGCGCTCCGGCCGGGGCCGCGTGCTTCTGTTGCTGTCCGACGCCAAGGGTGAGCTGCGCTTCGTCGCCGTGCCGACGAGCTGACGCTGGTCTTAAACGCAGCGGAAAGGCCTCTGTGAGAGAAGCGTCCGATAGCGTCACGATACTCGACAACGACTGGCCGGGACGAGAGCTCCGCGTCATGCCGGGCGATCTTTCGAAATGGCTTCCCCAAGGACTTGCCCTCGGCGCGCCGATGATCGTGACGCCATACAGCGACGGCCCGGAGCCGGGCTACTACGGCTGGGACGCGCCGGGCCCTGAGCCGATCCTGAGCGCCCCCACCCAGCACCCGGCGGGCGGCCTTCTTTATTTCGACGACGGCGCCGATCTCGCCAAGCTGCGCGCGGCCCTCGACATCATCGGCGTCCATAGGAAAGCCAAGACCTATGCGGTGTTCTGGGACGCCACGATCGACACCGTCGAGGATCGCTATCTCCACCAGGTGCGGATCGTGTCGACGGGCGCGCTTGGATATTTGTTCAAGGCGAAACCGGAAGCCGAGGCTCTGCCCGAGCAACCGATCCCCATCGGCGACTATATCGAGACCTTCATTGCCGAGCAGAAAGGCAAGTGGAACGATGAGCATGCGTTCAGCCGGCATTTGAGTGGCACGCTCGGCGGTGACGGCGACTGGGCCAAGGAGTCGCTGGGCTTCGGCTTCGCTGTCGAGAACACCTATTGGGGCGTCTACCGCCTGTGGAGCCGGCCTTGGTTGTGCACCAAATAACACTGTGCTTCCCGTGACCGAGGCCGTCCTCATCGCCGGTCCGACCGCAAGCGGCAAATCCGCGGCGGCCCTCGCGCTGGCGCGGGCCTTGGGCGGCATGATCATCAACGCCGACTCCATGCAGGTCTATCGCGAGCTTCGCGTCCTCACCGCGCGCCCCGACGCCGCCGACCTCGTGGCGATCCCCCATCGCCTCTACGGCACGGTCCCAGCGACGGAAGCCTATTCCGTGGGGCAGTGGCTGAGCGATGCCGCGGGGGCCATCGAGGAAGCGAAAGCGCAAGGCCGCGTACCGATCATCGTCGGCGGGACCGGGCTCTACTTCAAGACGCTCCTGGAAGGCTTGGCGCCCATTCCCGACATTCCTCAAGAGACCCGGGAGCTTTGGCGGGAGAGGGCAGGCACGCTTGCCGCCGGCGAACTCCACCGCGAACTCGCCGCACGCGACGCCGTCATGGCCGCGCGGCTTCGCCCTTCCGATCCGCAGCGTATCGTCCGCGCTCTCGAAGTGATCGACGCCACCGGCGTCTCGCTCGCCGACTGGCAGGGCACCGCGGGCTCGCCCATTCTCAAGGACGATGCGGTGTTGAAGCTCGTCGTGGCGCCGGAACGCGACGCGATCTATGCGGCGATCGACGCGCGGTTCGACCGCATGATCGAACAGGGGGCGTTGGCGGAGGTCGAGGCCCTGACGGCGCTGCAACTCGACGAAGGCCTTCCCCTGACGCGCGCGCTCGGCGTCCGTGAGCTTTCCGCCCATCTTGCCGGAGCGCTGTCCCTGGAGGAGGCGGCGACCAAGGCGAAGACCGAGAGCCGGCGCTATGCCAAGCGGCAGATGACTTGGGCAAAGCGCTTCATGGCGGACTGGGAGTGGTTCCCCGATGCGGACAGCGCGGCCGCGACGGCCGTGCGCTGACGGCTAGACGGTGACTTGCGTGCCGATCTCCACCACCCGGTCGGTCGGCAGCTGGAAATAGCTCGACGC
>CAYWIA010000078.1:0-9750 GCA_964458245.1 uncultured Methyloceanibacter sp. | reverse complement strand
GCCCGCTGGGAGCAGGAGGACACCGGCCGCGGCACCTATCAGATCGTCGTCACCGAAATTCCCTATCAGGTGCCGAAGGCGCGGCTTGTCGCGCGCATCGCCGAGCTGCTGCAGGCCAAGAAGCTGTCGCTGCTGGCGGACGTGCGCGATGAATCCGCCGAAGACGTGCGCCTTATCCTGGAGCCCAAGAGCCGCACGGTCGATCCGCAGCTGCTCATGGAGCAGATGTTCAAGCTGACGGAGCTCGAGACGCGCGTGCCGCTCAACATGAATGTGCTGAGCCACGGCAAGATTCCGAACGTGCTCGGCCTGAGGCAGGTCTTGCAGGAATGGCTCGACCACCGCTTGGAGGTTCTGGTCCGCCGCTCCAAGTTCCGGCTCGCCAAGATCGACCACCGCCTCGAAGTGCTCGCCGGCTACCTCATCGTCTATTTGAACCTCGACAAGGTCATCAAGATCATCCGCGAGAAGGACGAGCCGAAGCCGGCTCTGATCAAAGCCTTCAAGCTCACTGACGTTCAGGCCGAAGCGATCCTCAATATGCGCCTGCGCGCCTTGCGCAAGCTCGAGGAGATGGAGATCAAGCGCGAGCACGACGATCTCACCAAGGAACGCAAGGAGCTCAATGCCCTGCTGCGCTCCACGGACAAGCAGTGGAATCGCATCGGCGACGAGATCAAGGGTCTGAAGGAGCAGTTCGGCCAGAAGACCGAGATCGGCCGGCGCCGCACGACGTTCGCCGATGCACCCGAGGATGTGGCGATCGAGCTGGCCGAGGCGATGATCGAAAAAGAGCCGGTGACCATCGTGCTCTCGGAGAAGGGCTGGCTGCGCTCCATCAAAGGACACACCACGGAAGCCTCGAGCCTGTCCTTCAAGGAAGGGGACAGGCTGAAGCGCCTAGTGCGCGCGCAGACCACGGACACGCTGCTGCTGTTCGCCACCAATGGGCGTTTCTATTCGCTCGCCGCCGACAAGCTGCCGGGGGGCAGGGGTCATGGTGAGCCCTTCCGCCTCATGGTGGACATCGAGGACGCGGGCGATTGCGTCGAGCTGTTCGTCCACGAGCCGGGGCGGAAGCTGCTGGTGGCGTCCGAGAGCGGCTACGGCTTCATCGTGGCGGAAGACGAGGTCATCGCCATGACGCGCAAAGGCAAGCAGATCCTGAACGTGAAGAGCGATGACGAGGCCGCCGTCTGCACGCCCGTGGAGGGGGACAGCGTCGCCGTGATCGGCGCCAACCGGAAGCTGCTTCTGTTCCCGCTGAAGGAGTTGCCGGAGATGCCGCGCGGCAAGGGTGTGCGCCTGCAGCGCTACAAGGACGGCGGCCTGGCCGACGCCAAGACCTTTACCAAGAAGGAAGGTCTGACCTATGTCGACGCGGCGAAGCGCAGCTTCACGCTGTGTTCCGCCGAACTTCGCGATTGGTGGGGCGCTCGCGCTCAAGCCGGGCGCTTGCCCCCGCGCGGTTTCCCGAAGTCGGGCAGATTCGGCGACCGGTTCTGATCTGGCCTAGCCGCGGACCCAGCCCTTCGACGTGAGGCGTTCCTGGGGCTGGAAGCGATCCTTGTAGCGCATCTTGCGCGAGCCCTCGATCCAGTAGCCGAGATAAACGAACGGGTAGCCCTGCGCGCGCGCATAATCCACGTGATCGAGGATCATGTAGGTGCCAAGACTTCGCGCCGGCACGTCCGGATCGTAGAAGCTGTAGACCATGGAGATGCCGTCGCTGAGCCGGTCGCAGAGCGCCACAGCGATCAGAGGCGTCTCGCCGGTCTCCTTGTCGGGCTTCAGCCGGTACTCGGTGACGAACGTCTCCACCACGCTGTCCTCGACCATGAGCGAATAGTCGAGCACGCTCATCTCCGCCATGCCGCCGTCGGCGTGGCGCGCCTCGATATAGTCGCGAAACAGCGCATACTGCTCGGAGCTCGGCGCCGGCGGCATGCGCGTGGCCACGAGATCGAAATTGGCGCGGGCAATGCGCTTCAAGGACCGCCGCGGCTCGAACTCTCCCACCAGAATTCGCACCGGCACGCAGGCCGAGCAGGCGTCGCAATAGGGCATGTAGGCGATGTTCTGGCTGCGCCGGAACCCGCCTTTCAAGAGATTGTCGATGAGGAAGCCCGGCTTGTCCCGCGTGAGATGCGTGAACAGCTTCCGCTCCAGCCGGCCCGGCAAATAGGGGCAGGGCTGCGGCGCGGTGATGTAGAACTCCGGAAAATTACTCTTGTGTTCTGTCACGTCTCACCGACCGGAAGCGAATCCAAGTCAATCCAAGGCAAGCTTAAGGGATCGAAGGCGGGGCGCGCAATCCGCCAAGCTGTCACAAAGCAGCTTGGAATGGCTCAAAGCTAGCCCCTGTTGATCACCAGGACGCCCGCCAGGATGTCGTGGAGGCAGCGCTTGCGCTGGTCGAAAAAGGCCCAGAGCAGGATAGGACAGAAGATGACCAGGGAGAACCAGAACAGCAGCGCGTGGAAGGCGGCGATCAGGGGCGTCACCTTGCCGCCGTACCACATGGACACCGTCAGCCCCATGACGCGCTGGCCGATGGTGGCGGAGTTGGGGCCGCCGATGGTGAGCGCGTTGTAGCCCAGGCCGACCGCCGGGAAAACGATCCCGAACAGAAGCCAAGCCAGGCCCAGCGTGATGATGCCCAGCACCGCCACGGCCACATAGGCCAGAACCGTCAGGGCCAGGATGATGATGGCGTCGATAATGAACGCGACGCAGCGCTTGCGGATAACCGCCTCGAAGAGTTGCGGCTGTGTCACGGGATTAAAAGCGTGCGGCTGGTCGGCGAAGCCGGTGCCGGTGGGAGTCGTCTTCTGGTCGGTCATGCTGTCTCCGAATCGGATCGCGTCACGCTTTCAAGATGGGGATTGCCGGTAGCAGCGACAAGCGCATGCCACCTTGCAGGACTTGGATCCGTGTACAACGCGCGCGCCGGTTGCCGAGTTCGAGGCGACGGTTTAAGGATTCTCCTTGGACACCACGCGGCTTACGGGGAGCCCGGGATGCGGATAGCGGTGTTGAGCCTCGCGCTCGCGGGCCTGCTTGCCACGGGCGCTCAGGCGCTGGCGTGCGACGGCAGCGAGATCATCTTCGAGGACACGTTCGAGGACGAGGCCGGCGGCTGGTCCCACAAGGACACGGTGGAGATGAAGGACGGCTCGTTCATCTTCAAGCTGCCCGCCGACGACATGCAGTCGAACCTCAACGTGACCTACACCGTCAAGGATGCGGATATCTGCACCGAAGCCGTCTGGCCGCAAGGCGGCGACCTGCCGATCCTCGGCGCGGGGCTGCTGTTCTGGGGCGAGGACAACCGCACTTATTACCAGTTCGGCATTCTCAACAACGGGCGGTTCTGGATTGCGCGCAAGCAGGACGGCGCCTGGCTCGGTACCATCGCGGCGAATATCGACACGCCGGCGATCAACACGTCGCCCGGCGCCTCGAACACGCTGCGCGTCAATGCCCAAGGCGACACGCTGGCCTTCTACATCAATGGGACCAAAGTGCGTGAGCTGAGGGGACAGGCACCAAGGGACGGCTGGCGCTTCGGCATTTCCGGTGACAATTTCGACAAGCAGAAAGAGGCGACGGTGCTCTTCACCAACATGAAGGTCACCGACTAGGCGAGTAGGGCAGCCTAGAATTCGTCCTTGAGCCGCCGCGCAACTTCGGGTGCGAAATAGGTAAAAATCGCATCGGCGCCGGCCCGTTTGAACGCCAGCAAATTTTCGAGGATCACACGGTCGCGGTCGAGCCAGCCGCGTTCGGCGGCTGCGGTGAGCATCGCGTACTCGCCGGAGGTTTGATAGACGAAGGTCGGCAGCTTGAAGGCGTCCTTCACGCGCCACACGATGTCGAGATAGGCAATCCCCGGCTTGACCATGACCATGTCGGCGCCTTCGGAAATGTCGAGTGCGACCTCGCGCAACGCCTCGTCGCCGTTCGCCGGGTCCATCTGATAGGTCTTCTTGTCGCCGCGCAGTTGCGCGCCCGAACCGACCGCGTCACGGAATGGCCCATAATACGCAGAAGCGTACTTCGCCGCATAGCTCAGGATCTGCGTGTCGGTGAAGCCGTTCTCCTCGAGCGCAGCGCGAATGGCGCCGATGCGTCCGTCCATCATGTCGGACGGAGCGAGGATATCGCAGCCCGCTTCTGCCTGGACTAAGGCCTGCGTGACGAGGGCTTCGAGGGTCCGGTCGTTGTCGACCGTGCCATCCTCGTCGAGCAGGCCGTCATGGCCATGGCTCGTATAGGGATCGAGCGCCACGTCGCAGATGATGCCGATCTCGGGGACCGCTTGCTTGATGGCGCGCACCGCCCGGCACACGAGGTTGCCCGGATTGAAGGCCTGGCTTGCCGCCTCGTCGCGGAGGCTAGGCTCGGTGTTGGGGAACAGCGCGATGGCCGGCAGCCCGATCGCTGCCGCGTCCTCCGCCGCACGCACGGCGAGGTCGATGGAGAGCCGCGCCACGCCCGGCATCGACTCGATCTCGGACCGGGCCCGGTCGCCGTCAATGACGAAGAGCGGCCAAATGAGATCGTCGGGCGTCAGCGCCGTCTCCCGCACCAGCCGCCGCGACCAGTCGGCCCGCCGGTTGCGTCTGAGCCGCGTGGCCGGATAGCCGGACTTGAGTGCAGGCGACCGCGTGCCGGCGCGCTTCGCCCGTTCGGTGCGCAAGGAAACGGTTTTGTCTTTAGACGGAGAGGCCACGCCGCAAATCCTCAACTCTTACTGAACCCTGGAGGCTACCACCCCGTGGCGTCCGCTGCCAGAAGCGGCAAGCAACATGGTTTGCCGCAGAAAAAAAGGCCTTATTCGCAAATCTTCACGTAGCGCCGTTTTTTCATATCGAAGTGGAAATGATCCTTATGGGCCGCGTTCGCCGCGGGCCCGAGCACGGTCTCGAAGGTCTTGCAGGCATCGTTGTGGACGACCCGCATGAAGACCGCGGCATCCTCGGGCTGGAGCTTGCGAGGCGGCGAAGGCTCCGAGGTCGCCTCCTCAGCCTCTGGTTCTTCTGCGGGCAGCGACGTGCCGGGCGCGGGCAGGGGACTGACAAACGGGTTGGACTTGGCCGCTGCAATCGGGGTCCTGACATTTCGGTCCGAGCCGGACGAGGTCCGTGGCAGTGGCGACAGCGGCGGCCGGGCCACCGGCGGCGGCGTGGGCCTGACGAACGGATTGGTCTTCACTTTCGTCACCGCGGCAAGCGCGTTGCCGAAGGAGGGGCGGGTCGAGACGGCGACGATGGCGCCCGTCGTCTCCTCCGACGCCATGGCACGCTCGATAGCGGCGTCGGCGACCCGGTGCGGATTGGGCAGCGGCGGTTCCGGTGCGATGGGCCGGGCGACCGCACCATAGGGCCAATTCCCCAACACTTTGAAGCGCTGCCCCGAGGCGAACTCGAACTCGGAAATATCGAGCGCGTTGGCAAAGGCGTGCTCGCTGATCCTCGTGTTGGCGCCGCCATAGCGATTTCTGCATTTGTAGGATGAGGCGTTACGGAGCGTGACGACGCGCGAGCCAAGGACGGAGGCCGCCGGCTGGACCGCCTCTCTCAGCCAGGCGTCGAGGGCCACCGCGAGGGTGCATCGCATCGTGGCCGGCGGGGAGATCGTCACCGCGGGATCACCGATCGACTTCACCAGGATCGGGGCGGGTGCGCCGCAAAGGCCCTTCTTGATCGGATCGAGTTGCTCGTAGTCGAGGGTTATACCCGCGAGCATCTCGGCGCAGGCTTCGCGTGCTGCGACGACCTTGGGATCCGTCCAGGCCACCGTAGGCTTGTCGCCGGGCAGGTTAGGCTTTGCTTCCGGAGCGGGCAGCAGGGCCGTGTCCCCGGCGGGTTCCGCGCTGCGCGCCGGGTTGCGATCAGGCAGAGGTGGAAGCGGCTCTTGAGCCTGCGTCTCAGCCGCAACGAGGCCGGCCAGGCAGAGCGCAAGTCCGAAGATGAGCCCAAATCTGAAGTCCCGGATCATACGTGCGTCATTTCTCGTCTGCGCTTGTGGTTTGCGCCACGGGATGCTAGCTGCGCCAAGCCTTTCTAAAGCTCGATTTTGGCGAATTTGGTAGGGGGCATTTCCCGTTTTGTCCGAAGCGCTTGGCATTACCTTCGAGGAAAACGACCGCGCCGGTATTGTAACCCTCGACCGGCCCGAAAGGTTGAACGCGCTCACACGCGAGATGTTCGACGCCTTGAGCGCGAATTACCGGCGCTGGGCGCCGGCGCCGCACATTTACGGCGTGGTGATGGAGTCCTCCCACCCGACAGTCTTCTGCAGCGGCGGCGATCTCAAAGTTCTGAACGCCTTGAACCAGCAGGGTGCCACCGACATGATCCGCGAATTCTATCGGGCAGCTTACAGCCATGTCTGGGTGCTGGAGAAATTCATCCGGCCAAATGTGCCGCTCATCAATGGGCTCGCCTTTGGCGGCGGCGTCGGCATCTCGCTGCTTGGCACCCATTGCGTGGCCGGTGAGGGCTACCGCTTCGCCATGCCGCAAGTGGGGATCGGATTTCTACCCGATACCGGCTGCACCTATTTCCTGCCGCGCCTGTTCGGCTGGATGGGCACCTATTTGGCGCTCACGGGCGCCAGCATCGGCCCCGCGGACGCCCACCGCTTGCGGCTCGTGAGCCACTACATCCCGTCCGCTCAGTTCGGCACGATCAAGGACGCGCTTGCCGACAATCATCCGATCGACCGCTTGCTCGACGGTCTCCATCGCGACCCCGGCGAAGGGGATCTGGTGCGCCATACGCCAACGATCGACCGCGCCTTCTCGGCCGGCTCGGTGGAGGAAATCCTCGCGCGTCTCGATGCCGAGGACGGTGAGAATGAACCCTGGGCCAAGGAGACCGCGGCGGAGCTCCGCAAGAAATCGCCGACCTCACTCAAGATCGCCTTCAAGCAGATGCAGGTCGGCAAGGGCTTGACGCTGGCAGAGGCCTTGAAGCTGGAATTTCGGCTGGCCTCACACCTGGTCACCACCCATGATTTTCGCGAAGGCATCGACGCGCGCATCGCCGGCAAGGGCCGGACGCCTAAATGGCAGCCCGCAACACTCGAAGAGGTCGATGACCGGGAGATCGAGCGTCTATTCGCGACACACGTGGAGGGCGAGCTCGAACTCGACGAGCGGCACCCCGGACCCTAAGAAGCGTTGATAACGAACGCAAAGCGCGCCAACATCAACAAGAATTAATACTAGAATTTCATGCAATCTTAAGCGTCTCGCTTAAGCTCATTTTAGCTCGGCCAAGCCTATAGTCCTCATCAAGTTGGGGTTTAACAACAAACAACGAGGGTAGGCGATGAATGTAGCCCTGGATATAGGGACACATGCGAGCACCGATGGGGCGGAAGACCTCAAAGGGCGGTATCTGGTTTCCTTGAAGCTTGTCGAGCGGCTCCACCGGCTGCTGCTCGATGTCATCAAAGACGAATTCGAGCGTCTTGGCCGTGCTGACGTGAACAGCGTTCAGGCGCTGCTGCTTTACAATATCGGCGACGCCGAGCTGACCGCGGGGGAGTTGACCAGCCGCGGCTACTATCTCGGCTCGAACGTGTCCTACAATCTGAAGAAGCTGGTGGATGCCGGGTACATAAACCACGAGCGTTCGACCACCGACCGCCGCTCCGTGCGGGTGAGCCTCACCGAAAAGGGCCAGGACGTTTCCAAGGTCATCAACGGCCTGTTCCAGCGCCAGCTCCGCTCTTTGGAGCAGGTGGGCGGCATCGGCCAGGACGATCTGGAGACCCTCAACAAGGCTCTGATCCGGTTGGAGCGCTTCTGGACCGATCAGATTCGCTACCAGCTCTAAAAATTGCATCAGATCTTCGTGATCTTCTCGCCCCAGTGGAGAAATCCGCTGGGGCGATTGGCGTTGGGCTGGGACAAGCCCAAATTCGCCCCATTTCTCGGGCATTGTCGGAAACATGGGAGCCGCGAGAGTCGATTGAGGCAGCGGCGCGAGCCTTTTGAGGGAAGCATTCCAAAGGTGAAATACGGCCGAACAGGCCAGTCGCCGGTCCGAAATGTCTTCGCACACCTGTCTTGGTTAAAGTTTTTTTGACACCAAGCGAGGATTCATCAGGCTCGAAACGAGTAGAGCGGCCGCGCTAAAGCGCTTATAGTTAAGCCTGGATCGAGGGCCGCAACGACGGGGAGCGGCATGCCCAACTCAATTGACGTCATCAGAAGCGGATCGCGGATCGCGGTTGCAGGGCTCGCGGCGGCGTTCCTGCTTGCGGCCGTCCAGCCGTCCAGCGCCGGCCCGTTTAATTGGTTCAAGGGCAAAGAGCCCGGGCAGCAGCCCCAGGAGGTGGCGCCCCAGGGCGGGGGCAGTTCCGGCGGCGGCGGCCTCTTCGGCGGCCTGTTCAATGGCTCGCGCGGCTCCTCGCTGAGCACGGAAAGTCACGACTCTCATAAGTCCGAACTTCCTCAGGGCGACCCCGAGGTCGCCATGATCATCAATCCGGCGCTCGGTTCGCCGACGCTGGCCAGCCAGAACATTGCTGCGACCAAAGCCGCTATCGAGAAATACAAGGGCATCGTCGCCCAAGGCGGCTGGCCCACGGTTCCGGCCGTGGCCATGAAGCCGGGCTCGAGCGGTCCTGAGATCGTCACCTTGCATCGCCGGCTCGAGATCAGCGGCGACTTGGTCGGCATGAGCATTCCGGATCAGTACGACGCGGCGGTGGTTGCCGCCGTGAAGCGCTTCCAAGTGCGACACGGTCTGCCGCCGACGGGCGTGATCGACTCCAAGGCGACGGTTGAAGCCCTGAACGTGCCGGCAACGGTTCGCTTGGCGCAGCTTGAGGCCAACCTGAAGCGCTTGAAAAATCTCGCGCCGAAAGCATCCGGCCGCTACATCCTCGTCAACATTCCGGCGGCGCAAGTGGAGGCGGTCGAGGGCGGCCGCGTGGCGCAGCGTCATGCAGCGGTGGTGGGCAAGATCGAACGGCCGACGCCGGAGCTCTCCAGCAGGGTCACCGACATCAACTTCAATCCTTATTGGCACGTGCCGCGGAGCATCATCCACAAGGATCTCGTGCCCAAGGGCCGCGAGTTCGCGACCCGCGGTCAAGACATGCTGGCGGCTTACCACATGGAAGCCTTCGACGCGCAGGGCAACCCGCTCGATCCACGCCAGATCGATTGGTTCGGCGAGGCGGTTTACAACTACAATTTCCGGCAGCGTCCCTGGGAAGAGAATTCCCTCGGCTTCGTGAAGATCAACTTCCCGAACAAGGACGCGGTCTACTTGCATGACACCCCGCTCAAGGGACTGTTCGGCAAGGCGGTGCGTTTCGAGAGCTCGGGCTGCGTGCGCGTCCACAACGTGGATCACCTCGTCGCCTGGATCCTCCGCGGGAACCCGAATTGGAACCTGGCTAGCATCCAAGGCATGAAGCACACCGGTCAGCAGGCTGACGTGAAAGTGACCCAGAACATCGGCGTCTATCTCGCCTATGTCAGCGCCTGGGCGACCCCGGACGGCCAAGTTCACTTCCGTCCCGACATCTATAACCACGACGTGGGCGCCTACGCTTCGGCCTACTAGGCTCCGAGCGCACGCGCGCAAGAACGGCACAAAAAAAGCCATCCAGTTCACGCTGGATGGCTTTTTGTTTGCGCCCCGCACGTCGGCGGGTGGTGCCTCGGGCGGAGAGCTTCACGGGGATCTTCAAATACTGGATGCCGTTCGGATCCGGCGGCGG
>CAYWIA010000077.1:0-9822 GCA_964458245.1 uncultured Methyloceanibacter sp. | reverse complement strand
TCCTCGACGAAGCGGATGTCGTGGTTCTTGGGATCGATGCCGATGGCGTAAAGGCTCTGCAGATAGAGGTCCTGGATGTCCGGCGGCGACGGCTTCAGGATCACCTGGAACTGGTAGTAGTGCTGAAGCCGGTTCGGGTTCTCGCCGTAGCGCCCGTCCTTGGGGCGGCGCGAGGGCTGCACATAGGCGGCGCGCCAGGGCTTGGGGCCGAGCGAGCGCAGCGTGGTCGCCGGATGAAAGGTCCCGGCCCCGATCTCCATGTCGTAGGGCTGGAGGATGACGCAGCCCTGATCGGCCCAGAAGCGTTCCAGCTTCAGGATCAGATCCTGGAACGAGGGCGCCTTGCTATCGGGCGGTCTGGTCAGCTTCGTCATCGTCCCGTCTGTGCTCAAGGATCCTGGTTGCCATCCAGTAACCCAGGTCGCCGCATATAACCAAGCTTCGTGGTTACTGGATTCCCGGGTTCACGGGAATGACGCATGAAGTTGTGGATGGACCCACCTAACGGGTCCGTTTGGGCCGGTAGACACCTGTGGCGGGGTCCTGCTCGAGGGGCACCGCATGATCGAGATTGCGGCGCTCATTGGCCTCTTTCGCCGCGCGCAGATCCTCGGCAATGCGGTCCTGCTCTTTCTTGAAGTAGCGCCTGGCCAGGACAAGCCCGGCGCCCGCGGCGATCAGAAGAAGAAGCTGCGGCATGGCTTACAACCCGAAACGCGACCAGAGCGAACGGGCCTCGACCGCGGAGATCACGTCCGCGGCAAGCCCGTCCGGCCAGAGGCCGAAGTCGAAGCTGCTCGCACCGGTAGACACGCCCTGCTTGCGGCGGAACCAGGAGGTCGCCGGCGCCACGAGCTTGAAGCGCACGTCCTCGCCGAACACCTCGCGCATCTTGGTGCGGAGCTCCGACAAGCCGTCGACGAGGCCGAGCTCGGCGGCCGTCTTGCCGGACCAGAACTCGCCGGTGAACAGCTCCTTGTCGGCTTTGGTGAGCTTGTCGCCGCGGCTCGTTTTGACCAGATCGATAAAGGCGGCATGCACGTCCTGCTGGATCGCCTTGATGCGCTTCACGTCGGCGGGTTTCTCGGGGAGAAACGGATCCAGCGTGTCCTTGTTGGCGCCGGCGGTATAGACGCGGCGCTCGACGCCGAGCTTCTCCAGCAAGCCGGGGAACCCGAACGTGGCGGCGATCACGCCGATCGAGCCCACGATCGAGCTCGTGTCGGCGTAGATCTCATCGCCCGCGCAAGCGAGCATGTAGCCGCCGGAGGCGCACACGTCCTCGGCGAACACATAGACCTTGAGATCCTTCTCTTCGGCCAGTGCGCGGATGCGCTTATAGATGAGCGTGGACTGGACCGCCGAACCGCCGGGCGAGTTGATCTGGATGGCGACCGCCTTGGCGCCGCGCATGGAGAATGCCTTGTCGATGGCTAGGGCAACGGTCGACAGGGTCAGGGTCGGCTTCAGCGGCGTGCTCATGCCGATCGGGCCGGTGAAGCGCAGCACCGGCACCAGCGGACGGGACTTGGTCCATCTCTCGGGGAGATAGGACTTTACCGTCTCCAGAAAACCGCCTTCGCTCATTCCGTTCTCCCTATCGTCAAACTCAACCCAGATCGAGGCTGACCTCTCTAAATCTGTATCAATAAAGGCCAGACAGGGGCAGCCTTGAAGCCTTTAATTAAGGCAGTCTCGCGAGGAGACATCAGCCTGTCCGAATGACTTGCTATACTTCTTTCCAAGGTGGGCGCATGCGCCCGCTCCCGAGCAGCGCCTCGGACCATAGCGCTAAGTCTTGAGGAGACCTCCGAGATGAAGAAGTTTGCGATCCTAGCGGCGGCGGTGGGCGTCATCGCGTTCACGGTCGTCACGCTGCTGCCGCAGCCCGCGGATGCCGGCTGGCGCCGTAAGGCTTGGCGGGGCGCCTATGCACCCGGCGTCAATGTCTATGTCGGGCCGCGCTACGGCTATTACGCGCCGCGGACCTATCGTGGATGCGGCTATTACCGCTGCGCCGGCTATCCTTACGCCTACTATCCTTATTGGCGCGGGCGTTACTATCGCGGCTGGTACTAGACGCGAGCACCGCCTGAGAAGCTGACTTTGGAGGGCCGTTCCCAGCGATGGGAGCGGCCTTCTCTATGCCGGCAGTGCACATGCGCTTCGTGGTGAATGCGCCATGAACGGCCGCCTCAGGCGAGGTTCAGGCCACGTTCCCTTCAATGGCTCTCGAGAGACGTCAAGGTCTGCGACCAGCGGACCTTGCGGCCCGAGAGCTCTCCTCACCGCTCGGGCAAATTGGGGCTGCCGCCTGTCCCCCCTGGGCGGCGGCCCTTTTTTTGCGGAGGGCCAAGAGAAAGCGCCTCCCCGCCCCTGAGCACGGCCTCGGCTTCCGCCGTATAGGCTCCGTCCGGCCCATGCAGGACGAGGCCTGGGAGGAGCCGCAAGCCGGCGCGGCTGCCTTTGCGCCCCTGCACGATGACGCGGACCGCAGGCTCCGCCGCCTTGGGGAAGAGCGGAAAGACGGCAAGGTCGCCGAAGCGGTCCTGAAGCAACTCCAGCAGCGTACCGAGGCAGTCGGCCCGGTGGATCACGGTCAAGGTGCCCTTCGGCGCGGCCATGGTGGTGAGAAACCGCACCCAGCGCCCCAGCTCTCCGCGCGGCATGACATGCGCGGCGGCCCGTGACGCGTCCGGCGCCGCCCGCACCGCGCCCGCCATATAGAAAGGCGGATTGGCCATGACCTGGCCGTAGCCTTCGCGGATCAGCCCGGCGGCGGCCAAGTCCTTGGCGGGCGCGGTGATATCCGCGCCGATCGCGGCGAACCGATCCGACAACCCGTTCCGCTCTGCATTCTCCGCCGCAAGCGCGCATTGCCGCACGTCGATCTCGACCGCGGCTACGGTGGTCTTCGGGACCCGCGCCAGGAGGCACAGCCCCGCGACGCCGACGCCCGCACCGGCATCGAGCACGGCCTCGCCTGCTTGCGCGTCCACGGCGGCGGCGAGAAACACCGCATCGCTGCCGGCACGATGGCCGGTTTTCGGCTGGACGATCGATAGACGTCCGCCGAGGAAATCGTCGGTGGTGGTGACGCCGATTCTGGCGCGCGGGCGGCTAGGCTTTGTCTTCGGCTTCGAGGTCATGACCGACACCGGCTTCGGTGAGCAGGTTGCGCGCCTCATCGATGCAATCGTCCTCCACCAGGACACGCCTCGGCAGGATCCCGATCGAGCCCTCCATCACGCTCATATTGGTGTCGAGGACGATGAAGCCGATCTCGGCCTCGCTCAGGAGCGAGCTGACAAAGGACAGGAGCACAGGGTCGTTCGAGCGCAACAATTCTTTCATGGTCCAACCCAGTCCTCGGCACCTTGACCTTCACGGGGGACAGAAGACAATAGCTCGGCTATAAGCCTTGCGGCACTTTTAGGAGACTGACCCTTGGGCGTTGTCGTCAAACTTTCCGGCCCGCGCGATCCGAGTGCGAGCCTCGCGCCGCTCGTCGCGCTTGTCGAGGAGGATATGGCGCATGTCAACCGCATCATCCTCGACCGGGCCCGCTCCAATGTCGATCTGATCCCCGAGCTCGCACGGCATCTGATCAACTCCGGGGGCAAGCGCCTGCGCCCGATGCTGACCATCGCCGCGGCCAAGCTCTGCGGCTATGAGGGCGACGGCCACGTGCGGCTCGCCTCCTCCGTGGAGTTCATGCACACCGCCACCCTATTGCACGACGACGTGGTGGACGAGAGCAGCCTGCGCCGGGGCAAGATCGCGGCGCGGCTCTTATGGGGCAACGAGGCGAGCGTGCTCGTGGGCGACTACCTGCTCGGCCAAGCCTTCAAGATGATGGTCGATGTCGGCTCGCTCGGCGCCTTGCGCATCCTGTCGGACGCGGCGGCGATCATCGCCGAGGGCGAGGTGATGCAGCTCATCACCGCCAACAACACCGAGACCACCGAGGACGACTATCTCGCGGTGATCGACGCCAAGACCGCGGCTCTGTTCGCGGCGGCGGCGGAAGTGGGCGCCGTGATCGCCGAACGGCCGAAGTCCGAGGCGGCGGCCTTGCGTTCCTACGGCCGCAATCTCGGCCTCGCCTTCCAGCTCGTGGACGACGCACTCGACTATTCGGGTGAGCAATCGACGCTCGGCAAGAGCGTCGGAGACGATTTCCGCGACGGCAAGATCACCCTGCCGGTGGTGCTGAGCTACCGGCGCGGCAACAAGGACGAGCGCGCGTTCTGGGAGCGCACCCTGAAGGAAGGCCAAGTCGACGACGACGATCTCGCCAAGGCGATCGACCTGATCGCCCAGCACAACGCCCTCGCCGACACCATGGAGCGTGCGCGCCACTACGGCGCGATCGCGCGCGACGCGCTTGCCATCTTCCCGGACGGACCCATCAAGTCGGCGCTGCAAGACGCCATCGAGTTCTCGGTCGACCGGCCGTATTGAGCCTATTCGGCTTTCGGGTCGCCGAGCATGCTCGCGGTGATCCACCAGTCGGGCTCGTCTTGGGCGAGGACCGTGGCGGCGCGGAGCGCGGCGCGCGGCGTGGCGAAGACGGCAAAGCACGTGGCGCCGCTGCCCGACAGGCGCACCAGCCGCGCGCCATCCAACCGCCGCAGCGCGGCGAGCGCCTTGCCGACCTCCGGCGCAAGACGGGCCGCGACAGGTTCGAGGTCGTTCCCCCGTTGGCCCGCATAGTCCACGAGCCTGTCGAATTCACCGGCGAAGTCGAGAGGCGGGGTAACGCCTGGAGCTCCCTCGAGCGGCGCGGCGTCAAGCGCGCCGTAGACCTCCGCGGTGGAAAGTTCCACGCCTGGATTGGCGAGCACCACGCCGCAAGTGGGGAAGCCTTGCACGGGGGTGACGATCTCGCCGCGTCCGGTGATTAGCGCCGCCGCGCTTCCCAGGCACACCGCCACGTCGGAGCCGAGCTGCGGCGCGAGCGCAACAGCCGCAGCCTCCGTCAGTCCCCCCTCGTTGGCGCGGGCGATGAGCCGTAAAGCCGCGGCGGCATCCGCCGATCCGCCGCCGAGGCCAGCCGCGACGGGAAGAGTCTTGACCAGGCGGAAGCGTCCGAGCGTGAGGCCCGGGACTTGCGTCCTGGCGGCTTCGGCCGCGTCCATAACGAGATTGCCGCCGTCGAGCGCCGCGGCGAACGGTCCCTCGATGCAAAGATCGAGCCCGTCTTGGGGCGTAAGCTCGACGGTGTCGCCGACGCCCGCAAAGGCGACGAGACTGCGCAATTCGTGAAAGCCGTCAGCCCGCCGGCCCAAGACCTCTAATGTGAGGTTGAGCTTGGCCCAGGCGATGTCGCGAAGCGCATCTATCGCGGGGTCTTCTGGTCCGTTTGGCCTGTGCCGGCCGCGGCCTTGGTCGCGGAGGACTCTTCCAGTCCCGAGGCGATCTTCTCGTGCAGAGTCTTTTCCTGATCGGGCTCGGGCTCGAGCGACAGGGCCTGCTCCCACTGATATTTCGCTTCGAGGGTACGGCCCACGCGCCAATAGGCGTCGCCCAGATGATCGTTGATGATCGGGTCGTCCGGCCGGAGCTCGACCGCGCGCTCCAGATGCTCGACCGCCGCCGGCATGTTGCCGAGCCGGTAATAGGCCCAGCCGAGGCTGTCGACGTAGTACCCGTCATCGGGCTTCAGCTGCACGGCCTGGCGGATGTATTCCATGGCCTGTTTCAGGTTCATGCCCTGATCGACCCAGGAATAGCCGAGGTAGTTGAGAATGAGCGACTCCTCGGGATTGAGCTCGAGCGCGAGCTTGAAATCGGCCTCAGCCGCCGGCCAATCCTTAAGCCGCTCATTGCAGACGCCGCGCGAATAGTAGAGCGCCCAGTTCTGCTTGGTCGGCTTGTCGATGAGTTCCACCGCGCGGGAATAATATTCCTTCGCCTCGCCGTAGCGCTCATGGGCGCGCAGAATATTGCCGAGCGCATCGAGAGGCCTGATGTCCTTCGGGTCCGCCGCGATGATCTTCTCGAGCAGCGCCTGCGCCTCGTCGACCCTCTCCAGAGAGTTCAGCGCGAAGGCCTTTTGGATCTGCACATTGACCCAAAGCGGCGAGGACTCGGGGATGTGATCGAACGCCGCGATCTCTGCTTCGTATTTCTTCGCGGACTCGTAGGCTTCGGCAAGCGCAACATAGGCCAGCGGGAAGTCCGGCTTCAGATTAATGGCGAACTGGAGAAAGACGATGCCCATGTCGAGGCCGCCTTCGCCGGCGAGCGCGTCGCCGATGCCGTAGAACACTTCGGCGAGACCGTCCGCGGGCGTCTCCGCCATGAAGGGCGGCGTCTCGCCGTTCTCGATCTGCTCCAGCAGCGCCTCGGACAGCGGATGCGGGGCAGCCTTGGCGATATGCGTCTTGATGGTCTCGACAGCCAGCTCGCGGTCGTTGCTGTTCAGGGCATGGCGCGCGAAGGCGTCGGCGACGCGAAGCGTGGTCGGGTTCCGCTTGAATGCCGCGATGTAAGATTTGCGCGCCAGCTGATGCCGGCCGGCGACGTCGGCGATGAGCGCGCGATGGTAGCGCTGATAATACTGCGCCCAATCGGCGCTGCTTAAGGTGTCGAGGGTAGCAAACGCCTCGGTGTGCTTGCCGGCGGCCTCCTGGACCCAGGCGCGGGCGAGCGTCGAGGTGAGATCGGCGATGGGACCTTGACGCGCCGCGGCGAAATGCTCGTCGGCCTTCGCGTAGTCGCCCTTCTTGAAGGCGTCGATGCCAAGCAAGAATTGAGCGATGCGGTGAGACGGCTCGGCCTTGACCAGTTCCACCGCAAGCTCGTTGGCGCGATCCCAATGGGCGGCCGCCGTCTCGAGCAAGAAGGTCTGTTCGAGAATGAGCTCGTTGTCCGGATCGCTCGCCAGCGCCTTGGAATAGAAATCGGCGGCGGCGATCGTGTCGTGACTGCCGCGGGCGACGCGGCCCGAGAGGTAATTGCCGAGAAGCGTGCCCGTCTCCAGATCCTCGGAATCCGAGCGAACGACTTCGGAGTAGGCGGCAGGCGCGGCGAGGATGGTAACGAGGAGGAGAGACCTCCACGCCCATTTGCGCAGCGGTGTCCTGTCAGGATTCATCATATTGTCGGTCCGGCTTTGCGCCGCCCCAGTGCTTGTTGGCCCTCATGGCAAGGTTAGGTGCTTTTCCCGGCCCTGCAAACCAGCTTTTTGCGGGGCAAACGCGGCGCGTTTATGGCCCCATGGCGCGGCACTTATGCGGTAACCGCGCGCCCGCGCACTACATATTGGCGTAGTTCGGCCCGTCGCCGCCCTCCGGCGGCACCCAATCGATGTTCTGCGCGGGATCCTTCACGTCGCAGGTTTTGCAGTGGACGCAGTTCTGCGCATTGATCTGAAAGCGCGCCGTGCCCCCCTCCTCCACCACCTCGTAGACCGCCGCCGGGCAATAGCGCTGGGCCGGCTCGGCATATTCGGGAAGGTTCTGCTCGATGGGGATCGAAGGGTCTTTGAGCACCAGATGCACCGGCTCGTCCTCGTCGTGATTCGTGTTCGACAGGAACACCGAGGACAGAATGTCGAAAGAGAGCGCGTTGTCGGGCTTCGGATATTCGATGGGCTTCGACTCCGCCGCCGTGTCCAGGCTCGCGAAGTCCGGCTTCTTGTGCTTCAGGGTGTGGCCGAGGAACGGGAAGATCGTATTCAGCCACATGTCGATGCCGCCCAGCATGACGCCGAGCCTCGTGCCGAAGCGCGACCAGAGCGGCTTCACGTTGCGGACCTTCTTCAGCTCCTTGGCGAGCGAGCTCGCCTTCAGCGCTTCCGGATAGGCTTCGAGCACGTCGCGGGCGCGGCCGGCTTCGATCGCATCGAAGGCGGCTTCCGCCGCCATCATCCCCGACAGCATGGCGTTGTGCGAGCCTTTGATGCGCGGCACGTTCATGAAGCCGGCGCAGCAGCCGATGAGCGCGCCGCCCGGGAAGACGAGCTGCGGAATCGCCTGCCAGCCGCCCTCGGTCAGCGCGCGGGCGCCATAGCCGATGCGCTTGCCGCCTTCGAGATGCTGCTTGATGCGCGGATGGTGCTTGGAGCGCTGAAACTCCTTGAAAGGATTGAGATAGGGGTTCGTGTAGTCGAGATGGACGACGAAGCCGACCGACACCAGGTTCTCGCCGAAATGATAGAGGAAGGAGCCGCCGCCGGTATCGTCCTGAAGCGGCCAGCCCATGGTGTGCTGGACGAGGCCGGGCTTGTGCTTCTCGGGCGGGATCTCCCACAGCTCTTTCAGCCCGATGCCGAATTTCTGCGTGCCGCTCTCGCGCGCCAGATCGTATTTCTTGATGAGCTGCTTCGTGAGCGAGCCGCGCGCACCCTCGGCGAGCAGGGTGTACTTGCCGGTGAGCGCGATGCCGGGCGTGTATGAATCCTTGTGGCTGCCGTCGCGGGCCACGCCCATGTCGCCGGTGATGACGCCCTCGATCTCGCCGTTCGCGCCGATGATCGCTTGCGTCACGGAGATGCCGGGATAGACCTCGACGCCTAAGCCTTCGGCCTGCTCGCCGAGCCATTTGGTCAGATTGCCGAGACTGCCGGTGTAGCAGCCGTGATTACTCATCAGCGGCGGCATGAAGAGGCTGGGCAGACCGATGCCGCCGGTCTCGGAGGTCAGATAATAGAAGTGGTCCTCGCTGACCGCATCCTTGACCGGGGCGCCCTTGTCGCGCCAATCGGGAATGAGCTTGTTGAGACCAACCGGATCGAGCACCGCGCCTGAGAGAATGTGGGCGCCGACCTCCGAGCCCTTCTCCAGGACGACGACGGAGACCTCCTTGTCCTTCTCGGCGGCGAGCTGTTTCAGGCGGATCGCCGCGGCGAGCCCCGCAGGCCCTGCGCCGACAATCACCACATCGAACTCCATGGTCTCGCGTTCGACTTGCTCGCTCATCTCACCTCTTTCATTCCAACGACTTAGCCGTGCCCGCCCGCGCCCGGCGGCCACGGCAAATCGGTGCTAAAATCGCTGACGCCCAGCAGCGACGCATTGCCCGGAGGGGCCGCGTAATGACAAATAGAGGATCAACACGGGCATCGCAAATGACTGGAAGCCAAGCAAAAGCCGCCGCCGACCTGCTTGCGTGGTATGCGGCCATGGGCGCCGACGAGGCGATCCTGGAGGCGCCGGTCGACCGCTTTGCCGCGCCGGAGCCAAGCGCCACACCGCAAGCCGCATCCCGTGCCCCCCTAGCCCCTCGCGCAGAGGCGCGCGCTGAGGCCCCGGCAACGCGCCCGAGACCCCGCACCGCCCCCGTCGATTCGCGTCCGGCCCCCGCATCGCTCGAGGCGGCCAAGACCCTGGCCGAGCTCGAAGCGCTGGTCGGCCAGTTCGAGGGTTGCGCCCTGAAGCGCACGGCGAAGAGCACCTGCTTCTCCCGCGGTAGCGACACCGCCAGGATCATGCTAATCGGCGAGGCTCCCGGCCGCGACGAGGACATCCAGGGCAAGCCGTTCGTCGGGCGTGCGGGCAAACTGCTCGACCGCATGCTCGCTTCGATCGGCCTCGACGAGAGCCAGGTCTACATCACCAACACGATCTATTGGCGCCCGCCCGGCAACCGCACGCCGACGGCGCAGGAGATCGAATCCTGCGCGCCTTTCCTGTCACGGCAGATCGAGCTGCTCGCGCCGGAGGTGCTGCTGGTGCTCGGAGCCCCGGCGGCGAAGGCCATCCTCGGCGAGCCCGGCATCATGCGCGCGCGCGGCAAGTGGAAGATCTATCGCTGCGGCGACCGCGACATTCCAACGCTCGCGACGCTGCATCCCGCATACTTGCTGCGGAAGCC
>CAYWIA010000076.1:2157-9847 GCA_964458245.1 uncultured Methyloceanibacter sp. | reverse complement strand
AACGATGGACGAGGCTCCAGTGTCCACGATCATGGAAACCTCCGTGCCGTTCACGTCCACCTTGGCGGTGAAATGACCATCGAGCCGCCGCCTGATCTTCACCTCGGTCAGGCCGCCGGCGCTGGTCTCCACGGTCATGGCCGTGCCGGGGAGTAGCTCCCCGACGACGCGCGCGGCAATGGGGGTAATCTCGTCCTTGTAGGCATAAAGCGTAACCAGGCCGAGCCCGAGCGCGAGCCAGGTCACTGCATCGCGGGCCATGGCGCCCGCGCCGCCGCCATAGCGGGTCACGAGCCTGCCGGCGATGTAAACGAGCAGGGCCATGAAGAAGGCCGCATAGGCAAAGGTTGCAGTGTCGAGCCCGGCGATCATGCCCGACTCGTTGCTCACCAGCATCATGGCGCCAAGCGCGAGAATGAACAGGGCGACCCAGGTGGTCATGGGCCCGAGCCTTCCGCGTCTGCCATGGCTTCCATACGCTCCAGCCGTTCCGGCAGGGCCTTCATGATGGCGCGCCGCTGCTCCGCGGTCATATCGACCCAACGGGCGATTTCATTGCCGCTGCGGCCGCAACCGACGCAAAGCCCCGACCTCTCGTCGAGCAGACAAATGTTGACGCAAGGCGTTTCCAAGAAGTCCCTACCGGTCGGGATGCCCAAACGACCTATGTAGGGGGTGTGGCGGGGGAGAGCAATCGGGCCGCCTGTCGCGCGGTTCAAGCGGCTAGCTGGCCCGCTTGTTCCGCTCGGCGCGCCAGGCAGCTTGAGAGGCTTCCGGCCGCTCCTCGCCGGGCTCGGCAAGCCGTGGCAAGGCCTCCATAATGCGGATGCGGGGGAGGGTGACGATGACCTCCGTGCCGTAGCGCAGCTTGCTCTTCAGTTCGAAACTCCCGTCGTGCAATTCGATCAGGCCCTTGGTGATGGGAAGGCCGAGCCCGGTCCCGCCTTCGGCGGTTTGGTGGGCGAGCGAGCCCTGGCCGAAGCTCCGCAGCACGCGGGGAATCTCGGCCTCGGGGATGCCGGGCCCCGTGTCCTTGACGCTCAGGAACTGGCCGCCCAGGGCGGTGCGCCCGATCTTGAGGGTGACGGTTCCGCCCGTGGGCGTGAACTTGATGGCGTTGGACAGGAGGTTGAGACAGATCTGCCGGAGGGCACGCTCGTCTGCCCAGACCTGGGTCAGGTTCTCTTCGAAGGCCTCGACGATCTTCAGTCCTTTGTTCTCGGCGCGCACGCGCATCAGCCGGTGGCAGTCCTCGACAATATCGGCAAGCGCCACGGGCGCTTCGTTCAGCTCGTAGCGTCCCGCCTCGATGCGGCTGATATCGAGGACCTCGTTGATCAGCGTCAGCAGGTGCTGCCCGCTCTCGTGAATGTCGTTGGCGTATTCCTTGTAGGTCGGGTTGGAATGTGGACCTAGGATCTCGCCGCGCATGATCTCGGAGAAGCCGAGGATGGCGTTCAGCGGCGTGCGCAACTCGTGGCTCATGGTGGCGAGGAACCGCGACTTGGCGAGGTTCGCTTCCTCCGCGCGCAGGCGCGCTTCGTCTGAAATCGATTTCGATTGCTCGAGCTCACCGATCAGCGCGTCCTTCTCGGCGCGGTACTCGAGCATGGCCATGACCGTCGTATTGAATCCGGTCATCAGCCAGATGAAGTAGATGTGCACGCCGACGGCCATGGCCGCCATCGCCCAGAAGAAGGGGTTGTCGAGCAGCGCGAAGCGCAACACGATGGCGATCGTCATTGGCAGCGTGCCGGCATAGACGATGGGCATGACCGTGGATGCGAACAGCATGCGCATCGAGATGACGACGATTAGCGAGGCGAAGATGAAAGTGTGGGCGGCCTCGCCCTGGGTTTCCGGACTGATGAAGGCTACGGTTGCCCACGTCACCCCGTAGAGAAACTCCGCGGCAGCGATCTTGGCGCGCCAGGCCGTCGCATCGGCCTCTTCGCGGGGCGTCTTTGCGAACTGCCGGCAAATCGCGATGAGAATGCCCTTGGCCACGAAGACGGCGCCAAGCCACAGGAGCAGTTCGCGCGGGGGCGCCCAGAACATGGCGCCCATGGCGACGACGAGCGCCAGCAGCGGCGTGGTCACGGCGGCCGACAGCTCGTTCTTCACGAACATCATCAGGAGCTCGTATTCGAACTCCGGCTTGCGGCCTGACTTGTAGGTAAGTTTTTCGCGGGCTTCCTGGACGCTGCGATAGGCGCGGCGTTTTTGATCGTTCGCCGAGCCCGAATGGACCCGCGAGGCCTCGGCTGACGCGCCTCCTGACATCACTTCTTAGACCCGCGACTTTACCATCAACAAAAACCCGATAAGGATCATTGGCATAGCGCGCACGCGCGGCCGCGCCCAGACCCCCGACTTAGGCTTAACAAGAACTATCAGCCGAAAATCCTAACGGGTCGTTTACTCTCGACCCGGCCTGGCACGGCCTTGAAGCCGGAATCGGCGGGTGCCACATGCTTCGTACAGGCTCGCGAAGGGGGAGCCGGGTCGGTAGGAAGGGACCTCCATGCAGCTCACCGTGATCGGCTGCGGCGACGCGTTCGGCGCCGGCAGCCGCCTCCAGACATCTTTTTGTGTCCGATCGGGCCCCTCGACGTTCCTCATCGACTGCGGGGCGACGTCCTTGATCGGCATGCGCCGGCTGGGCATCAACCCGAACGATATCGATACGGTGTTCGTCACCCATCTGCATGGGGACCATTTCGGCGGTCTGCCGTGGCTCCTAATCGACGCCAAGTATGTCAGCAATCGGTCGCGGCCTTTGGTGGTGACGGGACCCCGGGGCATCGAGGACCGCTTCTCAACGGTGGCGGAAGCGCTCTACCCCAATTCGACGCGCGCGGAGCGCGGCTTCGAGCTTATCTTCGTGGAGTACGAGGAGCGGACGCCGATCGAGGTGGCCGGCGTCACGGTCACCCCGTTCGAGGTGCATCACCCTTCCGGCGCACCTCCTTACGCGCTCAGGTTCGCCGTGGACGGCAAGGTCCTGTCCTTCACGGGCGACACGGGCTGGGTCGATGTCCTGAGCGAGGTGGCGCGTGACGCCGATCTCTTCATCAGCGAATGCTTTCAGTACGATGTGACGCTTCCCATCCATCTCGACTACAAGACGATCGACGCCAATTACGAGAGGCTCGGCGCAGCCCGTGTGCTGCTCACCCATATGGGGCAAGAGATGCTCGCCGAAAGCGTGAAGGTCGATCGCGAACGCTATATGATTGCCGAAGACGGCATGACCATCGAGATATGACCACCGTCGTTCTTGGTCGCTGGCATGGCTGAGCTCACTGACGTTCTCGCCTCGATCCGCTCCTGCAGCGTTTGCGTGGAAACGCCGCGCGGGAGGCCGCTGCCTCATGCGCCGCGTCCCGTCTTGCGGGCGAGCGCTACGGCGCGGCTGGCGATCTGTGGTCAGGCGCCGGGCACGCGCGTCCATGCTTCCGGCAAACCGTTCACCGACCCCTCCGGCGAGCGCTTGCGCGCATGGCTCGAGGTGACGCCGGAGGAGTTCTACGACGAGAGCCGCGTGGCCATTGTGCCGATGGGTTTCTGCTTTCCCGGCCAAGACGCCAAAGGGGGCGATCTCCCGCCGAGGCGCGAATGTGCGGCACTATGGCATCGTGAGTTGTTCGCCGCTCTGCCGCGGATCGAGCTCGTCCTCGCCGTCGGTGCCTATGCGCATGCCTTCCATCTCGGCGGCGCGCGCGGCAAGACCCTGCAAGAGACGATGCTGCGCTGGCGCGAGCATCTCAAAGAGAAGCGGCGTCCGCGCATTCTTCCGCTCCCGCATCCGTCCTGGCGCAACAATGCGTGGCTGAAGAGAAACCCTTGGTTCGATGCCGAACTGCTGCCGGTCCTGCGGCGGGAGGTCCGCCGAGTCCTCTGAGCCGCCTTGCGGGATATGGAAAAATAATCTACCTATTCGGAGAATTCGCCGAGAATAGTGGAACGATGTTCTCGGGATAGCGTCTTTTTCTCAATAATTTTGTCAGGTCATTCAAATGCTTGACCGCATGGACCGGAAGATCCTGGACATCTTGCAGAAGGACTGCACGCTGCCGGTCGCCGAGATCGGCAAGCTGATCGGGCTTTCCACCACGCCGTGCTGGCGGCGCATTCAGAAGCTCGAGGAGCAAGGGGTGATCGAGCGGCGCGTCGTCCTCCTGGATCCCAAGAAGGTCAATGTGGGGGTGACGGTGTTCGTCTCCATCACCACGAACAACCACACCAAGGAATGGCTCGAGCGGTTCCACGCGGCTCTCGAAGACTTTCCCGAGGTGGTGGAATTCTACCGCATGAGCGGGCAGATCGATTATCTGCTGCGTGTCGTGGTGCCGGACATCGAGCGCTATGACACCTTCTACAAGCGGCTGATCTCCAAGATCGAGCTCTACGACGTGAGTTCCGCCTTCGCCATGGAGCAGATCAAATTCACCACCGCGCTGCCGCTGGATTATGCCGCCGAAGAGCGACGCCCCTAGACGTCCGCTTTATTGTGTTCGAGCCGCGCGATCAGGCTCGACGTGTCCCAGCGGCCGCCGCCCATCTCTTGAATGTCCGCGTAGAACTGATCGACCAAGGCAGTCACCGGCAGTCTGGCTCCGTTACGGCGCGCCTCGTCCAAGCAAATGGCGAAATCCTTGCGCACCCAATCGACGGCGAAGCCGAAGTCGAACTTGCCCTCGATCATGGTCTGCCAGCGATGATCCATCTGCCAGGACTGGGCGGCGCCTTTCGAGATGGTGGCGATCACCTTGTCGATGTCGAGCCCAGCGCGCATGCCGAAATGCAGCGCTTCGGCGAGCCCCTGGATCAGGCCTGCGATGCAAATCTGATTGACCATCTTGGTGAGCTGTCCGGAGCCCGGCGGACCGATGAGATTGACCGCGCGGGCGTAGGTCTCGATCACCGGCTTCGCCTTGGCGAAGTCTGGCTCCTCGCCGCCGGCCATGACGGTAAGCGTGCCGCCTTCGGCGCCTGCCTGGCCGCCCGAGACCGGTGCGTCGAGGGCGCCCGCGCCGCGCGCCTTGGCGGCGTCATGTAGTTCCCGGGCGATGGTGGCCGAGGCGGTGGTGTGGTCGACAAAAACGGCCCCGGGCTTGAGAGTCTCGAAGATGCCCGCGGGCCCGAGCGTCACCTCGCGAAGATCCTGATCATTGCCCACACAGGCGAACACGAAATCGGCGCCAGAGGCGGCCTGGGCAGGCGTATGCGCCAGCATGCCGCCGTGATCGGCGACCCATCGGTCGGCCTTCTTGCGCGTGCGGTTGAAGACGGTGACGTCGTGATGCCCGTGGGCCTTGAGATGGCCGGCGAGGGGATAGCCCATCACGCCGAGCCCGATCCAAGCGACTTTACTCATCGGCGGTGCTCCGTCCTTGTCCCAGCGTTTCGTTCCACTGGTGACAATAACAAAATGGCCGGGACAAGCCCGGCCATTCCAGTTTCAGTGTGCAGCAGTGACGCGGTTAGCCGATCGGCGATTCCGGGAAGGCGAGCTGCTCGCGAGCGCGCCACTCGTCGGTCACGTAATTGATGATCAGCGACACGCGGACGCCCTTGATCGGCCGCTTCTCGAAACCGTGAAACGTGTTGTCCGCCGGAACGAAGATCATCGCGGCGTTGGACTCGAAGGGCGACCGGCCGACATGGTTCTTGTCGGCGTCGTAAATGTCGGTGCCGAGATTGCCATGGCTCGGGTCCGTCGACAGATAGAGCAGCATAGTGAAGGACTTCACGCCGAGATCACTATGGGGCTCGAGCCAGAAGCCGTCAGTGTCCTGCGCGAACTCGATGCGCAGATAGGTGCCGTCCAGATCGGTGCCGAACGTCTTCTCGATCAGCCCGGTGACACGCTTGTCCTGGAACGCTTCCGCCACGGCCTCGCAGACCGGATAGGCGGCCCGGTTCTCGGCATCGAAATATTTGCGCGTTTTGTTATGCAACTCCCGCTTTCCCGATACGCCTTCGAGCGACGGCGCGGGGAAGGGAAGAGCAAGAATATCCTCGATAGTGTCGGCCGGAAGACAGGCCCTCAGCACCCAGTGCGGGTAGGGCCGATCGGAACGCTCGCCGGCCGCGACGCTTCGCGAAAACGCCTGGACGACATCGTCCGCAGTACTCTTCGCTGCTTCAGCGTCTGAGTGCTTTACCGCCACGCTTTCCCTCATGGTGTAGGTCTACTCCTTAGAATGGATGCAAAATATGCTGGTTGATCCAGCGCCCAGGCAGACCCATCCAACCGCTCAGATAGCACCCCGGCGCCCTTGGGCGCAAATGCCAAGGCGGCGACGGATCGGCTTAAACTCTTGGACTAAATCGGTTTGGTCCTTGCGCCCTTGATGCGGGTCAAATCCCTCGGGCGGTCAGTTGACGCTGGCCCAGCGAATCTCCCCAGGATCGAACATGTCGTCGCCGTCCGTCGACAGATGCTCGGCGCGCAGGCACTTTGCCAGGAGCTCCAGCAGCGACGCATGAAGCTCGCGCTCTGCCTCAGCTTGTGGCGGATTGGCGGCGAGGAACGCCAGGATTTCCCCGTAATCGGGCATCGGAACCCCCGTGTTTCCCCAGCGGTAGGAAGGTGGCGGAGCCGTGTGTCAAAACTTAGGCCCGCACTAAGCTGCGCGCCGACGGAGGGTTAGCCGGCGAGCTTGTAGCGTCCGATGAGGCGCATAGGAGTGCGTCCGCTCGTGTCGCCGAACAAGGAGAGACCGTCCACGGCGACACCCTCTGCGCAGATATCCTCGAGCACGGGCCACAGCGCTTGGGACACGCGCTCCAGGTGCGCCGAGTCGAGAGGGCCGGTGAGGGCGATCGAGAAGCGATACTCGCTCATCACCTGGGGATGGCCGAAGCTCCGCAGGAGGAGCCGCTGATAGGGACTGAGATGGCGGTGCTCGTCGCCGATCCCGTCGGGCTCCGCCGCGAAGGTCTCGAAGGCGTTGACGCATTGGGCGGCCAGCCAATCGAGCGCGGGCTTGGGATCGACGGGGCGCAGGACGAGATAGCGGCCGGCGCGTGCGAGCGTCAAAGGTCCGGTCTCCACGGCTTTGCGGTGTGCGGCGAAGTTGATGAGCCGCGTGCGCACATCGTCCAGCGCTGCATCCTCGCGCAAGGCGAAGGGTGCAAGAAAGAGTGCGTGCAGACCGCTATAGCGGTGCGGAAGGGCTGAGACCTTGGCGACGCCGGAGTCTGTGAAGCCAGCAGTCGAAAAAGCCTGCAAGGTGGCGCCGTCATTCGCGCGGCCGAACCAGGAACGCCCGAATGCCGCGAGGGGGGAGCCGGGTTGCGGTGTGTAGTAGATGGCGTAGCGGGCAAAGTTGGAAGCGCTCGATGCGAGCCCATTTTGCGGTTGGGTGTCGACTTGGGCACAGTTGAGCATCTATTCCTCCCGTTGAGCGCATGCATCCTAGGCTACGCTCGCGCCTCATGACTACCGAAGGGCTGTGGCGCGGGCGCGTCCGGTTTCGGGCGATAGGGGGGCGGTGCGATGAAGACTTGGTGAATCAAATTTTCTGCAACTGCGAAGGACAATGTGTGCGTCGCAACAGAAAATGTCGCAGCCAGACCGGAACGAGGCGTGCATGATCGAACTCTATATCTGGATGACGCCGAACGGACGGAAGGTCTCGATCATGTTGGAGGAGGTGGGGCTTCCCTACCGTGTCCACCC
>CAYWIA010000076.1:0-2057 GCA_964458245.1 uncultured Methyloceanibacter sp. | reverse complement strand
TGATGGAGTCGGGCGCGATCCTGATGTACCTCGCGGAGAAGACAGGTAAGTTCTGGCCGCAGGACTTTCCCGCCAAGTGGCGCGTGGCTGAATGGCTGATGTGGCAGATGGGCGGTGCGGGGCCGTTCCTCGGACAAGTGCATCACTTCGTGAAGTTCAATCCGGGCAAAAGCTCCTACGCCGAAGAGCGCTATTCCAAAGAGGCACGGCGTCTGTGGCGCGTACTGGACACGCGCTTAGGCGACGTGGAGTACGTCGCGGGTGACTATTCCATCGCCGACATCGCTATATGGCCGTGGATTTCTCGGTTCGAGTGGCAGCCCGTGAACTTTGACGAGCACCCCAATATCAAGCGCTGGTACGTGGCGATCGCCGAACGACCCGCCGTTCAGCGTGGCTGGGACGTGCTCGAAGAAGGACGCGTCGTGCCGATGCCGTGAGGCCAGCTAGAAGAGCGGTTTCGCTCATGGCAGGATGACACGCATGCGCGCGCATCGAGGAGGAGAGAGATTCTGCGTAAAGCCTTCTTCAGCCTGTTTGCTCTGATCTTCGCGGGAGCACTCGCCTTCTATCTCCTCACTATGCCGGTGACGCTGCCCGCCTCGGCGTTGCCGGACCATGCTCCGGACATCGCCAACGGCAAGATCACGTTCATCGCCGGCGGATGTGCGGAGTGTCACGCCGCGCCGAAGGGCGCGTGCGACGATCTCGATATCGAGGACGAAACGGTGCTCGCGGGCGGCCGTTGTCTTAAGACCGATGTCGGCATTTTCCATGTGCCGAATATCTCGCCGGACAGGGAGACCGGTATCGGCAAATGGACGCTGCTCGATTTCGTCAACGCCATGAAACGCGGTGTGGCACCGGGCGGCGTTCATCTCTATCCGGCTTTTCCCTATACGTCCTATCAGCGCATGACGTTCGAGGACCTGATCGACCTCAAGGCCTATCTCGATACGTTGCCCGCCGTGCGCAGCACGGTGCCCGCGCACGCACTGCACTTCCCCTATAACATTCGCCGCGGGCTTGGACTGTTCCAACGTCTCTATGTCGACGGCGAGACGTTTGCACCCGATCCGGAGGCAAGCGACGCGGTGAACCGCGGCGCCTATCTCGTGCTCGGCCCCGCTCATTGCGGAGAGTGCCATTCCCCGCGCAACGCGCTCGGCGGCATCATCCAGAGCCACGCCTTCGCCGGCGCCAAGAGCCCGGAAGGGGATGGGACCACGCCTAACATCACCCCGAGCAAGGACGGGATCGGCGATTGGACCGAAGAAGACATCGCCTATCTCTTGGAGACCGGATCGACACCGGATTTCGATGTGATCGGCGAGACCATGGTGCCGGTACAGGAGAACATGGCGAAGCTCTCCGGTGACGATCGTTCGGCCATCGCCGCCTTCTTGAAGACGCTGCCGCCGCGACCCGATGCCGTAGAGAAATCCGGACCCCGGTAATGCTCACGCATTTTTCGGTTAACGGCGCTTATCGCCAATGTCTCGCCGCCATCGTCCCCTAACGTACCCCTTGGGCTCACGAGGGTGCGGCTTGGCCTAGCTCTTGCTCTGGATTTGCGTGAATGTGTGGGTTGGCGCGCCGGGTTTGGCGTGGTCGCCCAGGTTTTGCGTTGAGGATTGAAATGGCGGGGAGACTGAAAGGCGGGCGGAGCCTTATATTTGGGCTCGCCCTTGCGGTTCTGGGTGCGGCTGCGCCGGTGCCCCTGTCCCACGCCGAACCGTTGCCCGAACCATGGGCGGTGCCGAAGCTCCCGCACGAGACCTCTCCCCAGATAACTACCTCTCCAACGCGCACCGCCGTGGTCACGCCCGAAACGGAGCCTGCGGCCGCAACCGCTGCGCCGGTCGACAAGAAAGCCGAAGATACCAAGCGCGTGCAGCGCTGCTACGCCCAGCTCGGCTACTACAAAGGACCGATCGACGGGACGGCCAACGAGCAAACGTGGACCGCCCATTGGTATTTCAAGAACGAGCATGGGCTTAAGCGATACGGTGACTTTCTTGCAGAGCCCGTCCTGAAGAAAATCAAGGAACTGTGCA
>CAYWIA010000075.1:4614-9873 GCA_964458245.1 uncultured Methyloceanibacter sp. | reverse complement strand
ATGGCGAAGATGCCCTTCTCGCTCGTCTCGAACTTCTCGGTGTCGACCGGAACCAGGTTCTCTTCGAGATTGAGCCCCCAATTGGCGACGGGGCCGAGCTTCATGGTGAGCCCGAAGAAGGGCAGCATGACCTCGGTCGGCTGTTCGAAGGTGGAGCCGTCGGGCGCCTTGACCGTGACGCCGGTGAGCTGAGCGTTATCGCCGTGCAGCTCCGTCACCTGGCCGAGCTTGAAGGAGATATTGCCGCTCTCGACCAGTTCCAGCATTTTCTGCACGGAGGCCGGCGCGGCGCGGAACTCTTGACGGCGATGCACCAGCGTCAGCGATTTGGCGACGGGCTGAAGGTTCAAGGTCCAATCGAGCGCGGAGTCGCCGCCGCCGACGATGAGCACGTCCTTGTCCCTGAACGCGTCCATCTTGCGGACCGAATAGAACACCGAGGTGCCTTCGTACTGCTCGATGCCCGGAAGCGGCGGCCGCTTCGGCGTGAAGGATCCGCCGCCCGCGGCGATCACCACGACCTTGCATTCGAACGCGGTGCCGGCGTCGGTGACGAGGCGGTAGCCCTCATCCGTCTTCTCAAGGGTTTCGACACGCTCGCTGAAATGGAACTCGGCGCCGAACGGCTTGATCTGCTCCATGAGCCGGTCGGTCAGTTCCTGGCCGGTGACGATGGCGAGCGCGGGCACGTCGTAGATCGGCTTCTCCGGATAGAGTTCCGCGCATTGGCCGCCGGGCCGGTCGAGAATGTCGATCACGTGCGCTTTCACGTCGACCAGGCCGAGCTCGAACACGGCAAACAGCCCAACGGGCCCTGCCCCAATAATGACCGCGTCGGTCTTGATCACATCCTCTGACATGGCGCCTCAGAACTGCTTTTCGGGAATCCGGACCTTGAGGCCATCGAGGGCCTCGGTCACCTTGATCTGACAGGAGAGACGGCTCTCGGGGCGAATGTCGAAAGCGAAATCGAGCATGTCCTCCTCCATCTGCTCCGGCTGGCCGGTGGCTTCGCGCCACTCGTCTTCAACATAGACATGGCACGTGGCGCAGGCGCAGGCACCGCCGCATTCCGCCGCAATACCGCGCACCGAGTTCTTCACGGCGGCCTCCATCACGGTCATGCCGGGCTCGGCCTCGACCGCGTTCTCGGTCCCATCAGGTTGAATAAAGGTGATCCTGGCCATGACGTTGGCGGGCTTGAAGGCTTGATCCGATCTCGGGAGCCGGGCTGTGTTGCGGGCTTTCGCGCGCGCCCGAAGGAAAACGCGAGTGGGGCCGGCCCGCCCGCGATCCGTGTCTATAAGGCAATTGAATTTGAGACACCAGTGCCTTGCGGCACGCCGCGGCCGGAAAACCGCCGCCTAGCGATCCTTGAGCACGGCGGTGATATAGGCCTCCGCCTCGCGCAGCGAAACCTCGATCTCGTCGATCCGGGCGGTGCGGTACTGGGTCAGGACATCGCCTTGGAGCCCTTCGGCCCGCTCGGCCGCCTGAGCCGCCCGCCAGGCGCCGACGGCCCGCGCCGTGCCTTTCAAGGAATGGGCGGCGTGCTTCCAGTCCCGGTCCGACATGGCGGCGCGCAATTGCTCGAGATAAAGCACCGACTGGGTGCAAAAGAGCTCCAGGACCTCGCGCTCCAGGGCCCGCTCGCCGAGCGTATAGCGGGCCAGATGGTCGAGATCGACGGGCCGGGATGAGCGCTCCTGCCTGTTTTCCGGCTCCGTGGTCCGCACCGCGTGCTCGCCAGCCATGACTGTCTCCCTGAAGATCCCAGACCGTTGTTTGAGGTCCGATTGGGACGGATTCTTGTTGTGCCGGGCGACTATGTGTTTGCCATGCAACCGGAAATCGTCGCCCGTGTGCAACAGCGCCCCCAAGTGTTACGCGATTCGCGCCGCCGGCGCCTCAATTTCGCGTTGCGCTCTAGGGGCTTAACCGCCGTTAACCCAAGCACTCGATTCAGCTTTTTTTAGCCCTAAAAATTCGTTAACGATGTTGGGGTGACGGGGAAAAAGCTTTGGGGGCTCTTCCGGTTAGGTTTCCGCCGGAAGTGATGCGGTTCCCACCATGCGATGCGCCGCAAAGTTGCGGGTCTCAGAGTCTTACGGCGCAGAATTTCTCCTGTTCTGAAGTCTAGTGGTGCGAGGAACGCGTGATGGCGCAGGAACAAGCGAAGTCGGCCCCGGAAAAAGCGACGCCAGACGACAAGGACGAAGTCAAGGGCCCCCTCGAAGCGATGATGCAGGGGAAGTCCAAGGGGAAGGACGAAGGCCCAACCCTGCCCCGGCGTTCCAGCCTCGCTGACCGGCTCAAGGCCGAGCAGCGCAAGCGCGAGGAGCCGAAACGTCAAGAGCCTCAACGTCAGGAGCTTCGCCAAGAAATTCAGCGCGAAGAGCCCCGCCGCGAAGACATGCGGCGTGAGGACGTCCGGCCGCAGACCCTGAAGGCGCCCCAAGAGGACGCCAAGCCCGCCGAGATGCCTGAGAATTCAGGCGCCGCACCCTCGCCCAGGCATCTGACCCGGACGCGCCGCCCCGCGGGCCCGCCCCCGCAGCGCCGGCTGTCCGCACCCGCCAACGACGACATCCCTTCCATCGGCGGCCTGATCTTCGCCCTTCAGCAGAGGCCCGCGCGCACGCCGTTCCTCATCGCGCTCGGCGCTTCCGTCGTCTGGTTCATCATCGGCGGCTTCTTTGCCTATGGCGTCGTCTCCAACGAGGCTGCGAGCGGCGGCTATTTGAGCGCCCCGGCCTTGGCGGCGACCGCCTCCATCCTGGTGCCCATCGTCATCTTCTGGTTCCTCGCCCTTCTCGTCTGGCGGGCGCAGGAGCTCCGTCTCATGGCCTCCGCCATGACCGAGGTCGCCGTGCGCCTGGCCGAGCCGGACAAGCTGGCCGAGCAGTCCGTGGCCTCCGTGGGCCAGACCATCCGCCGTCAGGTGGCGGCGATGAACGACGCCATCTCCCGCGCCATCGGCCGGGCTTCCGAGCTCGAGGCCATGGTGCACAACGAAGTCGCGGCGCTTGAGCGCTCCTACGGCGAAAACGAGCTTCGTGTCAGGAACTTGATCAACGAGCTTGCCACCGAGCGCGATGCCCTCAACAACAACAGCCAACGGGTCAGCGAGGCGCTGAAGGGCGTGGGCGCGGCCGTGGCGCGCGACATCGCCAATGCTTCCGGCTCGATCGACAAGAAGCTCGCCGAACGCGGCACGCAGCTCACCGAACTCCTGGTGACCCGCTCAAGCGAAGCAGCCGAGCAGGTTCACAAGGCCCAGGCCAAGGTCGCCGAGCAGGTGCCGGGTCTCCTCGAGCGCCTGACGAAAGAGCAAGGCCGTCTGACCAAGGTCATCGACGGCGCCACCCAGAACCTCTCCGCGCTGGAGAAGACGGTGGCCGAGCGCACGACCGCGCTCGACAAGACCATGAAGGAGCGCACCGAGGCCCTCCAGGGCTCGCTGGCCGAGCGCATCAAGGGCCTTGAGTCCACGGTGGCGCAGGGCGCGATCATGCTCGACAAGACGCTGGGCGATCGCACCGAGGCTTTCAATGCGGCGATCACCCAGAACGCGAGCGCTCTCGACAAGACCATGAAGGAGCGCACCGAGACGTTCATGGCCGAGATCGGCCAGAGCACCGAAACGCTCGACAAGGCCTTGAAGGACCGCACGGACAGCTTCACCGGCCTCGTGGCCGAAAGCGCCGTAACCCTCGACAAGACGCTTGGCGACCGGACGGCCGCCTTCACCAACGTGGTGGCCCAAAGCGTCGTGACCCTCGACAAGTCGCTTGGAGACCGGACAGCCGCCTTCGCCAACGTCGTCGCCGAGGGCGCCGGGACGCTGGAGAAGACGCTCACCGACAAGACCAACGCGCTCACCAACGTGGTCGCCGAAAGCGCCGTCACGCTCGACAAGACGCTTGGCGACCGCACGGCCGCCTTCACCAACGTGGTGGCCGAGGGCGCCGTGACGCTCGAGAAGACGCTCACCGACAAGACGAGCGCCCTGACCCACATGGTCGCGCAGAGCGCCGTCACCCTCGACAAGACTCTCGCCGAACGGACCGAGGCCTTGAGCGCCGCCGCCGCCGAGGGCACGAAGCAACTCGACAAGACCCTTGCCGATCGGACCGAGGCCTTCACCGGTGTGGTGGCCCAAGGCGCCGTCATCTTCGAGAAGACTCTCCAAGAGCGGACGGATGCCCTCGCCGCTGCGGTCGAGAACCGGACCAGCGCCGTCGACAAGACGCTGAGCGATCGCACCGCGCAGTTCACCTCGGCCGTCAACCAGGGCGCCATCGCGCTCGACAGGACGCTTGCCGAGCGGGCCGACAGCTTCACCAAGTCCCTGCTCCAAAAGGTGCAGGGTCTGGAAAGCGCCATCACCCAGCAGACCGAGTCTCTGGAGAAGACCATGGGCGAGCGCGCGCAGCTCGTCATCACGGCGCTCGCCGAGCGGCTCAAGGCGATCGACGCAACTTTCGGCCAGCGCACGGCCGAGACCGACAAGATGCTCGGCGAGCATACGCGCCTGGTCGACGAGACCTTCGGCCGGCAGACCGCGCAGCTCAACGAGGTGCTCGCCAACAACTCGCAGATGATGCACCAGACCGCAGAGCAGGTCGGCGCTCAGTCCAAGGAAGCGGTGGGCATCCTGACGAGCCAAACCGGCAATCTGCGCGAGGTGTCAAAGGGGCTGCTCGAGCAGATCCACGGGCTCACCCAGCGTTTCGAGAGCCAGGGCCAAGCCATTCTCACCGCGGCCAAGGCGCTCGACTCCTCGAATGCCAAGATCGACTCGATCCTGGAAGGCCGGCACCAATCCATCATCGCCCTCCTGCACACGGTCAACACCAAGGCGCAGGAGCTCGACGGCATGATGGGCAACTACGCGGGCATCGTGGAAGGCGCGCTGACCCAGGCCGAAGCGCGGGCGAAGCAAGTGACCACCGCGCTCGGCCGCGACACCGCCGGCCAGGCGCAACAGGCCCTCGCCCAGATCGAAAAGCTGCGCGACGAGGCGCAGGCCCATACGGCGCGCGCCGTCACCGACCTCAAGGGCAGCTTCGAGACGGTCATCACGCAGATCGGCCGGCAGCTCGAGCAGATGCGCGGTCAGTTCGACCATACCTCGCGCGGCATGCGCGAGGCGGCGCGGCAGACCGCGACCGACCTCGATGCGCTCCGCCAGGAAATGCAAAAGCGCATGGACACCCTGCCCGAGCAAACCGCTCAGGCGACCGCCGCGATCCGCAA
>CAYWIA010000075.1:0-4514 GCA_964458245.1 uncultured Methyloceanibacter sp. | reverse complement strand
TTCCCGCCCCGCGCGGAAGAGCACCGGCCGGCCGGCGGCGATTACGGCCTGCCGCCGATGCCGCGCTTCGATGCGCGTGGCCATCAAGTCTCCGGACCTTACGAGGCGGCCGATCTCGATCGAAACACGGGCGGTCTGGCACAGCAGCTTTCGAACGCATCGGGACGCGGCGGCTGGACGCCGGCCGAGCCTTCGCGCGGTCCTGCGGCGAGCGGCGCCGGTCAGCTCCGCATCGACGAGCTGTCGCGCGCCATCGACAACCGCACGGCGGCGGACGTCTGGTACCGCATGCGCGCTGGCGAGCGTGGCGTGCTCGGCCGTCACATCTACACTTACGAGGGTCAGGCGACCTTCGATGAGATCTCGGGCCGCTACGATCGCGACGGCGAGTTCCGCAACACGGTCGACCGCTACATCGCCGACTTCGAGCGTCTGCTCGCGGAAGCCGAGCAGTCTGATCCCGCCGGCAACATGCTCCAGAACTATCTCACGTCCGAGACCGGGCGCGTCTATCTCCTGCTGGCGCATGCGAGCGGCCGTCTGCGTTAAGATTTAAAGGCGTCAAAAAGAGCCATAAGGCTCCCCCACGAACAGGCCCCCTCCTCCAGAAATGGAGCGAGGGGGTCTTTCGTTTGCGGAGTCCTTTCAGCGCCTTGCGGCGCGCCGCTGAAGCCCGGCGCAGGCAGAGCCTCTCCAAAAATAGTCGGTCCCGCGCCCGCCCGTTAACCGTCCGTTAACTATGGTGGTCATTTTATTAACTAAATCAAAAGGGGGACCGACAAACAGCCATGGCAGCCGCCGCACCCAAGCCGTCCGCAACGGCAGCGCAGCCTTCCCGTTCCTTCACCTTTCAGGGACGCACGTTTCTCGCCTTCGTTCTCAAGCCTGAGATGCCGATCGGACGCTGGCTTGCCGAGGCCGATACCTGGCTTTCTCGCTCACCGGGCTTCTTCGCCGCCAAACCGGTCGTCGTCGATGTGTCGCGGTTGCTCTTGACCAAGGCCAAGCTGGCGACACTGATCGCCGACCTCGGCGCGCGGGGAATCCGGGTCATGGGCCTTCTCGGCGCCGAACCGGCCTGGGTCGACGACGATCTTCCGCCGGTGCTGGCGCCGGGCCGGGCAATCGACCACGAGGCGCCGCGCGAAAAAGCTCCTGCCGTCCAAGCAGCCGCGGAGCCTGCCCCCTCCTCTCGCGTCATCGACACGCCTATCCGCTCGGGGCAGACGGTGTTTCAGGATGGCGACCTCACCATTATCGGCTCGGTCTCTTCGGGCGCCGAGATCGTCGCCACCGGATCGATCCATATCTACGGAGCGCTACGGGGCAGAGTCTTGGCCGGCGCGGACGGAAACCAGGCGGCGCACATCTTCTGCCACCGGCTTGCGGCCGAGCTTGTGGCCATCGACGGATATTACCGCATGGCGGAGGATCTTCCCCCGAGCCTGCTCGAGAAGCCCGCTCACGCGTGGCTCGAAGACGGCATCCTAACAATCAAAGCACTCGACTGAGGCAAGGAGGAACGGCATGGCGCAGGTCGTCGTAGTCACATCTGGAAAGGGCGGAGTCGGCAAGACGACGACGAGTGCCGCGCTCGGCGCGGCGCTGGCTCAGACCGGCGAGCGCGTCGCGGTCGTCGATTTCGACGTGGGGCTCCGCAATCTCGATCTCGTCATGGGCGCGGAACGCCGCGTCGTTTACGACCTGATCTACGTGACGCAAGGGACGGTGAAGCTGTCTCAAGCGCTCATTCGCGACAAGCGCCTCGAGACGCTCTACCTGCTCGCCGCGTCCCAGACGCGCGACAAGGACGCTCTGACGGACGAAGGGGTGGCGAAGGTGATCGGCGAACTGCGCGAGACCTTCGACTGGGTCATCTGCGACAGTCCCGCCGGCATCGAGCGCGGCTCGACGCTCGCGATGCGTCATGCGGACGTGGCCGTGGTGGTGACGAACCCGGAAGTCTCCTCGGTTCGCGATTCCGACCGCATCATCGGGCTGCTCGACGCCAAGACCGACAAGGCCGCACGCGGCGAACACATGGACAAGCACCTTCTGATCACGCGCTACAACCCGGTGCGCGCGGGCCGCGGCGACATGCTGAACGTCGACGACGTCATCGACATTCTGTCTCTGCCGCTGCTCGGCATCATTCCCGAAAGTGACGAGGTGTTGCGCGCTTCGAATCTCGGTTCGCCCGTCACCATCAACAATCCCAAGAGCGCGCCGGCGCGGGCCTATAGCGACGCCGCGAGACGGCTGATGGGCGAGGACATCCCGATGGACTTCCCCACCGACCGCAGCGGCCTCTTCAGCAAGCTGTTCGGAAGGAAAGCGGCATGAGCTGGTTCATGCCATTCAGAAGGCGAAAGTCCGCCTCGGTCGCGCGGGAGCGTCTCCAGATTCTGCTGACGCATGAACGCGGGGCCGACAACCATTCCGACTTGATCCCGCTTCTGAGGGAAGAGGTGCTCGCCGCGGTCGCCAAATACGTCACCGTGGACGTGGACAAGGTTCAGGTAAAGATCGACCGGGGGAAGGAGATCTCGCTGCTCGAGATCGACATCGAGATTCCGTGCGATCCCGAGCCCAGCCGAATGAAGCGGCGCGACCGGACCTCGCGGGCGGCGCGCTCGCAGCGCCTGGCGGTCAGCTCGGCCCATTAGCCTTTAACGCAACAAGCCTTAGCGTCTCGGGCCCGGCCCGAAGCCCCGCGCGGAGGGAGAGGACTCCGACGAGCTTTCCGGCGGGTTCCCGCCGCGCAACAGGAAGCCCGTCGGGCTCCGTTCGAACTTCTCGAGGATCCGGTTGAGGGTCACGGCCGCGCGCCGCGCTTCCTGCATGGCGGCGCTGAAATCCTGCATGCCTTGCTTCGCCTGCTGCGTGAGGACGTCGACATTGTTGTCGAGCTTGCCGCCCAGCTCACTGAAGGCCTTGGCCCCCTCGTTGAGCTCCGTGATGGTCTGGCTGATTTCCTCATCCTTGCTGTTCAGCATGGCGGTGAACTCGTTCACGTTGGTCATCGTGCTGTTGACCGCCGCCTCGTTCGCGGCGACGAGATCGTTCAAGCGCTGGATGAAGGCATTGGCGCTGTCGAGGGCGGCGGGCGCGGCGTCGAACAGACCGCCTGTGGCGCCGGGAGCGGCCTTGATCGTCGGAATGGGATCCTCGGCCGTCGCCACCAGAAGGGGCGAGTCCGGTGTGCCGGGCGAAATCTCGACGCCTTTGCCGCCGGTGAGGCCGAGGGACTGGATCTTGGCGCGCGAGTCCTCCCGCACCGGCGTGTCCTCATGGACGCCGACCACGACCTGCACCTTGCGCCCATCGGTGGGATCGAGCGCGAAGGTTTGCACTTCGCCGATCTTGATGCCGTTGAAGGAGACGCTCGATCCGGACGTGAGACCCGAGACCGAGCCTTCGAACACGATGAGATAGCGCTTGCCGCCGCTCGCGAAGTTCGTGATCCAAAAAATGAAGATGAAGGCGAAGGCGAGAGCGCCCAGAACGAAACCGCCGATCATCAAATAGTTGGCCTTGGTTTCCATCGACCCTCAACAACCGTCAGGCGTCATTCGCGATCAGTCGTCGTTGCTCGGTGGGGCTCGCGGCGCGTGCCCGCTCCCCGCAGAAATATTCCTGGATCCACGGGTGATTGGGCCGGCTCTGTAGTTCGGCCGGCGACCCCGTCCGCACGATCTTCTTGTCCGCTAGAACGGCCACCCTGTCGCACACCGTGAAAATGGTATCAAGGTCGTGGGTCACCATATAGACCGTTAGGCCAAGTGTCTGTTGCAACTTGCGAATTAGGTGATCGAAGTCGGTGGCGCCGATCGGGTCGAGGCCAGCGGTCGGCTCGTCCAGGAAGACGATCTCCGGGTCGAGCGCCAGAGCGCGGGCGAGGCCGGCGCGTTTGCGCATGCCGCCGGAAAGCTCCGAGGGAAATTTGTGGGCGGCGTTGGGCGGCAGGCCGACCATGGTGAGCTTGAGGAAGGCCAGGTCGTCCATCATGGCCTGCGGCAGATTCAGATGCTCGCGCATGGGCACCTGGATGTTCTGCAGGACCGTGAGCGAGGAGAACAGCGCCCCGTCCTGAAAGAGAATGCCCCAGCGCTTTTCGATCTCCAGGCGCGCTTGCGGCGTGAGCGTCTTCGCATTCTGCCCGAACAGTCCGACATCGCCCTTGTCGGGCGTGACCAGCCCGGTGATGACCCGCATCAGCACCGACTTGCCTTGCCCCGAGCCGCCGACAATGGCGAGGATCTCGCCGCGATAGACGTCGAGGCTGAGCGACTCCCAAATCTGATGGCTGCCGAAGCTCTTGGCGAGCCCGCGCACGGAGATGACCACCTCTCGTCCGTCCACGCCGGTCACGGTCACACCCCGATCCCCGACAAGAACATGGCGAACACCGCGTCCAGGATGATGACCAAGAAGATCGCCTTGACCACCGCGGAGGTCACGTGGCTGCCGAGGGATTCCGCGCTGCCCTCCACCCGCAAGCCTTCGAGACAGCC
>CAYWIA010000074.1:0-10183 GCA_964458245.1 uncultured Methyloceanibacter sp. | reverse complement strand
CTATTTCGGCGCGCGCTTGGCGAGAATGCGCTGCAGCGTGCGCCGGTGCATGTTGAGGCGTCGGGCCGTCTCCGAGACGTTGCGATTGCAAAGCTCATAAACGCGCTGGATGTGCTCCCAGCGCACGCGGTCGGCCGACATCGGGTTCTCCGGCGGCGGCGCCTTGTCGTCATCAGAGGCGACAAGCGCGTTGTAGACGTCGTCCGCGTCCGCAGGCTTCGCCAGGTAATCCACGGCGCCGATCTTCACGGCGGTCACCGCGGTGGCGATATTGCCGTAGCCGGTGAGCACGACGGCGCGCGAATCGGGCCGCAGCTCCTTCAGCGTGGCGATCACGTCGATGCCGTTGCCGTCGTCGAGGCGCATATCCACCACGGCGAATGCCGGCGGGCGGCGCTTGAGCATGCCGAGGCCCTCTTCGACCGATGCGGCCGCCTCGACCTCGAATCCGCGCGCTTCCATGGCGCGGGCGAGCCGCTGCAGAAAGGCGCGATCGTCGTCGACGATCAAAAGGGTGTTGTCCGGCGGCGGCGGGCTGAGGTCCTGTGACATTGTCGAGACCGGCTGGACGTCCATTGTTGAGCTCCTTGTCGTGACTAGCGAGCCCAACCCAGACGTAACCTCCCAAGAGTCTTTGTAAAATTATTGTGGGTGTAGGTAGGGGCTTTCGCTTGGTGAGGCAAGTCTCGGCGGGGTGCAACCGTCGATCAAAGTGAATGAAATCCGGGAAAAACTGGCAAGTTTCGGTCCCAAGACACCCGAAAACCCGCGACGAAACCCGAAATCAGAGAAAAGAGGCCGGTCCGAGCCCCTTTTCGCCTGGCGCCTTCTCGAACTTGGCGCGTGGCCAGATCACGGTCACCACGGCCCCGGCCTGCGGCTCGGCCCGGTTGGCCAGCTCGAGCCGGGCGCCGGAGCGCTCGAGCAGGGTCTTGGCGATGAAGAAGCCGAGCCCCATGCCGATATGCTCGTCCGGTTGCTCCTCTCCCCACTTTCCCGGCCGGGTGGTGACAAACGGCTCGCCGAGCTGTTCCAGCACATTCGGTGGAAAACCCTCGCCGTCATCGGCGATGACGAACCGTACCTCGTCTTGGGTCCAGGAGGCGTCGACCTCGACCGTGTGGGACGCGAAGTCGATGGCGTTCTCCACGAGATTGCCCAGACCGTAGATGACGCCGGGATTACGCTGTGTCACCGGCTCGCGGGCGGCGGCGCTGCCCGGCTCTAACCCGTCCCGCGGCCCGATCTCCACCTCGATGGGAACGCCGAGCAGGCGGTGCGGCTCGACAACCTCCTCGATCAGATGGCTGACGGGCATGCGTGAGACGATGATGTCGAGTTCCTCGCCACGCCCCGCAAGCTCCTTCAGGATTTCGCGGCAGCGCTCGGCCTGCGCGCGCAACAGAAGCAGGTCCTCGTAATGACGGTCCGCCTCGTCGGCGTCGCGCAACAACTCCTTGGTGACGACGGCAATGGTGGCGAGCGGCGTGCCCAGGCCGTGCGCCGCGGCCGCGGCCATCCCATCGAGCGCGGAAAGCTTCTGCTCGCGCGCCAGCACCATTTCGGCGGCGGCCAGAGCCTCGGCCATGCGCCGTCCTTCTTCCGCCGTCCGCCAAGAGTAAAAGCCGATAAAGAGGATGCCGGAGACCACAGCGGCCCACACGCCGAACACATAGGGCATCGGCAGATTGAGCTGAGAATCGTGAAACCAGGGAAGCGGGTAATGGAAGGTGGTGAGCACGCTCGCCGCACCGATGGCGAGCAGGCCGAGCGCCACTGTAATCCGCAAGGGCAGGGTGGAGGCAGACACGGTGACCGGCGCGATCATGAGAAACGCGAACGGGTTCTCCAGTCCGCCGGTGAGGTAGAGCAGCGCCGCAAGTTGGATAATGTCGTAGCCCAGCAGGATGAAGGCGGAATTGCTGCGCAGCCGCTGGCTCGCGGGGAAGCGAATGCGCAAAGCCACGTTGAGCCAGGCGGACAGCGCGATGACCGCGAAACACCCGCCGATCGGCAAGTCCATGCCGAGCACCCAATACGCGCCGACGACTGTGAGGCTCTGGCCGAGCACCGCCAGCCAGCGCAAGCGCACGATGGTCTGGAGGCGCAAGCGGCTGTCGCCGGCGCGCAGCCATTCCGGCACGGATGCCTCCGGGGCGGTTTGACTATTGTCGAGTACGGCCATAGGTGAACCCTAGCACGTTGGCGGTAAGTCATAATTCGGACAAAGCAGGCGCGCAGCGCAAGGAAATGGTTGAGGCGGCTCGAAATTTTGTCGGAGACGGCGCTGGCGGCAGCGATTTCGCGCAAGCGCCTGTCGTCGTGCGCGACCTCGTCAAGCGCTACGGCGCCGTCACGGCCGTCGATCACATCAGTTTTACCATCGAGGCCGGGACGACGGTGGCGCTGCTCGGCGGCAACGGCGCCGGCAAGACCACGACCATTGCCATGCTGCTGGGGCTGATCGAACCGAGCGCGGGCGAGGTGCGCGTGTTCGGCGCCGATATGAGTCGCAACCGCTATGACGTGGCCCAGCGCATCAACTTCCAGAGCCCTTACGTGGATCTGCCGGCGCGCCTCACCGTGAAAGAGAACCTCACTGTTTATGCGGGCCTTTACGGCATCGCCAACGCGGGTGAGCGCATCGCCAGCGTCGCCGCGCATTTGCAGGTCGATATGTTGCTCGACCGGCCGACGGGAAAGCTCTCCGCCGGACAGAAGACGCGCGTTGGTCTCGCCAAGGCGCTGCTCAACGCGCCAGAGCTGCTCTTGCTCGACGAGCCGACGGCCTCGCTTGATCCCGACACCGCCGATTGGATTCGCCGCAAGCTGAAAGACTATGCGCGCGAGCGTAACGCCACCCTTCTGATCGCCTCGCACAACATGGCCGAGGTGGAACGTCTCGCCGACCGGGTGATCGTGCTACAGGCTGGCCGTATCATCGAGGACGAGACGCCGCGCGCGCTGATCGAGAATTATGGCCGCGAGACGCTGGAAGACGTGTTCCTCGATGTGGTGCGCGGACGCACGGCGCAAAAGCCCCCGGCCGAGCCGGACCGGAAAGCGTCGTGAGTTCGCCGCAAGCCATGCCTCGCGTAGAGCCCGTGCTCCTGCCGCCGAACGGCGTGTCTGCCTCGCTGCGCCGCATCGCGGCGCTCGTGCGGCGCTACATGTATCTCCTGCGTAGTTCCGGCGTTCGGCTGGTGGAGCTGATCTACTGGCCGTTCCTCCAGATGCTGACCTGGGGTTTTCTGCAGAAATATCTCGCCGGCACGGACAACCCGTACGCCCAGGCCGCAGGCGTGCTGATCGGCGCCGTGCTGCTGTGGGACATCTTGTTCCGCTCCAAGATCGGCTTCTCCACCACATTCATCGAGGAGATGTGGTCGCGGAATCTCGGCAATCTGCTGACAAGCCCGTTGCGGCCCTACGAGCTTGTGGCTGCACTTAGCCTGTGGAGCATCATCAGGCTCGCCGTCAGCATGGTACCGGTCGCCATCGCCGCATTCTTTTTCTTCGGTTTCAATCTGCTCGATCTCGGGCTCGCGCTGGTCGCCTTCTTCTTCGTACTGGTGCTCACGAGCTGGTCGCTTGGCCTGATCGCCGCAGGCGTCATCCTGCGCTACGGACTGGGCGCCGAGGAACTGGCCTGGTCGCTGGCCTTCCTGCTGCTGCCGCTTACCTGCGTTTATTATCCCGTGTCGGTACTGCCCGAATGGCTACAGCCGGTTGCTCTCGCGCTCCCGCCGACGCATGTCTTCGAGGGCATGCGCGCGATTCTCTTGGAGCACACCTTCGAGCCTACGGATCTCTTGTGGGCGCTTGGCCTGAACGCGGTCTATCTGGCCGCTGGTTATGCCACGTTCAGTTGGTTTCTCCGCAGTGCGCGGAAGAACGGCACGCTGCTGCAGCTTGGTGAGTGAGGACGATGCGACGACGTTGGCTCTTGGTGATTGTCGGCGGTTTTCTGCTGGGCTCTCTAATCGGCATGGCTGCGTTGATCTTCAACACGGACATGCAGCAGAAGCGCGTGGTGACGAGTGGCACCGCGTTGATCGGCGGTCCGTTCGAGCTCGTCGGCAAGGATGGCAAGACCGTCACCGATCGGGACTTTCGCGGGCGTCACATGCTCGTGTTCTTCGGCTTTACGCACTGTCCCGACATATGCCCCGCCGAGCTCCAGGTCATGAGCGCGGCGTTGGATGAATTGGGAGCGGAAGCGGACGAGGTCGTGCCGATCTTCATCACGCTCGATCCCGAGCGCGATACGCCCGAAGCGGTCTCTGCATACGTGGCGAATTTCGGTGACGACTTCGTCGGGCTCACCGGCTCGCCGGAGCAAATCGCAAAAGCGGCGAAAGCCTACCGGGTGAGCTACCAAAAGTTTCAGGACGAGAGCATGGGCGACAATTACAGCATCGACCACTCGGCGCTCGTTTACCTTATGGGCCCCGACGGCAAATTTGTTACGCACATTCCTTACGGCACCCCCCCCGACAAAATGGCTGAAACACTGCGCCGTTATCTTTGACGCGCGGCGGATGCGCCCTGCGGCCATCTGTCATTGCACTGCAGCATAGAATCACCATCGCATCTTGCGATGCAGCATTAGAATGCTGCTGAGTCGGAGGGCTCATTAATGCTGTACCACCTCTACGAACTGAACCAGGCCGCGTTGCATCCGGCCCGGGCCACGGCGGAGGCCTACCGTCTCCTGTGGCGCAATCCGCTGAACCCGGCTTCCCATACGGCGCTGGGCCGCGGCGCCGCGGCCGCGCTCGAATTGTTCGAGCGCTCCACGCGCCGCTATCGCAAGCCGACCTGGGACATCGACACGGTGGACGTAGACGGCGCTCCGGCCGCGGTCGCGGCGCGCACCGTTCTGTCGAAGCCTTTCTGCGATCTCGTGCATTTCGAGCGCGACCTGCCGGCGACGCGGACCAAGAAAGATCCGAAGGTTCTGGTGGTGGCGCCAATGGCGGGGCATTTCGCGACCCTGCTGCGCGGCACCGTTCGCGACCTGTTGCCAGATCACGATGTCTACGTCACCGAATGGCATGATGCGCGCTTCGTGCCGCGCGCAGCCGGCCCTTTCGATCTCGACGTTTACATCGACTACATCACTGAATTCCTGGAGATCTTTGGCGGTGACGTGCACGTCATGGCCGTCTGTCAGCCGACCGTGCCGGTGTTCGCCGCCGTGTCCCTGATGGAGGCGAGGCGCGACCGCGCCGCGCCGCGCTCCATGATCCTGATGGCGGGTCCGATCGACGCGCGCGAAAGCCCGACGGCCGTCAATCGCTTCGCCGTGACCAAGCCTCTGAGCTGGTTCCGCCGCAATGTCATCACGCAAGTGCCGTGGCCCTATCCCGGCATGATGCGTCTCGTCTATCCGGGGTTCCTTCAGCTCTCGGGCTTCATGGGCATGAATATCGACCGGCACCTGCATGCCCACCGCGATCTGTTCCACAATCTTATTCGCGGCGACGGCGACTCTGCCGACAAGCACCGGGAGTTCTACGACGAGTTCCTGGCGGTGATGGATCTAACGGGCGAGTACTATCTCCAGACCATCGAGACCGTGTTCCTGGAGCACAGGCTGCCCAAGGGCGAAATGCACCATCGGGGCACGCCCGTGGACCCCTCCAAGGTCCATCGGGTGGCCCTGATGACGGTCGAGGGCGAGAAGGACGATATCTCCGGGATCGGCCAGACCCGAGCTGCCCAAACATTGTGCAAAAACCTCCCCGAAGGCATGCGCGAACACCATTTGCAGCCTGACGTCGGCCACTACGGCGTTTTTAATGGTTCGCGCTTCCGGGGCGAAATTTTGCCGAAAATCCGGGGTTTTATCAGAGCCCACCAGCGCCCTAGAAGCGTGTTCAAGCGCGCTTTGGCCCGGGTTGCCTAAACCACAGGCGAGCGTTCCCGCGAACCCGTGTGCTACGCTGGGTCCCTCAGATTCGGTGGCCAACCAAGTGTAGCAGTAGGGAGCTTGGCATGCTGAAGCGGCTCAACCTCGGGCGGGGCGAGACCATAGAAGTCAAAATCAGGGGCTTGGACATCCCCATGCTGCTCCGGCGGAGCATCCGTGCACGCCGCTTCAGTCTTCAGGTCAGCGAAGCCCGCCGGGGCGCCGTTCTGACCATGCCGGCCTATTCGAGCTTCGCCGAGGCGGACGAGTTTCTCTCGCGCCATTTGGACTGGCTGAAGGAGCGTGTGGCGGGCCTGCCCGAGCCCGTTCCCTTCACCGAAGGCGCAATTATTCCCCTGCGCGGCCTGGCTCATGTCCTGCGCTTCGAGGGCTCCGTGCGCCGCCGTGGGGTGGTGTGGGTCGAGGAGCCCGAAGACGCGAAGATCGCCCCGGCTTGGCCGGCCGGCGCACGCGTGGCCAAGAGGCGTCTGCCGCGTCTCCATGTCTCCGGCGAGAGCGAGCACGCGCCGCGCCGCCTGCTCGATTGGCTGAAGCGCCAGGCCCATTTCGACCTCAAGCTGCGGGTGGATCTGCACGCGAAGCGTCTGAACCTGAAGCCGAAGCGCATCTTCGTCCGCGACCAGACCACGCGCTGGGGCTCATGCTCCACGTCCGGTGCGCTGTCTTTCTCCTGGCGGCTGGTGCTGGCGCCGCCTTTCGTGCTCGACTATCTGGCGGCGCACGAGGTGGCTCACCTCGGCCATATGAACCACGGCCCGCGCTTCTGGGCCCTGGTGGCGCGCACCATGCCGCGGCACGAGGAGGCGAGGGCCTGGCTGCACAAGCACGGCTCCAGCCTGCATGCCTATGGGGCTGAGGGCCTGTCCCAGCCCTCGCAAGGCGTGTCGCCCACCGCCAGCATCGAATAGGGCACTAGCCGCCGCCGAAAAAGCCGAAGACGCGCTGATAGAACGGCCGGTCTTGGCTGGTGCTCTTGATGGTGTCGGCCTGGGCGCCGAAGGGCAGCCGGGCGGCGATGGCGTCTTGGTTGGGCCTGGGCCCACGCGTGCCAGGCAGCGGCAACGGCGCCTTGTCCTGATGCGCATAGACCATGATGTCGTGCCACAGCGAGGCCGGCAGCGTGCCGCCCGTGACCTTCTTCATGCGCGTGTTGTCGTCATTGCCGATCCACACGCCGGCCACGTAATGGGCCGTATAGCCGACGAACCAGGCATCGCGCGAGTTCTGCGTCGTGCCGGTCTTGCCGCCGGCCACGTGGCCGGGAATCGCCGCGCGCTTGCCGGTGCCGCGCACCAGCGCCGAATTCAGCATGTCGTTCATGGCGCCCACGTTGTGGAGCGCCACCACCTGGCCGGTGGCCGATTTGCGGCGCTGATACAGCACCTTGCCGTCACCGTTGCGGATGCGGGTAATCACATGGGGCAAGACGCGCATGCCCCCATTGGCAAATGGCGCATAGGCGCCCGCGAGTTCCAGCAGCGTCACTTCGCCGGTGCCGAGCGCGATCGAGGGCTGGGCATGCAGCTCCGAACCGATGCCGAGGCGCTGGGCCGTCTGCATCACGCGCTGAGCTCCCACCTGCGACGTGAGCTTGACGGCCACGGTGTTGAGCGAATGGGCCATGCTGTAACGCAGCGTGACCTTGCCCTTGTAGTCGTTGGTGTAATTCTTCGGCTGCCAGCCGCCGATATTGACCGGCCCGTCATAGGCGATCGAGTCCGGCGAATAGCCCGCTTCCAGAGCCGTCAGATAGACGAACGGCTTGAAAGCCGAACCCGGCTGGCGGCGGGCCTTCAGCGCCCGGTCGTAGGGGCTCGCTTTGTAGGAGCGGCCGCCGACCAAGGCCTTCACCGCGCCGGTCGCGGGGTCGAGCACCACCACGGCGCCTTCGCCCGCGTGCAGCGCGCGGCCTTCACCGTCGAGCAGCTTGCGGAGCTGCTCTTGGCTGGCGCGCTGGAGCCGCGCATCGATCGTCGTGTCGACGATCAGCGCGCCGTCATGCTCGCCCACATATTCGGGCAGGAGCTCCGCCACCCAGTCGACCGCGTAAGGATAGCCGGTGTCGTCGCCCTTGGCGCGGAGCTCCAAAGGCTCGTGTCCCGCGGCGCTGGCTTGCTTCTCGGTGAGGAAACCCGCATCCACCATGTTGTCGAGCACGACCTCGGCCCGGGCGCTGGCGGCTTTGACGCTGCGCGTCGGCGCGTAGCGCGACGGCGCCTTCAGCAGGCCCGCAAGCATCGCCGATTGGGGCAGGGAGACGTCGCGCGCCGACCTGCCGAAATAGTGCCGGGCCGCCGCCTCCACGCCGTACGTGCCGCCGCCGAAATAGACGCGGTTGAGATACAGTTCGAGGATCTCGTCCTTGGTGAAGCGCTGCTCCAGCCAAACCGCGTAGACCAGCTCTTCGAGCTTGCGCACCATCGTGCGCTCAGGTCTGAGGAACAGATTCTTGGCGAGCTGCTGCGTGATGGTCGAGCCGCCCTCGACCACGGTGCCGGCGCGGAAATTACGATAGCTGGCGCGCGCCAGGCCCAAGGGATCGATGCCGAAATGCGCGTAGAACCGCCGGTCCTCAGTCGCCATCACCGCCTTGATGAGGTGGTCGGGCAGCACGTCGACGCGGATATGGCCCCGGCGCAAGCCCCGCTCGGCGAGCACCGCGCCGTCGGCGGCGACAATGGTGACATTGGGCGGCCGGTTGTCGAGCGTGGCGAGCAGCGGGTCAGGCACCCGCGAGATGAAGTAAACCACCGCGCCGCCGAGCACGATCGTGCCCCAGATCGCGGCCAGCATGCCGAAGCGCAAGGCCTTGAAGACGTAAGGATGGCGCCGGGCGGCGCGCTTGAGGCGCAGCCAGGCGCTCGCGCGCTTTCGTTGCGGGCGGCGCTTCGAGGGCGCCCTGCGCCGCGAAAGCGTCTTAGGCGCCACGCGCCGGCGGCCTGCGCCTTGAGGTTTGGGCCTGCGCTTCGCGCCGCTCATGTCAACTCACGCCTAGAAAACACACGGAAAACGACACTCGCCGCCGAAAGGAGAGAATCGCAAGGCTGTTTGCGTGGAAACCTTAAGGGCCGCGCCTTGCCATGGCGTTAAGGATGTGAAGGCGGGGCGGCTAGACGTCGAGATTGGCGACCTGGAGCGCGTTGTCCTGAATGAACTCGCGCCGGGGCTCGACCACGTCGCCCATCAGCCGGGAGAAGATGTCGTCGGCGTCCTCGCCTTCCTTGATCTTCACTTGCAAGATGGTGCGGCTCTCCACATCGAGCGTGGTCGCCCACAGCTGGTCGGGGTTCATCTCTCCGAGACCCTTGTAGCGCTGGAGCGACAGGCCCTTCTGGCCGGTCTCCATCACCGCGCTCAACAGGTCGGACGGCCCGTAGACGAAGAGGCGCGTCTCCTTGCGCTTCAGGGTGGCCGGCTTGGCATAGACCTCTTGCAGGTGCCCCGCATACTGGTCGAGCTTGAGCGCGTCGGCGGAGGCTATGAACGGCCCGTCGATCAGATGAGATTCCATCACGCCGCGCAGTTCCCGCCAGAAGCGAAGCCCGCCCTCGGGCAACGCTTCGCCGTGCCAGCCCTGTTCGGTCTCCTCCGACAGCATGTCGAGCCGCCGGGCGATATAGGCGGCCGCCTCTTGGGCTTCCTTGGCGTCCTTGAGGAATTTCGGGGCAAGCGCCCCGGCGATGGCCGCTTGCTCGATGATGAAGCGCGGGTAGCGGCTGTGCAGGCCGCTCAGGATGCTCGTGATCTTGCGCGCCTGATTGACGATGTCGCGCAAATCCCCGCCGCCCCGCGCGGCATTGTCGCCGGTCAGGAGCACGGCGTCTTCGAGCCCCTCGCCGATCAGATAGTCCTGGAGGCTCGTTTCGTCCTTGAGATAGCGCTCCTGGTTGCCGCGCTTCACCTTGTAGAGCGGAGGCTGGGCGATGAAGAGATGACCCGCCTCGATGATCGGCAGCATCTGCCGGTAGAAGAAGGTGAGCAGCAGCGTGCGGATATGCGAGCCGTCCACGTCCGCGTCCGTCATGATGATGATCTTGTGGTAGCGAAGCTTCGCCACGTCGAACTCATCGCCGATGCCCGTGCCGAGCGCGGTGATCAGCGTGCCGATTTCCTGGCTCGACAGCATCTTGTCGATGCGCGCGCGCTCCACGTTGAGGATCTTGCCGCGCAGAGGCAGCACGGCCTGGAAGGCCCGGTCGCGCGCCTGCTTGGCGCTGCCGCCGGCGGAATCGCCCTCGACCAGGAACA
>CAYWIA010000073.1:5119-10188 GCA_964458245.1 uncultured Methyloceanibacter sp. | reverse complement strand
TTCTGGGAGCTCACGAGCCTCACGTCCTTCCTGCTGATCGGCTATTGGCGCGAGCTTCCTGAATCCCGGCAAGGCGCGCGGATGGCGCTCATCGTTACCGGCGGCGGCGGACTAGCCCTCATCGCCGGCATGCTGATGCTCGGCCACATCGCAGGGTCTTACGAGATCACCGACATTCTACAGCGCGGCGACCTCATCAGATCCTCTCCCCTGCTCGTGCCGACGCTTCTGCTCATATTGGGCGGCGCCTTCACCAAGTCGGCGCAGTTCCCGTTTCACTTCTGGCTGCCCCACGCGATGGCCGCGCCCACCCCCGTTTCGGCCTACTTGCATTCGGCGACCATGGTGAAGGCAGGCCTCTTCCTGATGGCGCGACTATGGCCGGTCTTCGCCCCGACGGAGGCGTGGTTCCTCATCGTCGCACCGGTCGGGCTCGTCACCATGCTCATTGGCGCGTGGATCGCGCTGTTCAAGGATGATCTCAAAGCTCTTCTCGCCTTCTCGACCGTGAGTCATCTTGGCCTCGTCACCATGCTGCTCGGCATCGGCACGCCGCTCGCCGCGGTCGCCGCGGTCTTCCACATCCTCAACCACGCGACCTTCAAGGCGGCGCTGTTCATGAGCGCGGGCATCATCGACCATGAAACGGGGACGCGGGACATCCGCCGGCTCGGCGGCCTGCTCACGCTGATGCCGATCACCGCGACGTTGTCATTGATCGCGGCAGCCTCAATGGCCGGCATCCCCTTCTTCAACGGATTCCTGTCCAAGGAGATGATGCTCGAGGAGGCCGCACACACGGCCTATGCCGGCATCACCTGGCTCTTTCCAGTGCTGGCGACTGTCGCCGCACTCATCTCCGCCGCTTATTCGTTCCGCTTCGCCATCAGTACGTTTTTTGGGCCGCCGCGCGACGACTACCCGCATCGGCCACACGATCCGCCGTTCGGCATGTGGCTTCCCCTCGCAATCCTTATTGTTCCGGTCGCGGCCATCGGCGTTCTCCCGGCCCTCATGGCGGGCTCAATCGTCGAGCGCACGGCGCTCGCCGTGATCGGCGCTCCGCTGCCCGACTATAAGCTCGCGATCTGGCACGGCCTCACGCCCGCCCTGTTCATGAGCTTCATCGCCCTTGCGGGCGGTGCAATCCTCTTCGCCTTCTACCGCACCGCCGACCAGATCCGCCTCGCCTTCCCGAGGCCGGACGCGAAGCGCATCTACGATGCGGTGATCTCCGCCTTGGTTGACGGCTCCCGCTGGATCATCGAGGTCACGCATAACGGCTCTTTGCCTCGCTATGCCGGCGTCATCATCGCCGCGATCGCCGCGGTCGGCTTCATCGGCTTCATGGATGCGCCGCACGAGGCAGGGGCCAGGGCGACCCTTCCCATGTCTTTACCCGCAGCCGTCGCCTGGATCGTGCTGGCCGCGATCTGCGTCGCGCTGCTGTTTTGCCATCGGGAGCGGCTGCACGCCCTCATCCTGACGAGCGGGGTCGGCCTCATCGTCTCTCTTATGTTCGTACAGTTCTCGGCGCCCGACCTTGCGCTCACCCAAATCTCGGTCGACGTCGTCACGACGATCCTCCTGCTGCTCGCGCTCAACCTGCTGCCGAAGACGACGCCTGCAGAGACGGATAGGGCCGGACGGCTGGGACGCGGCGCACTTGCCGCCGTGGTGGGGCTTGGGGTCGGCGCCCTCACCTACGCCATCCTGACGCGCAATTTTCAAACGATCTCCGACTACCACCTCGCCGAGGCCAAGCCCGGCGGCGGCGGCACCAACGTGGTCAACGTCATCCTGGTCGACTTCCGCGGCTTTGATACGTTCGGCGAGATCATCGTCCTCGGTATCGCCGCGATCACCATCTTCGCGCTTCTCGACAACGCGCTGAGAGGCGCCGCCGCAAAAACCCTCGCGTCGATCCGCCATCCGCTGCAGAGCAAGGACGCCCACCCCCTGATCCTCGTCGTGGCCACGCGCATCCTCCTTCCGCTCGCGCTGACCGTGGCGGTGTTCATCTTTCTGCGCGGCCACAACGAGCCGGGCGGCGGCTTCATTGCCGGCCTGGTCGTGGCCATCGCGCTCATCATGCAATATCTGGCGAGCGGGTATGCCTGGGCCGCGCAACGCGCCCGCATCGATAGCCAAGCCATGATCGGCGCCGGCGTCGCCATCGCCGGCCTTGCCGGTCTCGCATCCCTGCTGTTCGACTGGCCTTTCCTGACGAGCACTTACACGCATGTCGACCTGCCGCTGATCGGGGAGATCGAGATCGCCTCCGCCGTTGCCTTCGATCTCGGCGTCTTCTTGACCGTCGTCGGCGTGGTGATGCTGTCACTCGCCCAGATCTCGCGCGTCGAAGAGCGTGCCGAGCCCGAGGCGGTGCCGAAAGGTCCGATGGATGTCCAGTTGCGGCAGGGACGCATCGTCAGCCCGGACAACGGGAGAAGCTGAGATGGAGCTTCTGGTCGCCAGCGCCGTCGGCATGATGACAACGGTCGGAGTCTATCTGATCCTGCAGCAGCGGACCTTTCCGATCATCGTCGGGCTGACCTTGCTGTCCTATGCGGTGAACGTGTTCCTGTTCTCAGCCGGGCGGCTCGTCGTGGACAGGCCCCCGATCATTTCCGACGCCGACGCCTATACCGATCCGCTTCCCCAGGCACTCGTCCTGACTGCGATCGTGATCTCGTTCGGCATGACGGCGCTGATCGTCGTCCTCGCCCTGCGCGGCTTCCTCGAGACCGAAAACGATACCGCGGACCTTCCCGCAGAAGACCTCGCGCCCGAAACCGAGGCGGACAAATGACGGCGGCGCGCAGCTCATGACCCACTGGATCATTGCTCCGGCGATCCTGCCCGCGCTGACGGCTGCTCTTTTGATCATGGTGTGGCGCCGGGACATCCGTATGCAGCGGATCGTCTCGATCACTGCGACCGTGGCGCTCTTAGGGATTGCGATCCTGCTGTATCACCTTGCAAGCGATGGCGAGCCGCGCGTCTACCGCGTCGGTGCCTGGCCCGCACCGTTCGGTATCGTGCTCGTGCTGGACCGTCTCTCGGCGACCATGCTGCTGCTTGCCGCAGCGCTGGCCCTCGCCGTCCTTGTCTACGCCGTGGCGGGATGGGACGCCCGGGGCCGCCACTTCCACGCGCTGTTTCAATTCCAGCTGCTGGGCCTGAACGGGGCCTTCCTCACCGGCGACATCTTCAACCTGTTCGTGTTCTTCGAGGTGATGCTGATCGCGTCCTACGGGCTCATGCTGCATGGCGGCGGCGCGCGCCGATTGGGGGCAGGCTTTCAATACGTCGCGATCAATCTCGTGGCCTCGACGCTCTTCCTGATCGCCATTGGCCTGATCTACGGCGTCACCGGCACGCTCAATATGGCCGATCTTGCCGTCAAGGTGCCGCAAGTCACCGCCGGAAACGAAGCGCTGCTGCGCACCGGCGCACTGCTCCTATTCCTGGTCTTCGCCATCAAGGCGGCTTTCGTGCCCCTGCATTGGTGGCTGCCAGGCACCTATTCCGCCGCTTCCGCACCGGTCGCCGCTCTCTTCGCCATCATGACCAAGGTCGGGGCCTACGCGATCATTCGGATCTTCGGCACGATCTTCGGTGCCGATGCCGGCGCGCTCGCAGGCGTAGCCGTGCCGTGGATTCTGCCCGCCGCGCTGGCGACGCTCCTCATTGGCGCCATCGGCCTCCTCGCCAGCCGCACCCTGCTCGACCTCGCTTCCTTCAACATCATCGCCTCCATGGGCACGCTGCTCATCGCCATCGGACTGTTCGACGTCGATGGTTTGACGACGGCGCTCTACTACCTCGTGCACAGCACGCTTACCGGCGCCGCACTCTTTTTAATCGTGGACCTGATAGCCACGCGGCGCGTGGAGAAAGGCGCGGCGCTCGTTCCGTGCCACCCGATCAGCCAGGCTCCGCTCCTCGGCGCTCTCTTTTTCCTGACGGCGCTCGCCGCCGTGGGTCTCCCGCCGCTCTCCGGCTTCATCGGCAAGCTCATGGTGCTCGATGCGGCTTATGAAAGTCCGCAAGCCAGCCTGATCTGGCTTTTCGTACTCGGCGCGTCGCTGATGATGACGATCGCCTTCGCCCGCGCCGGCAGCGTCGTCTTTTGGAAGACCGGAGGCCGGACCACCGGACCGACCTTGGCCACGGCACCCATCTCTCCGGTCGTCGTCGTGGCCATGCTCGTCGGCGCCATTGCGCTCTTGTCCATCTTCGCCGGGCCGGCCGTCGACGCGTTCCAAGCGGCCGCCGAGCAGGCGCTCGACCCGGCGGGCTATATCGACGCCGTGCTAAACTCGGCAGGAAACGTCATGCCATCGACGGGACACTGACCATGTTGAAACGCTTGATGCCTCATCCCCTCCTGACCTTCTTCATAGTCGTCGTGTGGATTCTCCTCAGCGGCTTCTCTTGGGGCTCAGTCGTCCTTGGCGCGATACTCGGGGTGGCGATTCCAATATTGACGAGCCCCTATTGGCCTTCCCGTCCGCATATCGGGAGCCCGCTCGCCATTGTGGAGTATGCCGCCATTGTTCTCTGGGACATCGTCGTCGCCAATTTCCAGGTGGCGTATCTGATCCTTTTCCGCCGTGGCGATTCGCTCCGCTCCCGCTTCGTCACCGTGCCGCTTGACCTCAGAACGCCCGAGGCCATCACCGCGCTCGCCGGCACGATCACCATGACCCCGGGTACGGTCAGCGCCGATCTGAGCGGGGACGGGCGCGCGCTGCTCGTGCATTGCCTCGAGACGAAGGACGCAGAAGCCACGGTGGCCACCATCAAGTCACGCTATGAAACCCGACTTAAGAGGATTTTCGAGAAATGATCGCGCTTTCGTGCACAATCGCCGCGTTCGCCATCGGTGCGGCGATGCTCCTGAACCTCTACCGCCTGCTGGTGGGCCCGGATACACAAACCCGCGTCCTGGCGCTCGACACGCTCGTGATCAACGCCATCGCCCTCGTGGTCCTGACCGGGATCTACTACGGAACCGAAATCTATTTCGAAGCAGCGCTGTTGTTCGCGATGGTCGGTTTCCT
>CAYWIA010000073.1:0-5019 GCA_964458245.1 uncultured Methyloceanibacter sp. | reverse complement strand
GAACTCTCGATCCACGAGCTCTTGATTACGACGTTTCTTTTCCTGACCGCGCCGGTCACGGCCCTCATGGTCGCGAAGGCGCACATCCTCTGCGACAAGGATGTCCAGAAGCAGTTGCCGCCTACGGGCCGTAAAGCCGGTTGGGCTGTGATCGACGGTCCGCAAGCGGAAAGCTCTGAGGCCGATTGCGCTTAGTGGCCCGGGTCCCCCGCCCGACTGGTCTCGAACAGGAACCAGACGCGCCTCTCGGCTTCGTCGATCCAATTCTCAAGCAGGCTCGCGGTCGCCACGTCATTCTCTTCATCGCAAAGTTCATGGACCTGGCGCATGCTGGCAATCAGCGCCTGATTGTCCTGGCCGAGTTCCGCCACCATGTCGAGCGGGTCCACATACTCTGCGTCGTTGTCGGAGATGCGCTGGAGCCGCGCGATGTTGCCGATGGAGCGCAGCGTCGTGCCGCCGATCTTGCGGACGCGCTCGGCGATCTCGTCGGTCATCGCGAAGATCTGATCGCCGTGCTCGTCGAACAAGAGATGGAGGCTACGGAAATGCGGGCCGCTCACATGCCAGTGAAAATTCTTGGTCTTCATGTAGAGCGCGAACACATCGGCTAGCAGCGCGTTCAGTGCGCCGGAAATATCGCGCGTCGCGTTTGAGCCGAGATCGGTCGGCGTGTCGAGTTTCACTTTTTGACGTTCTTTGGGGGTCAAGGGCTTGCTCATGGGGAGGCTCCAATTGGCGGGCGGAAGCAGTATGCAGGACTCTTAGATGGGAAGCGGGTAGCGTGACCGCCAGCGTTTTCGAGCCATAGACATCTGGGACGCCTTGTCACGCCTTGATCGAGGTCAGAACTTTCAGCGACTTAAACACTGTTCCGAAAACTCACACGGGACAAATGGCGCCCGCTCCCCTAGGCTTCCGGCTATTCGCCGCAACATCAAATGCAAGCTATTCACCGTACGGAGTGCATCATGTTCATTGCCATGAACCGGTTCAAAGTGAAGAAGGGCGCGGAAAGCGACTTCGAGCAGGTCTGGCTCAACCGTGAGACTCATCTGGAAGACGTCCCGGGGTTCCTCGAGTTCCAGCTCCTGAAAGGTCCCGAGCGCGACGACCATGTTCTCTACGCCTCGCACAGCCTATGGCGCTCGCATGGAGACTTCGAAGCCTGGACACGATCGGAAGCCTTCCGAAAGGCCCATGCGCGCGCCGGTGAGGGCAAGCCGCTCTATTTCGGCCATCCCGAGTTCGAGGGCTTTACCGCCCTACAGGAGATCTCCGCCAAGGCCGCCCCCGCCGCCGAGTAGCCCCGTCTCGGTGACGGCGTCAGTTCACCCGCACCACCTGGACGAGATTGTCCGAATAAGTGGGCGCACGCCCGAGGCCCGAGTGAGCATCCGACGAGATGGAGTTCACCGAGCCGTCGGAGCGGTTGAGACTGCGCCAATAGCCGAGCGTCGCCACGACGATGCCATCGCCCACGTCGTCGGTCACGCGCGCCAGCCCCTCGAAGTCTCCTCGGTCATTGAACACGCGCACCGGGTCGCCATCGCGAACGCCGCGCTCCTCCGCGTCCTTCGGATTGATCAGCACGAACTGCTCGCCCTGGCCTTTGATCTTGTGCGGCTCATTGGCGTAGCACGAGTTCAAGAAGCCGTGGCTCTTCGGCGAGAGGATATTGAGCGGGTAAAGCTGCGCGCGCGCGCTGTTGGTCTCCGGCGTCTCACGCGGCGGCACGTAGCCCGGCAGCGGGTCGACCGGATCGCCGCATTGGTCGCCGTCATACATCATGCGGAACGGACCGGCGACGAAGTTCTTGGCATCGTGCAGCAGGAACTCGACCTTGCCTGACGGCGTCGGGAAGTTGCCGTCCTTGTGCGGAGTCCGCGTATCGGCACTACCCACGTCGATCTTGAAAAAGCCGTGCTCCCTGAAATAGTCCATGTCGACGCCGGCCATCTTGGGGTCGTCCCAATTGATGTAATAGGCGGCGAGCTCGCTGTCCGACATTTTGAACACCGGGTCGTCGAAGCCCATTTCCTTCGCCAACCGGCGCCACATCTCGCTTGTCGGCAGGCATTCTCCGGGCGGCTCGACGGCCTTCTGATTGTAGGTGAAGTAAAAATGACCCCATGACCACATCATGTCCTCGGCCTCGCCCGCCATTGCGGCCGGCAGAACGATGTCGGCATATTTCGCCGTGTCGGTGAGAAAATGCTCGGCCACCACCGTGAACAAATCCTCGCGCTGAAGCCCTTGCACGATCTTGTTGGTCTCGGGCGCCTGAGACACCGGGTTGGTGCAATAGACGAACATGCTCTTGATGGGCGGATCGAGCTGCATCTCGCCGGTGAGTGCCCGGCCGAGTTGAAGGTTGTTGATGGCGCGGGTGCCGGGCTTGATCCAGTCGCCGCGCGACACTTTCATCCAATCGACCGGGAAGTCCCAGAGCGGCATTTGCAGCAAGCCGCCGCCCACATGCTTCCACGAGCCGACAAGCGCCGGCAGAGAGGCTACCGCGCGGATCGCCTGACCACCGCCGGCGGAGCGCTCCAGCGCCACGCCGATGCGGATCACGCTCGGCTGATCGGTCGCGAATTCCTTGGCGAACTTGGCGACATCGGCGGCTTTCACGCCGGTGACCGACTCTACATAGGCGGGCGTGAATTCGGACGCGCGCTCTTTGAGCTCCTCATAGCCGTACGTATGCTGGTCGACATAGTCCTGGTCGATAAGCCCCTGCTCGATGAGTGAGTTGATGATGCCCATGGCGAGCGCGCCGTCGGTGCCCGGCTTCGGTGCAATATGCCAATCGGCCTGCTTCGCCGTGCGCGAGCGATAGCAGTCGATCACCACGACCTTGGCGCCCTTCTTCTGCGCCTCGAGCACGAAGGGCCAATGGTGCAGATTGGTCGAGATCGAATTACACGCCCAAATGACAATGTACTTGGAATGCACGAAGCTCTCGGGGTCCACGCCGCCCGTCGGGCCCACCGTCATCAACCAAGCGGTGGACGACCCGGAGGCGCAAAAGGTCTTCTCGTTGACGGTCGTGCCGAGACGATTGAAGAACGGGTCGCCGGAGTTGATGCCCTGCACCAAGCCCATATTGCCGAGATAGCTCTGTGGCATGATGGCTTGCGCGCCGTATTCGGCGATGATGTCACGCCAGCGCCTGCCGATCTCGGCGATCGCCTCGTCCCAGGTGATGCGTTCGAACTGCTTGGAGCCCTTGGGCCCGGTGCGGCGCATGGGATAGAGCAGCCGGTCGGGATTGGCGTGGTGATCGTGAAAGTCTTTGAGCTTGACGCACAGACCGCCGCGCGTGATGGGATGGTCCTTGTTGCCCTTGACCTCGACGAGCCGCCCATCGGCGACCTCGTAGAGCATGGCGCAAGTGTCCGGACAGTCATGCGGACAGGCGCCAAAAAACATCTCACGCGGTAGTTGCTCGTTCATACCCGGCTCTCCCTCATCCTCGGAGCGGCTCTTAACGGCCGCTGATGGAAGTCAGCCTACGAGGGGTGCGGCGTCTTGTCGATCCTGAAGGTGCACGGATGGAGGGCGGTTGAATCGGACCGGGAACGCCCGAAAACGCGAAAAACACCGGATCTCCTATAAAGTTCGATTTCCATTTCCGGGCCCTTGCCGCTACGCTCCGCGAGGATTTCGACGGGGAAAGATCGTGGACAGCTTCACACCTCGGATGCTCGCCAAGGCGATCGCCAGGAACCCGCGCACCAGCGTGCAGGATGCCCTGCTCATGTTCGTCCTGATGCTCGCGGCGCTTCTGCTCGCGATTCAGTACGACCTCTTCTACTTCATGGAGAGCTTGAGCGAGGAGCAACTCCAGATTTCGATAGCCGAGGCGATCTTCCTGACGACGCTGCTGACGGCCTGTCTGTTCGCCTTTGTCTTGCGTCGCCTCAACGAGCAGCGCAGCGACGCCTCGCTAAGGTCGGTCGCGGAGGTCGAGTTGCGCCACCTCACCACGCTGGCCGTGCAGGATCCCCTTACCGGCCTACTCAATCGCCGCGCGCTGATGGAGGCCCTGACAGCGGCGGTCAAAGCAGCGCCCACCGACGACACCGAGCACGCGCTCTACCTCATGGATCTGAACGGATTCAAGTCGATCAATGACGCGCTCGGCCACACGGTCGGAGATCAAGTCCTGGAGATCGTCGCCGACCGCTTCCGTTCGGCCTCCCGGCCGAGTGATCTCCTTGCCCGTATCGGCGGCGACGAATTTGCCGTGCTCGCTTATAACGTGACCCGCGAGTCTGCCCGGACCATCGGCCTGCGTTTCGTGCAGAGCCTTACCGCCCCCATCCGCGCCGGCAAGCACACACATGAAATCGGCATGGCCGCCGGGGTCGCGCTGATCCCCGAAGATGGTGGAACCCCCGAGGATGCGCTGCGCAACGCCGACGCCGCCATGTATCGGGCCAAGGCAATGGGCGAAGCGCTCGTGTTCTTCGGCACGGACGCGGAGGCGCGAAAGCGCATCGCCTAGCGCTTTTGCTTCGGGCGACGTAGATCGAGAAAAAGCGATTGGTGCGGACGGCGGGAGTCGAACCCGCACGGGGGTTGCCCCCCTCAGGATTTTAAGTCCTGTGTGTCTACCAGTTCCACCACGTCCGCATCCCCGCGCGCGGAGCGCGTCACTAGAGCGCTATCGCGACGGAAAGTCTAACGATAGCGCCCTAGCATTTTATTGAGGCGAGCGTTTTCTTAAAGCCGAGGCTAGTCGGGAGAGGACGGCTTCTTCTTTCCCCTGCCCTTGGGCACCGGGACCTCCTCGGCTTTAGGCTCGAGCTCATCTTCCGGCGTCACCTCGGGCGCGTCCGCCGCCGCCTTCTTCTCTTCGGGTTCAGGCTCGGCCTCAGGCTCAGACTCAGGCTCGATCTCAAGTTCCGGTTCGGGCTCAGCTTCCGGCTCAGGCTCGGGCTCGGGCTCTGCCGCTTTCAGTGCCGCTTCCTCGCCGGCGGACGCCACTTCCGGGCTCTCCTTGAGCTCGTT
>CAYWIA010000072.1:0-10364 GCA_964458245.1 uncultured Methyloceanibacter sp. | reverse complement strand
TCGGCGAAGCTCTCCGCTCCCGGGGTCTCGTTCATCGCTACGCTTGCCTGCTTCGCTGCATACCGGCGTCACCGGTATGACGGAAAAGGTTTAACCCGCCCATTATACAGGATCGGGGTTAGCTATGACCTCATCCTCGAAAGTCAATCTTTTCTTTGGATTGGCTTGAGAAATGGCCGTATGAGAGGCCCTTCGCTGCAGCCCGCCGTCTCAGGAGCAAACCCCATGGCCACACGTGGGCCAAACCCGCGTCCCGGCATTCTCGACATCGCGCCCTATGTGCCGGGCACGAGCGCGCTGCCTGGTGCCGGAAAGGTGGTCAAGCTCTCCTCCAACGAGACGCCGCTCGGGCCCTCGCCCAAGGCCGTCGAGGCCTATCTGGCGGAGGCGGAGAACCTGTCCCGCTACCCGGATGGTTCGGCGGCGCCTTTGCGCGAGGCGCTGGCCGCCCGCTATGGGCTCGACGCCGCGCGGATCGTGGCGGGTGCGGGGTCCGACGAGCTCCTGAACCTGCTCGCGGCCGCCTATCTGGGGCCGGACGACGAGGCGATTTTCACGGAGCACGGTTTCCTGGTCTACAAGATTGCCATCATGGGGCGTGGCGCCACGCCCGTCGTGGCGCCGGAGACGGATCTCACCGCGGACGTGGATGCGATTCTCGCGCGGGTGACCGACGCGACGCGCATGGTCTTCCTCGCCAATCCCAACAACCCGACCGGCACCTATCTGCCGTTCGACGAGATCAAGCGGCTGCATGCGGGCCTGCCCGAGGACGTCATCCTCGTGCTGGACGCGGCCTATGCGGAATATGTGCGCGCCAACGACTACGAGGCGGGCATCGAGCTGGTGGGCGGCTCGCAGAACGCCGTGATGACGCGCACATTCTCCAAGATCTATGGACTGGCGGCCTTGCGGCTCGGCTGGGCCTACTGTCCTGCGCCCATCGCCGACGCGCTGAACCGCATCAGAGGGCCGTTCAATGTCACAGGCCCTTCGATCGCCGCCGGCGTCGCCGCGCTTCAGGACGAGCCGCACATGCAGGAGGCCGCCGAACACAACACGGTATGGCTGCGCCACATGGCCGATGAGCTCGAGCGTATCGGCTTGGGCGTAACGCCGAGCGCGGCGAACTTTCTCCTCGTGCACTTTCCCGGCGACGCCGGCAGGTCGGCGCGCGACGCGGACGCTTTTTTGCATGAGCGCCGCATCATCCTGCGCCGTGTGGAGAACTACGGCTTTCCCGATGCGCTGCGCCTGTCTATCGGCACCGAGCCGGAGAATCGCGCGGTGATCGAGGCGCTCAGCGAATTCATGGACGGCGCCCAATGAGCGAGCCCCTCTTCGATACGCTGGCCATTATCGGCCCCGGCCTGATCGGCTCCTCGATCATGCGCGCAGCGCGGGAGCAAGGCGCCGTACGCTCCATCGTGACCAGCTCCCGTTCGCCGGAGACGCGCCGCCGCGTCACGGAGCTCGGCATCGCCGATCGTGTCGTCGAGACCAACGCGCAAGCGGTCGACGGCGCCGACCTCGTGATCGTCTGCGTCCCCGTCGGCGTCTGCGGCACGGTAGCCGGGGAAATCGCGCCGCATCTGAAAGAAGGCGCCATCGTCTCCGATGTCGGTTCGGTGAAAGGGGCGATCGTGCGGGACATGGGCCCGCACCTGCCGGGCAACGTGCATTTCGTGCCGGCCCATCCGGTCGCGGGCACCGAGCATTCCGGTCCCGATGCCGGATTTGCCGAACTGTTCGACGGGCGCTGGTGCATCCTCACCCCGCCCGAAGGCACCGACACCGAGGCCGTCGACCGGCTTGCCAAGTTCTGGCGGCTGCTCGGCGCCAATGTCGAGATCATGACGCCCGATCATCACGACCTGGTGCTCGCGGTGACCAGCCACCTTCCCCATCTGATCGCCTACACGATCGTCGGCACCGCCGACGAATTGGAGACGGTGACCCGCTCGGAGGTTCTGAAGTTCTCCGCCGGCGGCTTTCGGGACTTCACCCGCATCGCCGCCTCGGACCCGACCATGTGGCGCGACATCTTCCTCGCCAACAAGGAGGCGGTGCTGGAAATGCTCGGGCGCTTCAACGAGGACGTCTCGGCCCTGACCAAGGCCATCCGGCACGGCGACGGCGATGCGCTGTTCGACCAGTTCACCCGCACCCGCGCCATTCGCCGCGGCATTATCGAATTAGGCCAGGACACGGCCGATCCGGACTTCGGCCGGCCCCACGGCCACGAGGATTGAGGCGGAAGGTCGCGGGCTCGCATGCGCCGCGGCTTAAGACTCACAATCGTCACAGGGTCTTGATCCTGTCGGACGCGGTTCTGCCGGCTTCCATCCACTTCGCGAAATCCGATGCTCGTTTCCCTGCTCTTTTTGTTGATCGCCACCGTTTTTCTCGAGCTGGGAAATGGCCTGCTTGGCGTGCTGGTCCCCATCCAGGGCGAGCGCGCAGGGTTTTCGGTCGTCACGATCGGCGCCCTCGGCACGCTCTACTATTCCGGGTTCGTGGTCGGATGCATGTTCCTGCCGCGCATCATCAGGCGATTTGGCCACATCCGATCCTTTGCGGCGTTCGCGGCAATCGGCTCCAGCGCAGCTTTGATCCACGCGCTTGCGATCGCGCCCTTGCCTTGGCTCGGCTTGAGAGCGATCGTCGGGCTCTGCCTCGCCGGCCTCCTCATCGTCGTCGAGAGCTGGCTCAACAATCAAGCAACACCCCAGTCCCGCGGTCACGTCTTCGGCCTGTACATGGCGGCCACCTGGTTTGGCATTGTCGGGGGCCAATTGCTGTTTTCCGTGCCCTCGTCGGAGACGTTTCAACTCTTCGCGGTGGTCGCCATCGCGATTTCCCTGTCGCTCGTTCCGGTCGCCCTGACGACCGGCGCCGTCCCGACGATTCCCCAAGTTACGAGCGTCAACCTTGTCGGGCTCTATCGTTTGGCCCCGGTCGGCCTTGTCGGCTGTCTCGCCGTGGGCCTCGCCAATGGCGCCTTCTGGACGTTCGCGCCGCTGTTCGCGCGGGCGTGGAGCGGGACGAGCCTGGGCGTCAGCCTGTTCATGTCCGCCGCGGTGATCGGCGGCGCGCTGAGCCAATGGCCGATCGGGCGTTTTTCCGATCGCGTCGATCGCCGCTGGGTGATTGCCGCGGTCTGTCTCGCCTCCGCCGCCGTCGCTCTTTCGCTCTTGCTGGACTTCGCCGAGTCGAGTTGGATTTCCCTCGGTCTTACGGCTCTGTTTGGCGCTTTCGCCCTCTCGCTTTATCCGCTGTGCGTCGCGCATGTGAACGACCGCGCTGACCCCGAAGCGTCGGTTGAGGTCAGCAGCCGCCTGCTCTTGGTCTTCGGGTTTGGCGCGATCGTCGGACCGTTCCTGGCCAGCTTTCTCATCGCGGAGTTGGGCATTACGAGCCTCTTGGGCTTCATCGCCAGCATTCACGTGGCCCTGGCGCTCTACACCTTCGGCCGCATCAAGGCGGCCAAGCCCGTGCCAGAGCCCGAGCGCACGGTCTTTACGCCCAGCCCCCCGCTTGCCCACGGAACACAGGCGGTGGTGGAGCTGCAACAAAGCGCCGAGGATGACGGCGATGTGGCCCATCCGGAGCAACACATCCCCGAAGACCGGCGCTGAAAGAGGACGCCTGAGTTGCTTGTGCCCGCGCCTGACGGCAATCTGATCTCGTTTGGGCAGGCAAGCACGCGGCAGACATGACTGAACTTTGGGTCTTCGGTTACGGCTCGCTCATGTGGCGGCCGGGATTTCCGTTTGCGGCACAAGCTCCCGGCTTGCTCAAAGGCGCGCATCGCGCGCTCTGCATCTATTCCGTCCTTCATCGCGGCACGCACGAGCAGCCGGGCCTCGTGCTCGGGCTCGATCGGGGCGGCGCCTGCAGGGGCGTGGCCTTCCGCGTCGCACCGGGCGCGGAGGACGAGACGATCGCCTATTTGCGCGAGCGCGAGCAGGTGACCGCCGTCTATGTGGAAAGCTATCGCAATGTGCGCCTGGTCGACGGCTCCGGCCGCACCGTGAAGGCGCTCACCTATCTCGCCGACCCGGCCCACCCGCAATATGCCGGCAGGCTCTCCCTCGACGAGCAATTGCGCATCGTGCGCGCCTGCCGCGGTCAGGCCGGCGCCAATATAGAATATGTGCTGAACACGGTGCGGCATCTGGAGGAGGAAGGCGTGCACGACGCCCTCCTCTCGAAGCTCGCCGCGCGCCTGACCGGCGAAGTCTAGCTTGCGGGCTTGGCCGGCTTCAGCGCCGGATCGTCCTTCTGAAGCTCCGGTGCGCCGAAGAAATAGCCTTGCATGTAGGACACGCCGGCCTTCTCGAGCAGCTTGACGGTGCGCTCATCGCCCACCCACTCGCCGACCGTGACGACGCCGAAGCTGCGCGCCAGATCGATCAGCGTGCGCACGAACATCTCGTCTTCCGCCTCCGTGCCGAGATTCTTGATGAATGAGCCGTCGATCTTGACCATGTCCACGCCAAGCTCCCGCAGGGAGCGGAACGAGGTGTAGCCGGCGCCGAAATCGTCGAGCGCGACCCGGCAGCCAATCGCTTTTAGCGTGCTCACGAACTTGATCGCCGCCTTGATATCGGAGATCGCCGTCGTCTCGGTGATCTCGACGGTGAGCCGCTCGGTCAGCGTGCGGTCCTTGCCCGTGAAGCCTTCGAGCGCCTCCATCCATTGCGGGTCCGTGGCCGTCGTGGCCGACACGTTGAGGGCAAGCTTGATCTTGGGCGTCGCGCGCAGCAGATCCACGGCGAGTTCCAGCACGCGATAGTCGATCAGCTTGGAAAGACCGAACTGCTCGGCCACGTGGATGAACTCGCTCGCGCTCACCACCGAACCGTCCAGCCGCCGCATACGCAGCAGACACTCATAGAACTCCGGCTCGTGACTGCGCGAGGTCACGATGGGCTGAAGCGCGATCATCATGCGGCGATCGTTGAGCGCCCGAATGATGTCGTCGGCGATGCCGACATTGCGCCGTCGCTCCGAATCCTGGCGCTCGCTGGGAACATAGCAATAAAACTGATCGCCGCGACTGGTGCGGGCCTCATCGAGAGCCTGCAGCGCATGCCCCATGGCGTTCTGTGCGCTTGCGGCGTTTTGGGGAAGCAGCACGGCGCCGATGGAGACCGTCGCCGCCACGGCGCCGACGCTGGTATCGACGATGCTGTCGCCGACGACGGCCATCAAGCGGCGCGCGATGGCTTCCACGCCCTCGGCATTGCAGTCGTGCAGCACGACGCCGAATTTGTTCGACGAGAACCGGCCGAGACAGTCCTTGCCGCGCACCACGCGGCCGAGGCGCCGGCCGACGATGGCGATAAGCTCGTCGCCCACGTCGTAACCGTAGGTCTCGTTGATCAGCGTGAGATCGTTGACGCCGACCAGCAGAAATGCGCCGTTGGTTGGCGAGCGGGCCGCGTCGGACAGAAGATCGGAGAGCGCTTCGGTGAGCTGCGTCCGGTTGAGCAAGCCGGTCAGTTCGTCCTTGCCGCCCGCGAGATGGGCGCGGTCCCCGTCGCGCCGGTCGTCGATGACGCGAAGCGTGCCTTGGGCCAGGACCGGGCGGCCGTCCGCATCGGTGAAGCAGACGCCCAGATCCTCGACCCAGAGCGCGGCCTTGCCGCGGCGTCCCTCGGGAAGCAGGCGGTAGTGCAGCGTATAGGGCAGCGCCGCCGCGGGGGCCGCATGCGGTCCGCCGGTGATGCCGTCATAGGGCGCGCCGGCGTGCTCCGGATCGACATGCAGCGCGAAGGCGCGGCCCTTCCCGAGCTTCGCCATATCGATTCCGCCGAGCACGGCTCCGGCATTGGCGGCCCAATCGACCGTGTCCGTATTGAAGTCCCACCGGTAGGCGGTGGCCCGGATGCTCTCCAGGACCTGATCGAGCTCGAGCATCGGCCGGACCTCGCTGCCGCGTGACTCGAAGTCGACCGCGCCAGCGGCATGCTGATGCGGCGGCAGATAGGCACCACCGGCAAACTCGTTTGAGGATGCACTCACTGACCGCCCCCTATTGAGCCATGGACCCGCCATGGGAGCGTCTTTTCGACGCTTCGATTGTTGGCCGGGAGGCTAGTCCATAAGGCTTAAAAAAAGCCGAAAGCTGCCCCTTCCGCCGAGGTTTCCAAGGGCAGGATTACCGGCAGACCCGCAGAATGCGGGCGCTTTCGCGCGTCTTGGTTGACAAGAGATTGACGGGAATGGTGAACGTCGGGGCACGCAAAAGCGCTCCGGAACGTGGAAGCCCCGGAGCGGTATGAAACCGGCGAAACCAGGTCGAGAAACCTGAGTTTAAGCCTCTTCCTTGATGACGATCACCTGGCGGCCACGGTAGCGGCCCGACTTCAGGTCGATATGGTGCGGCCGGCGAAGCTCGCCGGAGTCCTTGTCCTCGACATAAGCCGGCGCTTGCAGCGCATCGTGGCTCCGCCGATTGCCCCGCTTCATGCCGGACACTTTTCTCTTGGGAACAGCCATTTCTCAAAACCTCTAAGCGGCCCCGCATGCTGCGCGGGGCGTGTCGTGGCGCCCTTATAGTGGCTAACTGCGCCGCTGGCCAGAGCCGATAACCGCCATTTTCAGGGCTTCAGCACGCAATCGGCCCGCTTGGCGATCCAGGGCAGGCGCCGCTGCACGGCGTCGGCGATGAGGTTGAGCGTCCGGCTCGGGCGGGCCGGGTTGCGGGCGAGCGGGTTGGGAAGCGCCGCGGCCAGCAGCAGCGCCTCGCGCTTGGTGAGCGCGGAGGCCGGCTTCCCGAAATAGCGCCGGCTCGCCGCCTCCGCCCCGAACAGGCCCGGGCCCCATTGGGCGATATTGAGATAGACCTCGAGCATGCGCGGCTTGGGCCAGATCACGGTCATGGCCTGAGCCAGCGGCACCTCCAGCGCCTTGCGCAGATAGCTTCGGTGTTCCCACAGATAGAGGTTCTTGGCGACCTGCATGGGGATGGTGCTCGCCCCGCGCACCGCCGACAGGCTCTTGGCCTGATTGACGACGTCCCGCACAGCGGCCCAATCGACGCCCCAATGCCTGCAGAAATTGCCGTCCTCGCTTGCGATCACCGCCAGGCGGAGATTTGGCGAGATCTGCTCGAGCGGTACCCAGCGGCGCTTCAGGGTCTGGCCTTCGATCAGCTTCTCCTCCAGCATCACCGCGGTAATGGGCGGATTGACGAAGCGGAACAGCACGATGCTGCCGAGAAGCGCGCAAACCAGAAGAACCAGCACGAGCGCGACGCGCCGCAGCCAAGGATGCCGCCGCCGGCTCCCCGCTCGTGGTCTCTTGCGCTTTTGCTGACCTGCCGCCGCCGCCATGGATTGGGGTTCTACAGCCCGAATGCCGCGCGATCAATTTGCCCCGATGCGCCCCCTCCGCTATCCCTTCTGTCCAAGATGAGCTTTCTCGCAGAACTCGAACGCACCGCCTGGACCGTGGAGCAGCGCCTCGGCGAGCTGCTTGCCGCGAACGAGACCACGCCGCCGGGCGGCGCCGAGCTTGGAGAAGCCATGCGCTACGCGGCGCTTGGCGGCGGCAAGCGCCTGCGGCCGTTTCTCCTGATCCAATCGGCGCGTCTGTTCGACGTGCCTGAAGACCACGCCCTCGACCCGGCCTGCGCGCTCGAATGCGTCCATTGCTACTCGCTGGTCCACGACGACTTGCCCGCCATGGACGACGACGCGGTCCGGCGCGGACGTGCCACCCTTCACGTCGCCTTCGACGAGGCGACCGCCATCCTTGCCGGCGATTCGCTTCTCACCCTCGCCTTCGAGATCATCAGCGCGCCGGAGACCCATCAAGATCCCGCCATTCGCGCCGACCTTCTCCATCTGCTGGCGAAGGCCAGCGGCTGGCAGGGCATGGCGCTCGGTCAGGCGCTCGACCTCTCAGCCGAGCAGCGGCCCTTCTCGCCGGACGAGACCGCGGCCATGCAAGCGCTCAAGACCGGCGCGCTGTTCCGCTTCGCCTGCGAGGCGGGCGCTGTGCTTGGAAGCGCGGACCAGCGGAGCCGCGACGCGCTGAAGCGCTATGCGGCTGCCTTCGGCCAGGCGTTCCAGCTTGCCGACGATCTGCTGGATGCGCAGGGGGACGCCGAGGCCATGGGCAAGGCGGCGGCCAAGGACGCCCATCGCGGCAAGGCGACCCTCGTCGCGCTGCTCGGCCTCGAGGGCGCCAAGGCAAAGCTCGCGGGCCTCGTCGCGCAAGCCGAAGATGCGCTCAAGCCTTTCGGCGCCAAGGCCGCGATGCTGGTGGAGGCCGCCCGCTTCGTCGCCGAACGCCGCGCCTGAGGCGCGCACATCTCCCTGTGGAAAACCAGCCGTTGAGCGGACCGGCGAATCCGGCTCGTATGGCCCATGACCTCAACGCCGGTGCCGCATCGCCGTCTCCGGGACACGCGCGCGGCGCGCTTTCTCCAGGCGCGCTGGCGGTTTGTCTTCGCCGTCGCTGTCGGAATCGCGCTCGGTCTCTTCCTGCCGGGAGGCTATCACCTCACCTCGCGCTTCCTGATCGGCTTCGACGCCGGCGTGGCCCTCTATCTCGTGCTGGTGGTCGTCATGATCCTGCGGTCGGACGCCAATCGCGTGCGCCGGGAGTCGCCGCTCCAGGACGAAGGGCGGATCGCCATTCCCATTCTCACCGTGGCGGCCGGTATGGCGAGTCTCGGCGCCATCGTGTTCTGGCTACGCACGGCCTCCGAAAGCGAGACCGTCCAGCCTGGCCTGCTCGCGCTGCTGTTCGTCACTACGCTGCTGTCGTGGCTGTTCATCCACACCATGTTCGCGCTGCACTACGCGCATGAATATTACGCGGAGCATCGCGGCCAGGGCGGCGGCATGCGCTTCCCCGGCGGCGGCAAGCCGAACTACTGGGACTTCATCTATTTTGCCTTCACCATCGGCACCTCGACGGCGGTGTCCGACGTTGCGGTTACCTCGCGCAACATCCGTCAGACGGTGACCGCGCACGGCCTCGTGGCCTTCGTGTTCAACGTGACCATGATCGCGCTGACGGTGTCGATCGCGGGCGACGCGATCTCGATCAAGTAGGGCATTGTCAGAGGGCTGGCCGTCATCCTGAGATGCGAGCGCAGCGAGCCTCGAAGGACGGCCGGGCGCTCACCATGACGAAAGCTATTCCGCAGCGGTGCGGCCCATCGCGCCCGTGCCGTAGCGGCGCTCGATATAGTCGAGCACCATCTGCTTGAATTCCGCCGAGGCGCCCGGACCGCGCAACGTGGTGACCTTCTTGCCGTCGACGAACACGGGTGCTGCCGGCGACTCGCCGGTGCCCGGCAGCGAGATGCCGATATCCGCATGCTTGGATTCGCCGGGCCCGTTGACGATGCAGCCCATCACCGCGACGTTGAGATTTTCCACGCCCGGATAGCGCCGCTTCCATTCCGGCATCTGATCGCGGATGAAATCCTGGATGTCGCGCGCGAGCTCCTGGAACGTGGTGGAGGTGGTCCGCCCGCAGCCGGGGCACGCGGCGACCAGCGGCACGAAGGCGCGGAAGCCCATGCTCTGCAGGATCTCCTGCGCGACCTTGACCTCGAGCGTGCGGTCGCCATTCGGCTCCGGCGTCAGCGAGATGCGAATCGTGTCGCCGATGCCCTGCTGCAGCAGCACCGACAACGCCGACGCCGAGGCCACAATGCCCTTCGAGCCCATGCCGGCTTCGGTTAGACCCAGATGCAGCGCCAGATCGGAGCGCGCCGCGAGCATGGCGTAGACGGCGATGAGATCCTGAACCGCGGAGACCTTGGCCGAGAGCACGATCTTGTCCGCGCCGAGCCCCAACTCTTGCGCGCGCTCAGCCGAGAGCAGCGCCGACTGCACGATGGCCTCGTGCATCACCTGGCGGGCGTCCTTGGGCGAGGCGCTTTGCGCGTTCTCGTCCATCAGCCGCGTCAGCAGGTCCTGGTCGAGGCTGCCCCAATTGACGCCGATGCGCACCGGCTTGTCGTGGCGGAGCGCGATCTCGATGATCTGCGAGAACTGTTTGTCCCGCTTGTCCTTGAAGCCGACATTGCCGGGATTGATCCGGTATTTGGCCAGCGCCTCGGCGCAGGCCGGATAGTCGGCGAGCAGCGTATGGCCGTTGTAGTGGAAGTCGCCGATCAGCGGCACGTCGGCGCCCATGGCATCGAGCCGCTCCCGGATCAGGGGCACCGCCGCGGCGGCCTCCGCCCGGTCCACGGTGACGCGCACGAGCTCCGAGCCGGCGCGCGCCAGCGCCGCCACTTGCGCGACGGTCGAGGCCACGTCCGCCGTGTCCGTATTGGTCATGGATTGCACGACGATGGGGGCGCCGCCGCCCATGGTCACGCCGCCGAT
>CAYWIA010000071.1:4194-10582 GCA_964458245.1 uncultured Methyloceanibacter sp. | reverse complement strand
GGATAGCGATACTCCATGCCGCCGACGGCGTTGCCGCGCCAGATGGTGCCGTCTTCCGGATCGGGCGTCACGAGGTCTTCGCTGCCGCTCAGCTCGAGCACGCTCGGCTCGTCGACGCCGTAGACGTCGCCGCGCAGACGCCCAAACGGCGTAAACACTTGGCCGATACCGTCGATCAGTTGGCGCCGCCAGTTCGCCTCCATGATGAACCGGTTCGAGTCGGTGCCGTCCTCGCTAGAGAACACCATGACGTTGGAGTTGAAGCTCAGCTCGCCGCCGACGATCGGCGTGTCGACGATGTAGTCGTAATCGATGATCGGGTAGACCGTGGCCTCGGAAAACTTCTCATCGGGCCGGAGGAGGCTTTCCGTATTGTAGAACCGCGTGGAGAGGTAATTCCGATCGTGGAGCCCCTCCAAGTAGACCTGTGACACGCGGTCTGTCTTCAGCCGGGAGTCGAGGTTGTAGTAGCGGCGGAACGTGTCGTCGGTCTCGGCGAGGATGTCCCAGCCGAAGGAGTAATACGGGTCTATCGCGAACCGGCCCTGGGTGTTGATGCTGCCGCGGAAGTCGTCGCCAAAGGCCGGGCTCGAAATGTCGGTGTCGTTGTCGAATACGCCGGCAAGCTCGAGGCGGTAGCCGCCGTTGGAGGTGCGCTGGCGCCAATCGCCGAGCAAAAGCGTTCCGGCCTTCTCCGTCCACATCGGGGCGAAGGTGAAGTCGTAATGATCGGACAGGGCGAAGTAGTAGGGGAGCTGCACCGAGTTGCCGAGCTCATCGGAGTGGCTGTAGCTCGGAATGAGGAAGCCCGACTTCCGCTTCACCGTCGGATCGGCGGTCTGGAACCACGGCGTCCAGAGAACCGGCACGCCGAAGAACTCGAAGGCGGCGTCGTTGTAGACGATCTTGGCCTGATCGCGCTTATGGGTGATCTTGCCCGCGCGAATCCGCCAGGTGGGCGGTTTGCTCGGATCTTCCTCGCAGAGCTTACAGGGGGTGAACCAGCCCTTGCGGAACACGGTGACGTTGCCGGCCTCGCGCGAAGCGGACTCCGCGACGATACGCGTGTCGTCCTTGGTGACGAACTTGAGGGCGTCGACGAAGCCGTCGCGGAAGTCGTCGGTCAGGGTGAGCTGATCGGCGGTGATCACGGCGCCGTCGGGGTCCTTCATGCGGACATTGCCCTCGGCGGCGAGCGTGTTCGCATTGCGATTGTAGAGGACCTTGTCGGCGAGCAGCGTGTAGTTGCCGTAGTAGATCTCGACGTTGCCCTTGGCGGTGACGCGGCCGTTGTCGTTGTCGTAGACCATCTCGTCGGCCTGCAGCAGCATGGGCTCCGAGGAATCGACATCAGGTGACTTGACGATCTGCTCGAGCCCCGTCTGCGCCTGGGCGAAAGCGGCGTTGGGAGCCGCGAACAGCGTGCACAGCGCGGCGATCATAGCGGCGAACGTCGCCCCGAGAGCGCGCGAGAACGGATGCCCACAAGACGTGCCGAGGCCGGGCAGAGCCCGGCGCATCACCCGTTGAATTGTCGCCGTGCGCGTCATCATCCGTCCTCTTTGTACAAGAGCACGGTCAGTGCGAGCGATGCGGCGACGATCACCGGGACCCACGCCGCCGCCGCCGCCGAGGTCAACCCCGACATGGCGAAATTTCGCGAGATCTCTGAGAACACGAAGAACCCGAACCCCGCCGCCAATCCGAAGATCGCATTGATCTGGACATTGCCGAAGCGGAAGCCTTTGAGGGAGCAGGTCGCCGCGATCAGCACCATCGTGACCAGGAGGAATGGTCGCGACAGGAGCAAGTGATACTGCACGCGGTACTGGGTTGCCGGCAGGCCGGCGCGCTCGGCGATCTGGATGAAGTTCGGCAACTCCCAGAACGAGATCGAGAACACGGTGCCGAGGCTGTCTTTCACCTGCGTCGGCGTGAGATAGGTGCTGAGCAGATAGGTTTCGTAGAACGCCGGCTCTTGACCGACGGAACTGACCCAGACCTCCTGAAGCTCCCAGCGGCCATGCTTGAGCACGGCGCGCTTCGCCTCGATGCGTTCCGTCAGTTGGTGTTTGGCGTCGTATTGAAAGACGCTGACGCCGTTCAGCTCGAGACCTTGATTGAGAACTTGCAGCGCATGCACGACGGAGGGGCCGTCGGCGCCGTCTTCGCGAAGCCATGCACCCGAGCGCTTGTTCGTTTGCAGGAACGAGTCGCCCTTGCCGAAAGCGGCCGCGTAGATGCGTTCGGCTTCGGAGCGAGCCGTCGCCGCCACGGGGTTGTAGAGCAGCACGAAGAGCACACCGAGAAGGAAGGCGACCGCCATCGCAGGCAAGGTGAACTGCCAAACCGAAATGCCCGCGGCACGCAACACGACGAGTTCCGATGAGCGGCTCAGCATCAGGAAGATCGCGATCGTGCCGATGAGAACGGCGAAGGGCAGGGTGAGTTCGGAAAATGACGGCAAGCGCAGAAGCGTGATCCACGCGAGAAGAATTCCGGACACGTCGCCGGAGTACTTACCGGAGCGACGTAGCATCTCGATGAAGTCGACGAAGAAGATCAGCACGCAGCAGATCAGGAACATCGCCACCATGGCGACGAGAAACCGCGCTGAAAAGTAGCGCGCAAGCGTTCCCCCGGCACTGATGCCCCGCATCTGCGCTCTCATTCTGCCTGCATCCCTCTACCGGCCCAAAACCTTATGTTTTTTAGCTGAAGCTTGAGCTCAAAGTTCAGCTTGGACCGCAATTCTGGCGACATTCTAACCTGCGCCACCCATGCCGCAATCAGAATCGCCCCCACCGGAATAGCATATACGAGGACCACGGCCCACGCATTGAGAACAACGAGATTGTTGGCTGTCAGGCCGGCGACTCTGAGGCCGATCGCGAGCCCGAAAGCCGTTAGAATCTGGCCCCATCTATTCTCTCGGGTGGTCCGCGCCTGACCCATCAGCGCAATCGCGACGAAGATGAAAACAAGTGGATATAAAGGTGTCGACAGACGTTCATGTAATTCTGACCGCAGCAAACCATAGTTTTTCTGCGCTATCTTGTCGTCGGCGGGAGGATATATAAGACCGCCCATGGAGCGCTCTTTGGGTCGAAGTTCTTGTCCAGAACTGTCCTTGGGGGCGAACTCCGAGATATCCAGCATATTCTGGTCGAAGGCGATGATCTGCACGGCCTTATCTTTGTCTTCGGCGTTATAGCGGTGCACATAGCCGTCGAGCATGATCAGGTAATTGCCGTCATCATTGGTGAGGATGCGGCCGCGTTCGGCGAGATAGCTCATGACTTGCTTGCTGTCGCGCTCGTCTTGGACCAGGAGCCCGAGCAGCTCGCCGGTCTGGCTGCGGTCGCGGATGTGGAAGGTGAGGCCGCTCTCGGGGCTGGAAAATCGTCCTGGTTGAAGGACTTGCGAGATCAGGTCGGCGCGGACTTGGGTGATGAAGTCGCGCAGCGCGCGCATGCAGGCGGGGTTGAGGAACACGTTCACCAGCAGGATCACCACGCTGACGATGGCGGCGAGGGCGATCAGGGAGCTGCAGAGCCGCCACACCGTGGCGCCGGCGGCCGTCATGACGATGATCTCGCTGTCGCCGTTCATGCGATCGAGCGTGTAGAGGGCGGCCATGAGCACCGCGTTGGGCGCGATCAGCGTCATCAGGCTCGGCAGGCTGAGCATGGTCATCTGGAAAAACAGCACCAGGCCCTGGCCTTGCGAGGTGATAAGATCCAGCTCTTTCAATGCCGTAGCGAGCCAGACGATGGCCGTCAGCGTCAGCAGCATGACGAGGAATGCATTCGTCACCTGCCGAAACATGTATCGGCTGAAGAGCGTCATCACCCGTTTTCCGACTGTCCCCGAATGGCCCTTCGGCCGGTCCCCAAGACGCCCGAAACGGCATCAACCGGCTGGTACCAATTGTGAATCTGAACAGTCCAAGATGGCGGAATTTCGGCCATTTCGAATGGCTTGCTTTCCCCCGGCGCAGGACTTAGGTAGGGCGACGTATTTCCTGCCGCTGTTGCAAAACTGCACCACGGGCGCGCGGGCGCCGCGCTGAGACGGTGTGCTTTTGTCCGGCCCTCGGTGCCCGGCGGCGCGACCTCATCGATGGAGCAAGCCGTGACCGATCAGACCGTCCTGTCCTTTTCCAGCCCTTCCACTGCCGGCGACGGCGTCGCGGTGGTGTTCGCAGAAGAGGGCGGCAAGTTCACGCCCGCGGCCCAGGATCTCGACAAGAAGACCAAAGGGCTTCTGACCAAGGCGGCGCAGATCACCACGTTCAAGGGCAAGAAGGGCACGAGCGTCGACGTGCTCGCGCCGCAAGGCGTGAAGTTCGCGCGCATCGTGCTGGTCGGCCTCGGCAAGCCGGGCGAGTTCGTCCACGAGGATTGGCTCAATCTCGGCGGCACCGTGCGGGGCAAGCTCAGCGGACGGGAAGGGGCCGCGGCGCATGTCTATCTCGAGACCGTGAAGGGCGACGTGGCCCCGAAAGACGCGGCGAGCTTCGCGCTCGGCGCGCAACTGCGCGATTACAAATTCGATAAATACAAATCCAAGTCGGCCAAGAAGGGCGACAACGGCAACGACGGCAAGGCCGACGACGGCAAGTCGCTGAAGAAGCTCGTGGTGCATGTCGCCGATCCGCGCGCGGCCGGACAGGCGTTCGCGCCCGAGCGCGCCGTCGCCGACGGCGTGAACCTGGCGCGCGATCTCGTCAACGAGCCGGCCAATGTGCTCGGCCCTGCGGAATTCGCGGCCAAGGCGAAGGCGCTCAGCAAAGCGGGCGTGCAGGTCGAGGTCCTGAGCGAAGCCGCCTTAAAGCGGCTCGGCATGGGCGCGCTGCTTGCGGTCGGGCAAGGCAGCGAGCGGCCGAGCCATGTGGTGGTGATGCAGTGGAAGGGCGCGGGCGCCAAAGGCGGGGCGCCGGTCGCCATCGTCGGCAAAGGCGTGACCTTCGACACGGGCGGCATCTCGCTGAAGCCCGCCGCCGGCATGGAGGACATGAAGGGCGACATGGCGGGCGCGGCGTGTGTCGTGGGGCTCATGTTGGCACTTGCCGAGCGCAAAGCGAAGGTCAACGCGGTCGGCGTTATCGGCCTGGTCGAGAACATGCCGAGTGGCGGCGCGACGCGCCCCGGCGATGTGGTCGAAGCGATGTCGGGCACGACCATCGAAGTGCTCAACACCGACGCGGAAGGGCGCATGGTGCTCGCCGACTGCCTTTGGTACACGCAAGACAAGTTCAAGCCGAAGGCTGTGATCAACCTCGCCACCCTGACCGGCGCGGTCATGGTCGCGCTCGGCAAGGAACATGCGGGTCTGTTCTCCAACAACGACGAGCTCTCCGAACGGCTGACCGTGGCGGGCAAGGAGACAGGGGAGAAGCTGTGGCGCCTGCCGCTCGGGCCGAAATACGACAAGCTGATCGACTCGAAGGTCGCCGACATCAAGAACACCGGTGGACGGTGGGGCGGTTCGATCTCGGCCGCGCAGTTCCTTCAGCGCTTCATCAAGGAAGGCACGCCCTGGGCCCATCTCGATGTGGCCGGAACGGCGATGGCCTCCGGCGATACCGACATCAATCGCAGCTGGGGCTCCGGCTTCGGCGTGCGGCTGCTCGACCGGCTGATCCGGGATCACTACGAGCGCTGAGGCGGCCGTTTGGGGCGCAATGCCCCGTCCCACCATATTCGTATATTTTCCATAATATACCTTATGCGAATCGAGGATGTCGGGGTCCGAAATTTAGGGTTTCCGCGATCTGGCTGATTTCTCTAGAATTTTCGTGATTTTCGCGCAGCGCTCCAGGTGCGCCGGCCATGGCTGACGATCCGCCCCGCAAACATGATCTCGCCGATCTCCTGGACGTCATGGCGCGCCTGCGCGATCCCGATACGGGCTGTCCGTGGGACGTGCAGCAGAGCTTCGAAACGATCGCGCCCTACACCATCGAAGAGGCTTACGAGGTCGCCGACGCGATCGCGCGCCACGACATTGACGGGCTGAAGGACGAGCTCGGCGACCTGCTCCTCCAGGTCGTCTATCATGCCCAGATGGCGTCAGAGGCCGAGCGCTTCGCCTTCGCCGATGTGGTCGACGCCATCACGCGCAAGATGATCCGGCGGCATCCGCATGTCTTCGAGGACGCTTCGCGCCGCGAGGAGTTCATGCGCACGGATCTGTGGGATCGCATCAAGGCCGAGGAGAAAGCCGAGCGTGGCGACGATCCCGCCGAGCGAAGCGTGCTCGCCGACGTGCCGGTCGGTCTGCCGGGTCTCACGCGCGCGGTGAAGCTTCAGAAGCGCATGGCTAAAATCGGCTTTGACTGGCCGGACCTCGCGCCGGTTCTCGCGAAAGTCGACGAGGAGCTCGA
>CAYWIA010000071.1:0-4094 GCA_964458245.1 uncultured Methyloceanibacter sp. | reverse complement strand
GAGATGGACGCGTTATGGGATGCGGCCAAGTCGGATGAAAAACGGGCGGACGAGAAAGACGGTTAGGGCGCGCCCTACTCGGCCGCGCTATTGAGCCGCGCGGCGCCGGCCACGCGCGCCAGCCTATCGCGCTTCTCCGGCGCGACGCGAATGCGTAACGACGTGACGCCTTCGCCGAGATCGGCGCGCGAGATCACCTCGCAATTCTCGTAGATCCAATTGGACAGCGCGCCTTCCTGCGGCTGCACCGCGATCTCGAGCGTTTGACGGCGGCGATTGAGCCTGCCTTCGATCTCTGTCAGCAGCACATCCAGGCCGAACCCGCTCACGGCCGAGACCAGGATTGCGCCGTGGCGCGCCGCCTCGTTCGCCGCGTGCTCTCTTGCGACCGGATCGAGCAGGTCGGCCTTGTTCCACACTTCGAGCAAGCGGTCGGGCTCGGCTTCGGTGTCGATGCCGAGATCGGCGAGCACCCCATTCACGTCGGCGCGCTGGCTGGCGCTTGCCGGATCCGCGATGTCGCGGACATGCAGGATCAGATCGGCCTGCTGCACTTCCTCCAGGGTGGCGCGGAAGGCGGCGATGAGCGTGGTCGGCAGATCGGAGATGAATCCGACCGTGTCGGACACCACGGCCTTCGAGCCGTTCGGCAGCGCGAGGGCTCGGATGGTCGGGTCGAGCGTCGCGAAAAGGATGTCTTGCGCCAGGACCTCCGCGCCGGTGAGCGTGTTGAACAGGGTCGACTTGCCGGCATTGGTGTAGCCGACCAGAGCCACGGCGGGATATGGCACGCGCTGGCGCGACTTGCGGTGAAGCGCGCGCGTGCGGCGCACCTGGTCGAGTTCCTTGCGAATGTTGACGATGCGTTCGCTCAGGAGCCGGCGGTCGGTCTCGATCTGCGTCTCGCCCGGTCCGCCGAGAAAGCCGAAGCCGCCGCGCTGGCGCTCCAGATGGGTCCAGGAACGAACCAGCCGGCTTTTCTGATAGACGAGATGGGCGAGTTCGACCTGCAAGCGCCCTTCCCGCGTCCGTGCGCGTTCGCCGAAGATCTCCAGGATCAGTCCGGTGCGGTCGAGCACCTTGGCGTTCCATGCGGTCTCGAGATTGCGCTGCTGTACGGGCGTGAGCGGATGATCGACGATGACGAGCTCGGCGTCTTCCATACGGACCACGCCGGCGAGTTCCTCCACCTTGCCGGTCCCGAACAGGGTCGCGGGCTTTGGCTGAGGGATTGGGACCGCGCCGCTCTCGCGGACGTCGAGATCGATGGCGAGGGCAAGACCGACGGCCTCTTCGAGGCGCGCCTGCGGGGATCGCTCAGGGGTGTCGAGCCCCTGTCCGCGGGCGCCTTTGCTTGATTTCTTGTCGAGAATCGGCGCGACGACGACCGCCCTGACACGCCCATCGGCACGTGCGTCCTTGCGTCCCCCCTGCCCCTTTTTGCGCTTTAGCTCTTTCGGGTCGGTTGGACGCAATTACTCAGCGGCACCTTCCGCATCGGTGATATCGGCAAGCTGGATGGGCTGGCCGGGCATGATGGTCGAGATGGCGTGCTTGTAGACGAGTTGCGAATGGCCGTCTCGGCGCAAGAGCACGCAAAAATTATCGAACCAGGTCACAACGCCTTGAAGTTTAACGCCATTTACCAGGAAAATAGTGAGCGGCGTCTTGGTCTTACGGACGTGATTGAGAAACGTATCTTGCAGGCTCTGCGTGCGTTCTGTCGCCATGGGCTTCCCCGTCCCTTTGGTCCACGCTTACGCTTGTTGGATGGCGCCGGACTCTCGCGTCATCCGGCCACCTATTGCATTAGACGCGATTGCAAGGCAAGTCCGCAAGGTCTCTGACGCGGATAGCTTTTGCGAGCGTGTCCCCCTAGCGAAGCGAGTCAAGCTGCCATGCTAGCGCATGGCGGCGGTTCTTTCATTCGAATTGACGCCCAGCGCCCGAAGTTTCCGGTGCAGCGCCGAGCGCTCCATGCCGACGAATTCGGCCGTGCGTGAGATATTTCCGCCGAATCGGTTGACCTGGGCCAGCAAATACTCCCGCTCGAAAATCTCCCGGGCGTCCCGCAAAGGCAGCGACATCAGATGCTCGCCGCCCGCCCCGTTCGGCGATAACGGCACCGGGGAGACGATCTCGTCGGGCAGCATGTCGGCGGTCACGATCTGCTCGGCATCGCCGCCGACCAGGATCATCAGACGCTCGACGTTGTTGCGGAGCTGCCGGACATTGCCGGGCCATTCGTGCGATTGGAGCACAGCCATGGCGTCCTCGCCGATGCGGCGCGGCGGCAAGCCGGAGGCCACCGAGATGGTCTGCACGAAATAGCGCACCAGGTCCGGTACGTCCTCGCGGCGCTCGGAGAGCCCGGGGACTCGGATCGGCACCACGTTCAGCCGGTGATAGAGGTCTTCGCGCAAACGGCCTGCGGCGATTTCTTTCTGAAGGTCGTGGCTCGTGGAGGACACCACGCGCACGTCCACGTGCACTTTGGTGCCGCCGCCGAGGCGCTGGAAGCGCTGCTCCACCAGCACGCGCAAAATCTTGGCCTGGGTCTCGAGCGGCATGTCGGCGACTTCGTCGATATAGAGCGTGCCGCCATGCGCTTCTTCGAGCGCGCCCACCTTGCGGGGACCGGAGCCGCTCCCCTCTTCCGTGCCGAAGAGTTCGAGCTCCATGCGGTCCGGCACCATGGCCGCGGCGTTCAGCACCACGAAGGGGCCGTCGGCGCGGGACGACTTGGCATGCATGACGCGGGCGGCGAGTTCCTTGCCGCAGCCGGAAGGACCGGTGATCAGCACCCGGCTATTGGTCGGGGCGACCTTGTCGATGGCTTGGCGCAGCTGACTGACGGCGGCGGACTTGCCGACCATCTCGAAGGAATAGGTGCTGCGCTCACGCAGCTCCCGGTTCTCGCGCCGGAGCCGCGAGGCTTCGAGCGCGCGTGCGGTGATGAGCACCAGCCGGTCGGCCTTGAACGGCTTCTCAATATAGTCGTAGGCGCCGCGCTGGATGGCCGCCACCGCCGTTTCGATGTTGCCGTGGCCGCTGATGATGATCACCGGAAGATCCGGATGGGCCTTTTTGATGCAGTCGAGGAGATCCAGCCCGTCGAGCTTCGAGCCTTGAAGCCAGATGTCGAGAATGACAAGCGAGGGACGCCGCTCCTCGATGACCTGAAGGGTCTCGTCGCTGTCCTTGGCAAGCCGGGTGCCATGTCCTTCATCCTCGAGGATGCCGGAAATGAGTTCTCGAATATCTGCTTCGTCGTCGACGACTAGGATGTCAGACGCCATGGGTTACTTCCTTTTCCTCCTCGGCCGGCTCGGACTTGCTCTCATCGTCGGCTGAGGCGATTTCGGACGCCGCGTCCGTCTCCGCCTCGTCCACCGCCACGATCGGCAGGTCCATTCGCACTGACGCCCCTTCAACCTTGCCGTTGCGCTTGGGCGCATCGGCCAACTGCAGTTTGCCGCCGTGCTGCTCGGTGATGCGCTGCACGATGGCCAGTCCAAGTCCGGTGCCTTTGACGCGCGTGGTCATGTACGGCTCGACCAGGCGGTCGCGGTTTTCCTTCGGCAAACCGCAGCCATTGTCGATAATGGTGATCTGGATGCGGTCGCCCTTGGTCCTGACCTTCGCGGTGATTTCACCGGTGCCGGCGCGCTCCGGGTCGTTCTCGACGGCGGTGTCGATGCCCTCGCTCGCATTTTTCACGAGGTTCGTCACCGCCTGGGTGAGAAGGCGCTGGTCGGACATGGTCATGACCTGCTCCTTCGGAAGATCGAGCTCGAACTCGATGTCCGGACGGCTCACCTGGAACAGGAACACCGCCTCGCGCACGATCTCGCGCACGTCATGCATTTCCATGACGGGCTTGGGCATGCGGGCGAAGGCCGAGAACTCATCGACCATCCGCCCGATGTCGGAGACCTGGCGGATGATGGTGTCGGTGCATTGCTCGAAGATTTCGCGGTCCTTGGTGATCGAGTCGCCGTATTTGCGGCGAATGCGCTCGGCCGAAAGCTGGATCGGCGTCAGCGGGTTCTTGATCTCGTGGGCGATGCGGCGCGCCACGTCGGCCCAGGCGG
>CAYWIA010000070.1:0-10695 GCA_964458245.1 uncultured Methyloceanibacter sp. | reverse complement strand
GAAGATTCCGTTCCGTCCCGGTGGATTAGCAGCGAAAGGAGAACGACGAATGGACGAGCGGGTGACGCAAATGATTCAGGAGTGCGTGCGGGGCTCCGACGAAGGGCGCATGGCCTTTCCGGAGGTGCTCGGCACGTTGAGCGCGGCGGGAATCGAGCGCTATTACGCCGATCTTCAACGCGCGGAGAAGACGTTCTACATGCCGAGCGGCGAGTCCTGCATCGTCGGCTCGGAAAAGATCTCGACGCGCCCGTCGGACGCCTTCGATCCCGCCGGAGTCGAGGCGGCGATCCGCGCCGCTCAGGCGAAGAGCATCGGCTACGTGGAGTTCTGCGACCGCATCGCCGCCGCCGGCTGCGTTGGCTATCTCGTGTCTCTTCCGGGGCGCCGCGCGGTTTATCTCGGCCGTGGCGGCGACAGCTTCGTCGAACCGTTTCCTCCCGCGGCGAGTTGACGGCATCGTCGGGCTCCGCCGATGGTGCGTTGCTAAATCCCGGCCCTTTGACTACGTTCGGCCGCACCGGCACCCGTAGCTCAGCTGGATAGAGCGCTGCCCTCCGAAGGCAGAGGTCAGAGGTTCGAATCCTCTCGGGTGCGCCACAACTCCTCTCATAAGCGATCGATCGGCGACGAAAACCGGTGGTTTTCGTGCTCCTCCGTAGGAATTCATCGTCCGCGATGGCTGGGGACAGTCCAGAGAGGCTATGGTTTTCCCCCCGCCGGTCGGCTATTTTTCGGGCACCCGCGCCACGAAGACTTGAGCCCGAAACAAAAGGCGCGTGCAACGAGGAGACCGATGACATGCGCAGATTTCTTTTGATTGCCGCAGCGGCCTCTATTGCGCTTGTCGGCCTGTCGGCCAACCAGTGCGGGGGAGGAGAAGAAAAGGCGGCGGAGCCGGCGAAGCCGGCCGAGGAAATGCCCGCCAAGCCCGACGATTCAATGGCTGAGCCGCCGGCCGAGACGCCCGCGGAGTAATCTTGATTTGATCCGAGAGCGGGGCTGCATCGCTTCGGCGCTGTGGCCCCTCTTTCCGACTGAGGCCTATGGCGCCCGCGCCGGGAAGGCGTTCACCAGCGGCGCCAGATCGCGCGCGGACTCCCAGTCGCTCCCTTTCCGCGAGAGCCCGAGCCGCACCACGACGAGATCGCGTGACGGCACCATGGCCACCACCTGCCCGTCATAGCCCGACATGTAGAACGCGTCTTCCGGCATGGGCGGCTCGCCACGCCCGGGAGAGTCGGGCAGCTTGAGCCAGATCTGCGCGCCGTAGTCGTCGTGCGGTGATTGTGGTGTCGGCCTGAGCGAATACGCGGCCCAGCCCGCCGGCAAGAGCCGTTCCCCCCGCCACATCCCGTCTTGCAAGAAGAGCAAGCCGAGCCGCGCCCAATCCCTTGCCGAGGCGTAGAGGAACGAGGCGCCCATGAGCGTGCCGGAGGCATCGGGCGGGAGGGTCGCTGTGCGCATGCCGAGCGGCGCGAACAGGCGGTCGTGGGGGAAGCGCAGATACTCCCTTTCGCCTTCGAACGTCTCGCGCACGATCGCGGCGAGGATGTTGGTGGTGCCGCTGGAATAGGACCAGACCGTTCCAGGCTCGTGGATGAGCGGCTTCTCGGCGGCGAACCGCGCCGTGTCGCCGTGTGTGAACAGCATCTGCGACACGTCGCTGAGTTTGTCGCCATAGCTCTCGTCGAAGGCGAGACCGCTCGTCATGCGCATCAGCTCGTTCAGCGTGATGGCGCCGCGCGGATCGTCATGTCCTCGCCATTCCGGCATCAGGTTCGTGTCGTCGAGCGCGAGCGCCCCGTCCTGCACCCTCAAGCCCACGAGCGCGTTGGTTCCCGTCTTGCTCATGGACCAGCCGATCAGCGGCATGTGTGCGTCGAATCCATCCGCATAGCGCTCGGCCACGATGCGTCCCCGATGCACGACCACCAGCGCACGCGTGCCGCGCGGACGCTTCGGGTCGGGCTCGGCGAAGATCGCCTCGATGGCGCGGGCCGCCGCTGCCCCGTCGACGCCCTCGGGCCAGGGGCCTTTCGTGACGCGTGCGCCGTCCGGCCATTCGGCGTCACGGTCAAGGGGCGGCGCCGGTGCGAAAAGGCCTTCGGCCTCGGCGCGGAGCACCGCCTCGTCGCGGCCGTCGATCAGCGTGCAGCCGAGACCTTCGCGGTAGATCGACGTCTGGCCGGCGAGCCCGAACACCGCGGCGCTCACATCCTTTGCGTCCGTATCGACGGACGGCGTGAACAGGCGTAAGGCCTCGAGCCCCGGCCCCGAGAGATCTTGTCCCATGAGATCCTCGTAGTCCCGACCGGAGACGAACATCCCGGAACACAGTAACTGCGCCATATAGCCGGAGCCGAGCAGCGCCATGCGGTAGAGACGCGGGCCGACGATCCCCGCCGCCGTCACGAGCACGATGACGGTCAGCATGAACCAGAAGCTGCGGGGGAGGCCGAAACGCATCGGCAAGCTATTTCAGCGCTTTCGCGGCCTTCAGCACCTCTTCGGCGTGGCCCGGCACCTTCACCTTCCGCCAGACCTCGCGGATCACGCCCTTGCCGTCGATCAGAAAGGTGGAGCGCTCGATGCCCATATATTTCCGGCCATACATGCTCTTCTCGACCCAGGTGCCGTAGGCCTCGCAGACCTCGCCCTCCTCGTCGGAGGCGAGTGGAAAATTGAGCGCGTATTTTTTCTTGAACTTGTCGTGCTTTTTGACCGGGTCCCGTGAGATGCCGATGACCTCGGCTTTGACCTTGGAGAAATCGGGCAGCGCGTCGCGGAAGGCGCAGGCCTCGGCCGTGCAGCCCGACGTGTCGTCCTTTGGGTAAAAGTAGAGCACCACGGGCTTGCCCTTGAAGTCGCTCAGGGAGATCTCGCCCCCGCCGTCCGTGGGAAGGGTGAAGCCGGGCGCCTTGTCGCCGACGTCTACGCTCATCGTGCTGCCTCCTAGCCGAGCCGCTTGGTCACCCGCACATGCGGGATGGTGTTCTCCTCGAACGCCCCGCCTTCTTGAGCATAGCCGAGCTTCAGATAAAAGCCCTCGGCGCCGACGCGTGCATGGGCGATCATCAGCCGGAAGCCGGCTTCCGCGGCCCAGGCTTCGGCATGCGCAAGAAGTTGTGCGCCGATTCGCATTCGCCGCTTCGCCTCATCCACCGCCATCTGCTTGAGGTGCAGCGTGGCCTCGTCCAGCGGCCTTAAAGAGACCGTGCCCACCACCGCGCCGCAACTCACCGCGCAGAAATGCTGCCGCATGCCGTCGTCGTAGAGCTCCTCGTCGGAGACGGTGAGCCCGAGCGGCGCGCGCAAAATGCCCTCCCGCAGCCGCAAGGACTGCCTGTAGAGGTCGGAGCCGAGCGGCGCCTCGAAAATCACGACAATCGGTTGGTCGGCCACGGCGCTCACTCCTGTGCCGCCAGGCGTTCGACCATCGCCCAGATGGCGGCGATCTGCGGGGCGTCCTTGCCGAGATAGTCGAGGCCCGTATAGCCCCACCAGTCCCAGCAGCCTTCCGGGTTGTAGGAGCTTGCCTTGATTTGCGGAAAAAGAACGACGAACCGATTCGAATCGGCGACCTCGGCGAAGCCCGACTCCTTGACGAAGGCGTCGCCTACCGTATCGCGGGACTGCTGGCAGCCGTGGAGCGCCACGTGGACGCGGCAGCCGGGTTGCGTCTTGCAGGCGGGCGGCACGTAGACCACGCCTTCGTCCGCAAAGCCGTCACCCGGCTCGGAGAAGGCCGTCTGATCGAACACGACGAACGCGCCTTGGGGCGAGGACGAGCGCGGCTGAAGCGGCCCGTAGATCCAGCCGAGGATGGCCCTCGCCTGATCGTAGTCGCAGTCGCTGACATAGGGCTCCTCGGTGATGCCGCAGGCCGCGCCGCCCTCCTCGGTGATGAAGGCGTGGCCGCCTTCGCCTTCCACCAGCGTCACATTTCCGGCCGGTACCCCGGCCATCTCGTAGAATTTTTTCGCCGCCTCGACCACGGGCCGGGTGACCGTCTCGTCCTCGTTGCCGGAGAAGAGATAGACGTTGTGCTTGGCGAGGTCGGAGAGCGGGTCGATCTCGCCGTCGTCCGCTAACTCCTTGGCGCGATACACTAAATGGCCGGGGTCGGGCGTCCCCAGCGTTGTCTTCATGCAGCTATAGATGGCTTGCGCCCCATTCTGGCCGACGGCGACCGGCCAGAATGGGAAGATGCGCGAGGCCGTCGTCTCGGCGCAGGCGAACGGTCCGCCCGCCACGATGCCGGCGCCGACGATGTCCTTCGCGTGGGCGAGCTCGAGCTGCCCGGCCATGTAGGCGCCCGACGAAAGTCCGGAGACGGACGTGGCGCTGAGCGCCGTGCCGAGCTCGGGCAACGCGTCGGCCGCGCGCGCCGAGCGGGGGGAAGCGACAAGCGTCCCGAGGACGATCGTAAAGACGAGCGTTGCCGCGCGCTTAACGGTGTGCCGAGCCATGGCCGAGTCCTCCTTGCCGCGTTGGGTGCGCCGCTCGAGCGGCTGTCACAAAACGCGCGCCGCCTGCTCGGGAGCTCCTCGGCGCGCCCCGTTCGGTCATTCTGACCCAGGAGCCCAAAAATCTCTTGCATAGGAAGAACACGAGGTGCAAATAGCGCCTCTTATTGACTTGGATCTATCTGCTGGTTGGGGAGGACGCCATGTCCAGTGACGCCCTCTTCCAATTGGGGATGGACTTGGATCATGGTTCAAGCACCGCCCAAACGGAAGAAAAGCATTCCACGTGCCTCGAGCCCGAAATGGGTGAGGAGCGCAAGGATTTTTTCTGTGAGCGAGACGGAGTCCGCTATGCCGGAACTCATCTCATCATCGATCTCGTCCGTGCTGAGCGGCTCGACGATCTAGAACATATCGAGCATACCCTGAAACGGTGTGTGGATGCGGCGGGCGCGACTCTCCTGCACATCCATCTACATCGGTTCACGCCGAATGGCGGGGTCTCGGGCGTCGCGGTGCTTGCCGAGTCGCACATCTCGATCCATAGCTGGCCCGAGTACGGTTACGCCGCGCTCGACGTCTTCATGTGCGGCGACGCCAATCCCAACGCGACCATCGACGTGATGAAAGAGGCGTTCTCGCCCGGCAAGGTCGTCGTCAAAACGCAACTTCGGGGCAAGGAACTTCAGCGATGGAACGGTGGGTCGAAGAGACGCTCCATAGCGGCTTCCGCGTCCGCCTGAAGGCGGACAAGGTTCTCTTCGATAGCGAGACCGAGCACCAGCAGCTGATCATCTTCGAGAACGAGGACTTCGGCCGGGTGATGATGCTGGATGGTATCATCCAGCTCTCCACCCGGGACGAATTCGTCTATCACGAGATGATGGCGCATGTGCCGCTCTTCGCCCACGGCAAGGCGAAGAAGGTCTTGATTATCGGCGGCGGCGACGGCGGTGTGCTGCGCGAGGTGTTGCGGCATCCGGAGGTGAAGAGTGCGACGCTGTGCGAGATCGACCGCAGCGTCATCGATCTTTGCCTTGAGCATTTCCCGGACGTCTCGGGCGGCGCCTATGACGACAAGCGCACCAAGGTGGTCATCGCCGACGGCACCAAGTTCGTGCGCGAGACCGACCAGCGCTTCGATGTGATCATCGTGGATTCCACCGACCCGGTCGGGCCGGGCGCCGTGCTGTTCACCAAGGAGTTCTATACCGATTGCCGCCGCGCGCTCGCATCGGGCGGCATCCTGGTCACCCAGAACGGCCTGCCTTTCCTGCAAGCGCCGGAGCTCAAGCAGTCCGTGACTTACTTTCGCGACCTGTTCGACGACGCCTTCGCTTATGTCGCCACCACGCCGAGCTATTTCGGCGGCTCCATGTCCTATGGCTGGGCCACCGACGACAAGACGCTGAGGCAGCACAAGCTCGCGAAAATCGCGCGGCGCTACAAGAAGGCGGGCGCCTTCCCCACGCGCTATTGGAGCCCGGAGATGCAGATCGCGGCTTTCGCGCTGCCGACCTATATCCGCGAGCTGGTCGAGGCGCCCTAAATCTAGAGCCGCTCGAAGTCCGGCAGGTCTCCGACCAGCGGCATGCAGTAGTCGTAGAACGCAGCGCTGACATTGTTGCGCCCGACGACGAAGTCTTCCGGCATATGGCGCGCGTGACGGGCGACGGCCGAAAGGTCCGCCCGCCCGAACGCGCTGCGATAGCCGTCGATGGTGTTCGACGCGCGGACGATGGTGATCGACGCGCCGGCGTCACCCTCCGCCGCGAGCGCAGCCGCGTGCCGCCCGACGCCGCGCGCTTCCTTGGCATCGACGGCTGACGGCTCGGGCCAGCAGCGCTGGAGATAGCCGAACGTGTCGGCGCGCACGCGCGGCGGTTTCCCGCCTTCGGGCGTCAGGCCTTTCTTGATGAAGTCCGCCAAGCCATCGCCGAGCGCGCCGGAACCCGAGAGCTGCACATTGCCGTGCGCGTCCACTTCGCCCGAACGCATGAGTTGCGGTCCGATCTCCTTCCCGTCGGCGTCGCGAATGCCTTCGCTCACGGCGATCTGGCAGCGGCCAAGCGCCGAATAGACCGCGTCCACGTCCGCCAGGAACTCATCCATCACGAACGGCACCTCGGGCACGTAGACGAGATGCGGCGCAGCCCGCTTGGCGGGATCGGCGTCGGAGTCCCGCACGCCGCGCGCCAGCGCCGCTGAGGCGGTGAGAAAGCCGGCATTGCGGCCCATGACGACATTGATCTTGATGCCGCCGAGACTGGCATTGTCGAGCGCGTCCCCCATATGCGCCAGCGTCACGAAGCGCGCGGCGGATGGGAATCCCGGCGTATGGTCGTTCTCGCGCAGATCGTTGTCGATGGTCTTCGGCACGTGGAAGCAGCGCATCTCGTAGCCCGCTTCCGCGGCCTTCTCGCTCACGATGCGGCAGGTGTCGGCGGAGTCGTTGCCGCCGATATAGAAGAAGTAGCGGATGTCGTTCGCGCGGCAGCCTTCGAGAATCTGCGCGCAATAGACCTCGTCCGGCTTGTCGCGCGTCGAGCCCAGCGCCGCGGAGGGCGTGCGGGCGATGGCGTCGAGCTGCTCCTCCGTCAGGCGCGTGAGGTCGACCAGGTCGCCCCCGCGTCCCTCTCCGCTGCGCCCCTTGGCGATGCCGCGCACGCCATGGCGCATGCCGAAGATCTGCCGCACCTTTCCGGATGCAGCCAGACCCTGCTGCAAGCCCTCGATCACGCCGGCCAGCGACTGGTTGATGACCGCGGTCGGGCCTCCAGATTGCCCGATGACCGCATTGCCGGTTGGAAGATCAGCCACGCTCCCCCCTCCTGTGTTTTGGAGGCGGCACCATGCCCCAACGGTGTTGCCAGAGGCAAGCCGAGGCTTGTCTCGAACCTCAGAGCAAGGCAGCGTCGGCTAGCCGGCCTTTGCGTGGGCTTTCTCGGTTGCCGACTCGATCGTCGCGTGAAGATGCTCAACGAGCTTCTCGTCGAGATTAAGCCGCGCGGCGAGCATGCCGAGATAGCCGCGCTCCGCCGCATTGTCGACGTCGATGGCGATCAGCGAGGCCGCGTAGACCTCGGCAGCTTCCTCCGGCGTACTGACCCCGCTCGCGACGGCATCGATATCGAGCGGGCGGCGCAATTCGTCGATGACGAACGCTTTCTCTTCGGCCGATAGATTGAGCTGATCCATCTGCGAGAAAATGTTGGCCTGTTCGGCGGCGTCGACGTGGCCGTCGGCCTTGGCGGCGGCGATCATGGCGCGCAGCAGATTGCGGGCAAGCGATTGCTGCTCGGCCTCATTCGACGGATTGAATGGCGTTCCCTGAGGTGCGGGAAGGGCGGCGATCGCAGAGGGCGCTGAAGCTTGTGACGCAGCCGGTGCTTTACCCTCTTGATAGTTTTGGTACGCGCGATAGGCGAGGGCGCCGAGAACGGCCATTCCGCCATACGTGACAGCATTGCCCGCGAGTTTTCGGCCGCTTTTGGAGCCCAGTAGGATCGCGGCAAGTCCGCCGGCGACCGCGCCGCCGCCGATCCCGCCGAGATTACCTCCGAGGAATCCACCGGCACTTTGCGCGAGATCGGACAGTCCGCCCGGACGTTGACCGCTGGTCTGCGGCAGGGATTGGCCGGCTGTGGGCGTACCGAGAAACTGATCGAGCAAGCGCTTGGTGTCGAGCATTGGACCTCCATGAGTGGGAATTTCGGCGGCTCAGGTTGCCACCATGTAGGAAGTAAATTCGGCGCGGCTAGGCCCGGGATGAACGGATTTTGTCTGCTAGCGGACAGAACTGGTGAGCCGGCGAAGCTCAGGCGAGGCGCAAGAGGTGCAGGCTGAAGAGATCGGCCGCGTCGGTCCAGGCCTTCACCGGCTGCCAGCCGGCGCTTTGCGCGAGCGCCTGGAACTCCGGAACAGAATATTTGTGAGAGTTCTCGGTGTGGATGCGCTCGCCCTTCGCGAAGGAGAAGCTGCGTCCCAGGACACGGACATCCTGGTCCGTGAGGCTTTGGAGATAAATCTCGATGCGGCCTTTCTCATCGTTGTAGAGGGCCGTGTGCGCAAAGCCGGTCGTGTCGAAATCGCCGTCGAGCTCCCGATTGATGCGCGCCAGCAGATTGAGACTGAAGGCTGCGGTGACGCCTTCCTCGTCGTCATAGGCGGGCAACAGGATATCGAGGCTCTTCTTGAGGTCGACGCCTATGAGGAATGTGCTGCCCGTGCCTAGCAGCTCGGCCGCGTTCTCGAGGAACGCCTTCGCCTCCTCATGCGTCAGATTGCCTATCGTCGAGCCGGAGAAGAATCCGAGCCTCTCGCCTCGCGGCGCGCCGGCGAGGTTGCGCGTGCGCATGAAGTCGCCGACCAGGGGCTTGACGTTCAGCCCGGGATGTTTGGCTTCGAGGCGCTTGGCCGCGTCCGCCAGGAAGGACTCCGAGACATCGATGGGGATGTAGGTGTCGAGCTCGGCGAGCGCCTCGATGAGAAGGCTCGTCTTGCGGCTGGAGCCCGAGCCGAACTCCACGAGAGTCTCCACGTCGCCCGAGAGCGCGGCGATCTCACCGCCATAGGCGTCGAGCAGCGCGGTCTCGGTGCGCGTCGGGTAGTACGCGTCGACCCGGGTGATGTCCTCGAACAGCGCGGAGCCGGTCGCGTCGTAAAGGAAGCGTGAGGGGATGCTGCGCGGACGTTTGCTCAGGCCATGCAGGACCGCTTCCGCGAACTCCGCAATTTCGGCCGTGCGCCGCGAGGACTTGCTTGCCGAGCCGGAGGTCCGGCCCTCGGCCAGCGAAGTGGAGATGTCGCTCGCCATTACGCGTCCGCCGCGAGACGCAAGCCGGTAAACTGCCAGCGTTGATGGGGATAGAAGAAGTTGCGATAGGTCCGCCGGACATGCCCTTGAGGCGTGGCGCAGGAGCCGCCCTTGAGCACGAACTGGTTGCACATGAACTTGCCGTTGTACTCGCCGACGGCGCCGGGCGCGGCCTTGAAGCCTGGGTAGGGAAGATAGGCGCTCGCCGTCCACTCCCACACATCGCCGAACATTTGGCGGAGGCCGTCGCCGGCGTCCGCGGGCAGGGGCCGCAAATGATCGGCGCCGAGATCGCGTCCCTCGACAGGACGTCCCGCCGCGGCGACCTCCCACTCGAATTCGGAAGGAAGCCGGTAGCCGGCCCAGCGCGCGAAGGCGTCGGCCTCGAAGAAGCTCACATGGGTGACGGGCGCTGCCGGGTCCACCGGGCGATAGCCGAGCAGACTCATCTGCATGTAACCGCCTTCGGCCTCCTCGAAATAAAGAGGCCCGCGCCAGTCTTGCGCGTTGACCGTATTCCAGCCGTCGGCCAGCCACAGCGTGGCGGTTTCGTACCCGCCGTCCTTGATGAACTCGATCCACTCAGCGTTGGTGACGCAGCGATTGGCGAGTTTGAACGGCCGTATCAATTGCTCGTGCCGTGGCCCTTCGTTGTCGTAGGCGAAGCCGTTTCCATCATGGCCGACCTCGTAGATGCCGCCGTCGAAAGTCGTGAACGCGAGCGGCACGGCCGCATGGGTTGACACGCCGGGGTCGGCCTCGCGATAGGCGGGCTTCAGCGGGCCGGCCGAAAACAGGCTCAAGATGTCGGTGAGCAGCAATTCTTGATGCTGCTGCTCGTGATTGATGCCGAGCTCGATGAATGCCTCAGCCTCGGGCGGCAGGCCCTGCGCCAAAAATTCATCGAGCGCGTCGTCCACATGCGCGCGGTAGGCGCGCACGGCTTCCGTCGAGGGGCGCGTAAGCAATCCGCGCTTCGGGCGCGGATGCCGCGGGCCGACGCTCTCGTAATAGGAGTTGAAGCAATATTCGAAACTTTCGTCGAACACCCGGTAGCCGGGCATGAAGCGCGGCAGCACGAACGCCTCGAAGAACCACGTCGTGTGCGCGAGATGCCATTTGGTGGGGCTCGCATCGTCCATCGCCTGGACGACTTGATCCTCGTCGCTCAATGGCTCCGCCAACCGGAGCGATAGGCGCCGCGTCGCCATCAGGCGGTCGTGAAGGGAAGACCGTTTGGTGGAAGCTTCCCGCCGGGGCTCGGCGAGAACGGTATGGCTCAGGCTCATGTTTCCTCCCGTGGGGGCTCGGGGACCTGACTCGCAACGCGCCATTTAGCAGCTTGTTCCGGCTCAGGAAACGAGCAACCATGCACAATTCCGTGACGATTGTTTGATTCTAAAGAGAAGC
>CAYWIA010000069.1:0-10734 GCA_964458245.1 uncultured Methyloceanibacter sp. | reverse complement strand
ATCTACGGCTGCGACGATTGCCTCGCTGTGTGCCCCTGGAACAAGTTCGCGCAAAGCTCGCACGAGACCAAACTTGCCGTGCGCGGCGAAGCGGACAATCCGCCGCTTGCGGAATTGCTCACACTCGACGACGCAAGTTTCCGCGCGCGCTTTCGCGGCACGCCAATCAAACGTACCGGGCGCGACCGCTTCGTCCGCAACGTGCTGATCGCCGCGGGCAACTCGCGTGACGTATCGCTGGTGCCACACGTGGAGGCGTTGCTCTCCGACGACTCTCCATTGGTGCGGGCCATGGCCGTGTGGGCGTTGTCGCGGCTTGCGCCTCAACGCCACGCGGCCTTGCGCAAAGCATGCGTCGCCGCCGAGGAAGATCCCGCCGTTCGCGGCGAGTGGCTGGAGATCGCCGCGTGAGCCGCCTGTTTGCCTTCGGCCTCGGATTCTCGGCGCAGGAGCTCGCCTCGCGTCTCACGGCGCAAGGGTGGTCCATTGCCGGCACCGCGCGCGAGGAGCCGAAGATCGGCCAACTGCGCGCCGACGGCTATGAGGCAACGCAGTTCACGGGCGACAGGCGCAATGCCGACCTGCCGCGCTTGCTGCAAGGCACCACGCATCTGCTGCACTCGATCCCGCCGGGGCCGGAAGGCGATCCCGTGCTCGCGAGCTATCGCAACGAGATCGCCAAGCTCGGCACGCTCGCATGGATCGGCTATCTGTCGACCGTGGGTGTCTACGGCGACCAGCATGGGAGCTGGGTCAGCGAGGAGACGGTGCCGAAGCCCAACAGCCCGCGCACAGAGGCGCGCGTACATGCCGAACAAGCCTGGCTTGATTTCGGGGAAGAGATCGACGTGCCGGTGCATGTCTTCCGCCTCGCCGGAATCTACGGTCCGGGGCGCAGCGTGTTCGACAAGCTCGCGGAGGGCACGGCGCGACGAATCAACAAGGACGGACAAGTCTTCAGCCGCGTCCACGTGGAAGACATTGCGAGCGTGCTGGAAGCCTCCATCGCGCGCCCGCGCGCGGGCGCGATCTACAACGTCGCCGACGACGAGCCGGCCGCACCCGGCGATGTGGTCGCTCATGCCGCAAGGATGATGGGCGTGGAGCCGCCGCCGGAGATCGACTTCGAGGACGCGGATCTCTCACCGATGGCGCGGACCTTCTATCAAGGCAGCCGGCGCATCGGGAACGCGCTGATCAAGTCGGAGCTCGGCGTGCGCTTGCGCTATCCCACGTTCCGCGAAGGGCTCGTTTCGCTCATGCCGCCGGAGACGGCCGATCGATGAGTGCGCCGACGGTGTGCTCGAGGCGGCGCAGGTCTTCCGGCCCAGACAGGCGGTGATCGCCGTCCTTGACCAGCGTGAGTTCCACATCGTCGCCCTTCAAGAGTTCCATCAGCGCGAGGGCATGCTGCCACGGCACGTCCTCGTCGCGCATGCCTTGGAGAATGCGGACCGGCGCGGCGACTTCGATGCCGCCCTCGGCAAGAAGGTGGTTGCGGCCTTCCTCGATGAGAATCTTGGTGAGGGGATAGGGATCGTCGTAGTTTGACGGCGCGTAATAGACGCCCTCGGTCTCGACCTTCGCGCGCGTTTTGGCCGACATCTTCTCCCACATCAGCTTCTCGGTCATGTCCCAGGCGGGCGCGATGAGCACGAGGCCGGCGAGCCGCCTATCGCCGGCCTTGGCAAGCGCGCGGGCCAGTAGCAACGCGATCCAACCGCCCAAGGAAGAGCCGACGAGGATCAAGCGCCTCTCACCGACAAGCGCGAGCATGGCGGCAGCCTCTTCCAGCCAATCCCCGACGGTGGCCTGGAGCAGGCTTCCTTCCGAGACGCCATGGCCGGAATAGTCGAAGCGCAGCATGGCGTAACCTTGCACGTAGGCCCAATCGCTCAAGGCGCCGACCTTGGTGCTCGTCATGTCGGACATGAAGCCCGACAGCCAGACGACGGCCGGGCTCGTCTCGTCGCTGCCCTCATCGAAGCGATAGGCGATGCGGCGGCGCTTCCGGCCTTGGCCAAGTTCGAGGAATTGTGGTTCTTGGTGGTCCATCGAGGTTAGCGCTGGCAGTCCCTACGTTTTTCGCCGAAGACGAGACACATGGCAAAGGTCACCATATTGCAGGCCGTGCCGCGGCTCGACACCGGCGGCAGCGAGCAATCGACCGTCGAGATCGTGCAAGCGCTCGCACGCACCGGCGCTCATGCTTTGGTTGCCACCGAAGGGGGGCGGATGGCAACAGCGGTGCAGGAGGCCGGGGGCGAGATCCTCCCGCTTCCCATGGCCAGCAAGAACCCGCTCACGATCCTCGCCAATGCAAGGCGGCTCGCGAGAATTGTCGAGGAGCGCGACGTTACGCTGATTCATGCGCGCAGCCGCGCACCGGCCTGGAGCGCGTTTCTCGCCGCACGCCGAACCAAGCGCCCGTTCGTCACCACCTATCACGGCGCCTATAGCAGCCGCGTGCCGTTCAAGACGCTCTACAGCAGCGTCATGGCCCGCGGCGATCGCGTCATCGCGAATTCGCGTTATACCGCGGCGCTCATCGCCGCGCGCCACCACGTGCCGCAGGAACGCATGCGCGTGATCTATCGCGGCATCGATCTTTCGCGATTTGAGCCTCGATCGATTGCGCCTTCGCGTCTGGAAGCCTTGCGCACCGCCTGGGGCGTGCGCGAGGGACAGCCAATCGTCCTTCATGCCGCACGACTTACGAGCTGGAAGGGCCAACGCTATGTCATCGAGGCGGCGCAGAAGATGCTCGCGGCGAACAAGCTCGGCGATGCCGTCGTCATTCTTGCCGGCGACGACCAGGGGCGCGGCAGCTACCGTGGCGAGCTCGAGGCACAGATCGAGGCCGCCGGCCTCCAAGACCGCGTACGCCTCGTCGGGCATTGCGACGATATCCCGGCGGCCTTCGCGCTCGCCCAAGTGGCGGTCGTCGCCTCGGTCAGCGCGGAGACCTTCGGCCGGACCAGCATAGAATCGCAAGCCGCCGGCTGCCCGGTCATCGTGACAGACGTCGGCGCGGCCCCTGAAAATGTGATCCCTGCCTCCAGCAGCGCCGACTTCACCGGCTGGGTGGTACCCACGGCCGATTCGGCGGCGCTCGCGGCGTCTCTGATTGAGGCGCTGACGCTGTCGCCGGAGACGCGTAAGGCAGTCGGTCAACGAGCCCGGGCCCATGTGGCAGGCCGGTTTACCTTGCAGGAAATGCAGAGGGCGACGCTCGCGGTGTACGACGAATTGCTCGGGACAGATCTCGCGCCTCAGTCCCGCTAGAAGCGGGATTCTTGCCCCGTTTTTGCCCTGATGCCGCCGTCTGCGGCTGGCCTGATGGCAGAAATCAGCCTGGGGCTCCCGCGCCGCATCGCCATGCGGAACCAACGGCTAAAGGGATTGTTAAGTATGGCGGGGTCATTCTTGTAGCCATGTCAGTTGGGGTAATGTCACACGAGCCGGCTCTGTCGGGGAGACTACACCGGGGGGCCGGCGCCGCGCCGGTCCATTTCGTGTACCATATCCCCAAATGCGCCGGGCGGACGATCGATCGCCATTTGGCGCTCTCCCTGCCGCAGTCAGCCTATCACCGCATGAAGAAGCGCCGGGGCCTCGGCCGCTTCGTCACGCGCTACGATTGCTCCGACCTTCCCGACCCTCGGGCTGTTCGAGTGGTCAGCGGACATTTTCTCGGCATCTCCGTCGATCGACTTTTCGAGCGGCGCTTGATCAAGCGCAGCCTGCTGTTGCGCGATCCCGCGAGCCATTTCGTCTCCTACTACAACTACCGCATGACCCGGTATCTCTCCGAAGGTATGCAGCCTTACGGCGTCGAGGTGGCGTACGGTGCGATGCAGCGCAACTTCATCACGCACTACATCCTCAAGAACTTCCTAGAACTGAGTTGGACGCAGATCGCGAGCCTGTCCGACCAAGACAAGTACGATCTGGTCAACGCGTTCCTGTCGACCTTCTGGTTCGTGGGCGATTACCAGCTCTGCGACGACTTTCTCGGCGCTCTGGGCGACCGGCTCGACATCCCAGCCAACGCCCGGCCGCATAATCGGCTGACCGAGCTTGCGCGTGGAGCCGGATGGACCCCGCTGACCCTGGATTTGCTTCCCGACGATATCCTCGCCGCTATCCGGGCCGAGAACATGATAGACCAGAAGCTGTGGGAGACGTGGCACGACGCGCGGCATGACACGAGCGCCGTCCGCCCTGTCGCCCTCGAGCGCAATACCTCCAGCTTTGTCGGCAACGAGGCCAGCCGCTTCGTGAATCAGATCCTGCGCCGCATGCAGCGGCGGTGGGGCAGCTTCGAGGCTCCGGTTCCCGTCATGCACGGCGATCCGACCGCGCCCGCCTGAGAATCTCTTTCGGGCCCCCGCCCGAAATGTTATGCCACCACCGTTCAGACCATCACGCTGGTCCAGGCGGGGCATCGGACTTCTCAATGCGGAAACTGGTCGACGTCGCTCTCCGGAGAGAGCCGGTCATCATTCGCGCGCTGTTCTTCACGGCGCCGTTCGTCACACTGCTGGCGCCCAAGACCACCGTTCCCGCCCTCATCCTCCTCTTTGCCGGCTGCGTCGGCCTTGCCCTGGCTCATGGGCAGCGGCCTAAGTCCCTGTTCCAGTTCAACGTTATCCTGGCGCTGTTCGCAGCCGCCGCCCTCTATCTGTTCGTCAATGCGTCCTGGTCGCTGGACCCGTCACGGGCCGTCGGTAAGGCGGTCTGGTTCACGCTTGTCGTGGCGATGAGCTTTGGCTCCTGGCGCGCCATCGCCGGTTGGGAACGCCCGCAGCTCCAGATCGCCACCACAGCGTTTCTGGGCGGGCTCGCAGTCGGCGTCGCCGTCATCCTGTTCGAGGCTGCCACGGGGCGTTTCCTCACGATCTCGCTCTACAACGTCTTGCCGTTCACGCGGCCCGAGAGCGTCAAAGCTATGGTCATCAGGGACGGCGAGGTGTTCCGGATCGCCGCCTTCGAGCTCAATCGCAACGTCACGGTGATGCTTCTGATGCTGTGGCCGGCGCTTCTGTGCCTCGCCGTGCGTGGTGGCCGACAAACGCGGCTGCTGGGGCTCGCGGCACTCTTTCTCGGCGTGCTGGCCTCGGTGTTTCTGTCCACCCATGAATCCTCGAAGGTCGGAATCGTGCTGAGCATGATTGTTTTCGCTGTGGCACTCGCATGGCCGGTGCTCGCGCGGCGCGCCGTGTTGGCCGGCTGGTGCCTGGCCTTCATCCTGGTCGTGCCGTTGGCGACGATGGCCTACAAGGCCGGGCTGCATGAGGCGGATTGGCTCCCCTACTCTGCCTCGACCCGCGTCACACTATGGGCTTACACGGCGGAGCAAGTCCCGGAAGCTCCCTTTCTCGGCATCGGCGCCACCTCCACCCGCAAGATGGATCTCGACCGGGAAGACCGGCAGAAACCGAGCCAGCGTAAAGATTCGAGCGATGATTTTGGCTGGCGCGCGGGTCCGCACGCGCACAACGTCTTCTTGCAGACCTGGTATGAGCTGGGCGCGGTCGGTGCCGTTCTCTTTATGGTGGCGGGCGCGGCCTTGATCGTCTCCGTCGGCCGGTTGCCGGGCGCGAGCCAAGCCTACATGCTGGCCCACATTGCCGCGTTCGTCACGATCCTCGCCTTCGCCTGGGGCCTGTGGCAAAGCTGGCTGATGGCCTTGGCCGGACTTGCGGCGCTTTACGCGGCGCTTGCGGTCAGCCTCACACGGACTGACACCGTGGCCGCTCTGCCGCAAGGCCCAGACAATTGAGCTCTGCCACTCCAGCGTGACTTGTCAGGCCTAATCACCATCTATAGAACGTTTGATCTTGGAATTTTCCGCACCCCGTGCCTCGCCGCGGCGAGGGTGCATCGCAACTAAGGAGACTGACACATCGTAAGACGGCCCATGAAGCTTACCCCGAACAAGGGCGGCCCCCGCATCAACGAGGGCATCGACACTCCAAAAATCCAGCTCATTGACGCCACCGGCGAGAATGTCGGCGTGGTCGACATTGAAGACGCACGCGAGCGTGCCGTGGAGGCGGGCCTCGACCTGGTCGAGATCTCCCCCAACTCCGAGCCGCCGGTCTGCAAGATCCTGGATTACGGCAAATATAAATATCAGGCGCAGAAGAAGGCCGCCGAGGCGCGCAAGAAGCAGCGCACCGTCGAGATCAAAGAGATCAAGATGCGGCCCAATATCGACACGCACGACTACGACGTGAAGATGCGCTCGATGAACCGATTCTTCGAGGAAGGCGACAAGGTCAAGGTGACGTTGCGCTTTCGGGGCCGCGAGATGGCCCACCAGGATCTCGGCGTCCAGCTGCTCAACAAGGTGAAGGTCGACACCTCGGCGATCGCCAAAGTGGAGTCCGAGCCGCGGCTGGAAGGGCGCCAGATGGTCATGATTCTGGCCCCGCGCTAGGGCCTAGACGCTTGCCATAGAGGCCGAAATCCCTCTATAACCCGCCCTTCAAGGAGCCGCCCGGCAGGGCATGCCGTGGCGGCTCGCATGCTTTCCATCAGCAATTTCAAGAACGCCGGGCAGGCTTCGAGCCAGCACCGGTCTAAAAGGAAGCCAAATGCCCAAGCTCAAGACGAAGAGCGGTGCCAAAAAGCGATTCAAGGTTACGGCCACCGGCAAGGTGACATGCGCCGCTGCGGGTAAGCAGCACGGCATGATCAAGCGGACCAACAAGTTCATCCGGGATGCCCGGGGGACCATGGTCCTTGCCGAAGAAGACGCGAAGGTCGTGAAGAAATACTTCCTCCCCTACGGCCGATAGGGCCTGAGGCGAGACCAGCTTAAGGAGCACTGCTATGTCCCGTGTGAAACGCGGCGTTACCGCCCATGCCCGGCACCGCAAGGTGCTGACCAAGGCCAAGGGTTATTACGGCCGCCGCAAGAATACCATTCGCGTCGCCAAGCAGGCGGTGGAGAAGGCCGGTCAATACGCCTATCGCGACCGCAAGGTGAAGAAGCGCACCTTCCGCAGCCTGTGGATCCAACGCATCAACGCCGCCGCGCGCGCCAACGGCACGACCTACGGTCAGCTGATCGACGGCCTGAAGAAGGCCGGAATCGATCTCGACCGCAAGGTTCTGGCCGATATCGCCGTGCACGAGCCGCAAACTTTCCAGGGTCTGGTCGAGGCGGCCTCCGCTACCGCGCGGGCGTGAGCCCCGCGATCTGCGGCGAGGAGCCAAGATCATGAGCGCGCAAGAGCTCGACAGCCTCAAAGCAGAACTGCTTGAGGCGATCGCGCGTGCGTCCGATCTCAGCGCGCTCGAAGAGGTGCGCGTCGGCGCGCTCGGCAAGAAGGGCCGGGTGTCGGCCCTCATGCAGCAGCTCGGGTCGCTGCCGCCCGAAGAGCGCCGGGACTTCGGCCAGGCGGTCAACGCCGTGAAGACGGCCGTGGCCGACGCCATCGAGACCAAGCACGCCGAGCTCGCCCGCGAAGCGGTCACCGCCAAGCTCGCCCACGAGCACGCCGACGTCACGCTGCCGGTGCGCGAGGGGCCCTTAAGCGAGGGCCGCATTCACCCGGTGAGCCAGGTCACCGACGAGATCACCGAGATCTTCGCCGACATGGGCTTCCGCATCGCCGAAGGCCCGGACATCGAGACCGACTTCAACAATTTCACCGCGCTCAACATTCCGCCCGAGCATCCGGCGCGGCAGGATCACGACACATTCTATTTCGCGGAAGGGCCGGACGCCACGCGGCCGGTGTTGCGCACGCATACGAGCCCGGTGCAGATCCGCGCCATGCTCGCGGACAAGCCGCCCTTGCGCATCATCGCGCCCGGCCGCGTCTATCGCTGCGATTCCGATCAGACCCACACGCCCATGTTCCATCAGGTCGAGGGCCTCGTGATCGACGAGGAGACCCATCTCGGCCACCTGAAATGGGTGCTCGAGGAATTCTGCAAGGCGTTCTTCGAAGTCCCGGAAGTGAAGATGCGCTTCCGCGCGAGCCACTTCCCCTTCACCGAACCTTCCATGGAAGTCGATATCGGTTACGCCAAGGTCGGCGACGAGATCCGGATCGGCGAAGGCGATCAATGGCTCGAGATCCTGGGCTGCGGCATGGTGCACCCGAACGTGCTGAAGGCCGTGGACCTCGATCCCAAGAAGTATCAGGGGTTTGCCTTCGGCATGGGGATCGACCGCATCGCCATGCTGAAATACGGCATGCCGGACTTGCGCGCGTTCTTCTCGGGCGATTTGCGCTGGCTGAAGCATTACGGCTTCGCGCCGCTCGCCGTCCCCACGCTCGCCGCGGGGCTGAGCCGCTAATGAAATTCACCCTGTCATGGCTGAAGGAGCATCTCGACACGGAGGCGACCGTGGAGGAGATCGCCGAGACGCTCACCCGCATTGGGCTCGAAGTCGAGGAAGTGTTCGACCCCGCGGCCGCGCTGAAAGCCTACCGGGTGGCGGAGGTGGTCAAGGCCGAGAGGCACCCGGACGCTGACAAGCTGCAGGTGCTGGAGGTCGACACCGGCAAGGAGCGCCTGCAAGTGGTTTGCGGCGCGCCGAACGCGCGTGCCGGCATGAAGGGCGTGTTCGCACCGGTCGGCGCTTACGTGCCGGGCCTCGACTTCACGCTCACCAAGGCCAAGATCCGGGGCGTCGAGTCGAACGGCATGATGGTGTCGGAGAAGGAGCTCGAGCTCTCCGACGAGCATGCCGGCATCATCGAGCTTCCCGCGAAAGCCAAAGTCGGCAGCCCGGCCGCCAAGGCGCTCGGCCTCGACGATGCGGTGTTCGACATCGCCATCACGCCGAACCGGCCCGATTGTCTTGGCGTGCGGGGTGTGGCGCGCGACCTCGCCGCGGCGGGTCTCGGCAAGCTCAAGAAGGAAACGATCAAGCCGGTCAAAGGCCGGTTCGAGAACCCGGTCCCCATCAAGCTCGAGTTCCCGAAGGACGCCAAGAACGCCTGCCCCGTATTCGCCGGGCGTCTGGTCCGCGGCGTGAAGAACGGACCGAGCCCCGACTGGCTGCAACGCCGCCTTAAGGCCATCGGTCTGCGCCCCATCAACGCCCTGGTCGATATCACCAACTACATTTCCTACGATCGTGCCCGGCCACTCCACGTCTATGACGCGGACAAGCTTTCCAGCGCGATCCGCGCGCGGCTCGGCAAAAGAGGCGAGAAATTCCTCGCCCTCGACGACAAGACATATTCAGTCGACGAGGAAATGTGCGTCATCGCCGACGATGCCCGCGTGCTCGGCCTTGGTGGCGTGATCGGCGGCGAGGACACCGGCTGCACGGAAGAGACCACCAATGTCTTCATCGAGTCGGCCTATTTCGATCCGAAGCGCACGGCGCGCACCGGGCGCACGTTGAACATCCAGTCGGATGCGCGCTTCCGCTTCGAGCGCGGCGTCGATCCGGAATCGGTGGTGCCGGGTCTGGAACTCGCCACGCGGATGGTGCTCGATTTGTGCGGCGGAGAGCCCAGCACGGTGACCGTCGCCGGCAGGACGCCCAGGCCGAACGCGCCCTTCAAATTCGACATGACGCTGATCGGCCGCCTGAGCGGCCTCTCGCTGCCCCATCGCGACATCCGCCGCAAGTTTTCGGCGCTCGGCGTCAAGCTCGACGGCAAGGCCAACGTCTTGAAGGCCGCGCCGCCATCCTGGCGGCCGGACATCGCCGCGCCGGTCGATCTCGTGGAGGAGGTGGTGCGCCTGACCGGTGTCGACCACATCCCCGCCACGCCGCTCGAACGGCTTGCAGGCGTCGCCGCGCCGGTGCTCACCGAGGGCCAGACACGGGCCAGGCTGGTGCGCCGGCTGCTCGCCGCGCGCGGACTGGTCGAGGCCGTGACCTGGTCCTTCGTGCCGGTGGCGGAGGCGAAGCTGTTCGGCGGCGGGGAGCCGGAACTCACCCTCGACAATCCGATTTCAACAGAGCTTGCCCAGATGCGGCCGAGCCTCTTGCCCGGGCTCATCACCGCCGCCAAGCGGAACCGCGACCGGGATTTCGCGGACGGCGCGCTGTTCGAGCTCGGTCAGGCCTATCGCGGGCTGGCGCCGGAGGATCAATATCTCGCCGCGACGGGCGTGCGCTTCGGCACCTCCTCGTTGGAGGGGACGGGCCGTCACTGGTCGGGCGCCGTGCCGGAAGCCGGGTGGGCGGCCGCCAAGGCCGATGCCATCGCAGCCCTTGCGGCCCTGGGCTTGAGCCAAGCCAACATCCAAGTGACCCGCGAGGCGCCCGCCTGGCTCCATCCGGGCCGCTCCGGCGCGTTGAAGCTTGGGCCAAAGGTGACACTCGGCGTGTTCGGCGAGCTGCATCCCGACACGCTCGCCGCGCTGGATGCCGAAGCGCCCATGGCCGCCTTCGAGCTTTATCTCGACAACCTCCCAGCGGCAAAGCGCAAGGGCACCGCCAAGGCGGCGCTCGATGCCTCCGATCTTCAGGCGGTGCGGCGCGATTTCGCCTTCCTCGTGGATGCGGACGTGGCCGCGGGCGCTGTGGTGCGCGCCGCTGCGAGCGCAGACCGGACCCTGATCTCGGACGTGAACGTGTTCGACGTGTTTACCGGGCAGGGCGTGGCGCAAGGCAAGAAGTCGCTCGCCATCGAGGTCACGCTTCAGCCCCGCGACAAGACGCTGACGGAAGCAGAGATCGAAGCCGTCGCGGAGAAAGTGGTGGCCGCGGTCACCAAAGCGACCGGCGGCGCGTTGCGCGGCTAG
>CAYWIA010000068.1:0-10930 GCA_964458245.1 uncultured Methyloceanibacter sp. | reverse complement strand
GTCGTTGATCGGGAAAATCTCGGTCAGCTCCTGGTTTTCTTCTCGCAGCGCTACGCGGCGGAACCGCTAAGCGCGGCTTTTTCCCGATTCTTCCAGGGCGTTCCTCTCGCCGGCTGCAGCACGGCCGGGGAAATCACCCCTGCAGGCTTCGGCGACGGCAGCGTTCTTGTGGTGGCGTTCCCCCAGGACGTCTTCAACTTCGTCAGCGGTATCATCCCCGATGTTCGCGGCCTCACCGTGGAGAGGGGAGCCGAGGCCGTGCGGTCGTTGCGGGCCGGGCTCGATCGTCTTGGTGGAGGCCGCTATGCAAATCGATTCGCCGTGTCGCTCATCGACGGTCTGTCCAACGGCGAGGAGGTCATCGTATCGGCGATTGGCTGGGCCCTTGATGATATTCCGCTGGTCGGCGGATCGGCCGGCGACGACCTTGCCCTGACCGGAACGAGCCTTCTTCATGACGGAAAGGTCTATCACGACGCGGCCTTGCTGCTGCTCGTTGAGACCAATCATCCCGTGCGCAGCTTCAATCATGATCACTTCGAGCCCACCGGCACGAAGCTGGTGGTGACCGCGTCCGATGCGGAAAGCCGAACCGTGTTCGAACTCAATGCGGAACCGGCGGCGCTCGAATATGCGAACGCCGTGGGCGTGGAGCCGAGGTCCCTGGCGCCCATGAGCTTCGCCGCGCATCCGGTGATCGTGCGTGTGGGCGGTGACTATTATTGCCGATCGATTCAACGCGTGAACCCCGACAATTCTCTCTCGTTCTTCTGTGCGATCGACGATGGCGTCGTGCTCACCGTTGCCGAGCCCAAGGACATGGTGAAATCCATGGCTGCCGAGCTCGAGCGGCTGGATGCGGCGATCGGCGGCGTTGATCTCGTGCTCGGATTCGAGTGCGTTCTCCGTAGGCTCGATGCTGAGAACCGGCAGGTAAAGCATATGATCAGCGACCTCTACCGGCGCTACAACGTCGCCGGGTTTCATACTTACGGTGAGCAGTTCAACGCGATGCATCTGAATCAGACCTTCACCGGCGTCGCCATTGGCCATCGGACGAATGGCGGCCTGGGAACTTGAAGCATGTCGATTCAGTGGGGTGAGGGCGAGCCTTCGGCGGAGGAAGATCCGGCTGTCTTGGCGCGCCGCCTGGACAAGCTCCGCAAGATCAACGCCGTTCTGATGGACCGGGTCGAGCGGTCCATGGACCAGCAGGGCAACGCGTTCTCGCTGTTTCAGACCGCGATTGGCTTGGAAGCAAAGGTTCGCTCGCGCACGGAGGAGCTGACGTCCGTCTTGCGCCGGCTCGAAGGGTCCAACGAGGCGTTGGTCGTCGCCAAGGACGAGGCTGAGCGTGCCAATCTCAGCAAGACGCGCTTTCTCGCCGCCGCCAGCCACGATCTGCTGCAGCCGCTCAACGCCGCCCGGCTTTCCATCTCGGTGCTTTCGGAGTTGCAGGCGACTGACGCCGCGCGATCTCTTGCGGGTCAAATCGACCAATCGCTCCAGACGATTGAAGATCTCATCAAGACTCTCCTCGACATCTCCAAGCTTGACGCCGGCGTGGTGAAGCCGGAGGCCCAGGCGTTTCCGTTGGACCATGTGCTGTCGGTGCTCGAGGCGAGCTTCGCGCCGCAAGCTGCCGCCAAGGGGCTCAAGCTCAAAGTGCGCCCCTGCGGGCTGCTCGTGAGGAGCGACCCGATGCTGCTCTTGCGGGTGCTGCAAAACCTCGTGTCCAACGCCGTGCGCTACACGGTCTCGGGCGGCGTTCTTGTCGGCGTACGGAGGCGCGATGCACAGTGCTTCATCGACGTCGTCGACACCGGAAGCGGGATTTCGGAGAATGAGCGCGACACGATCTTCGAGGAGTTCTATCGAGGGGCGGCCGCGGCCGGAGGTACGCATGCGGGCCTCGGGCTCGGGCTCGCCATCGTGCAGCGCACGGTGCAGGCTCTCGGCCACTCGCTTATCGTCAAGTCGGAGATTGGCAAGGGGTCGACCTTCCGGCTCGAGCTGCCTCACGTCGGCGCCGTGGCGCATGGGACGCGCGCTGCGGCGGAGCAGCCGGTGGGTGACCAGACGGCGACCGGCGCCGTAGTGCTTCTGATCGAGAACGATCGCGATGTGCGGGAGGCTACCGCGCGGCTGCTTGCGCGCTGGTCGTGCCAAACGCTCTTGGCCCACGGGTTGAACGATATTGCGCCGCTTTTGGCGGAACTGAAACGTCCGCCGGATGTCGTTCTGGCCGACTACCATCTCGACGAGGGCGAGACGGGGCTCGCGGCCTTGAAGGAAGTGCGCCGGCTCGCCGGTGGTGACATCCCGGCGGTGGTGCTCACGGCGGACCATAGCACTGCGGTCGCCGCCGACGTTCTCGCGGCCGGCTGTGAGCTGATGCACAAGCCGATCAAGCCGGCCGAGCTTCGCGCGTTGATGACCCATCTTCTGGCGCGCCAGGGCAGCGCGCGGGTCTAGTTGCGGGCTTGTGCCGAGTCGCCGCCGAGGATCGTCTCGAAGTCGAGTTGCGCCGTCTCGATCACGGCCTGCGTACGGCTCACCACGTTGAGCTTGCGCAAGATTTCCGACACATGCGCCTTCACCGTGGTCTCGCTGACGCCCAGCTCGTGAGCGATTTGCTTGTTCAATCGGCCGAGCCGGAGCAGGTGGAGAACGCGCAGCTGCGCCGGTGTCAGCTCTGCCAGGCGCGTGGCGATGTCGCTTGAACCCGGCGCCGCGCAAGGCCCCGGCAGAGGCCGCGCCAAGTCATCTGGTATGAACACCGACCCGCTCAGCACTTCGGAAAGCGCCTTTGCCAGCGTCGACTTGTCGACGGATTTGGGCACGAACCCGGCGGCGCCGAGCCTGATCGCCTCGTGCACGATCCTGGGGTCGTCCAGACCGGAGACGATCATGATCGGGATGCGGGGAAAGGACGAGCGCAGCAGAACCAATCCTTCGAAGCCGGAGGTGCCGGGCAAGGAGAGATCGAGCAGAATGATCTCGATCCCGGTTTCGCCACGAAGGACATCGCGGGCGGCCTCGATGTTGCCGGCTTCGAAGATCTCGGCGTCGGCGAGAGCGAACTTGATCGCGCCGCGAAGCGCCTCGCGGAACATCGGGTGGTCGTCAACGATCAGAAATCTGGTCATTTTAGCCGCCGGCCGGTCATGGCCGCTCCCGACCGTGGAAAGGCCCAAAAAATCCTTATGCCGCAATCGTCCAATAGTATTAGGTCGATTGCGGCGTGCTGATGGAGCTCACTCAGCCTCGGCCCGCATACGGAACCGGGGCTGCGGAGCCCGCGTTTTGCGTCCGAAACCATGACCTGGAGAAGCTTTCATGGCTAATGGCACCCGCCCCGCGGGGACGAATCCAATCCTCGTCGTACTTCTTGTTGCCGCCCTGATCGGCCTTGGCGTGCTGGGTTTTCTCTATTACCGGCAGCAGCAAGAGGTGGTGAAAATCGACGTGCCCGGATTCGAAGGTTCGATCACCAAGGGCGACGGTGTCGACATCGAGGTCGGTAAGGACAGATAGCTCTCACGTAGCGTTCAAGGGATGAGCACCGCGGCGCCGGTTAAACGGCCCGCGCGCAAATCGTCGAGCGCCGTGTTGGCCTCTGCGAGCTTCATCGGCACCACCGTGGTCTTCACCGGCACCTTCGGCGCGAGCGCAAGAAACTCCCGCGCATCGTCGCGGGTGAGATTGGCCACCGAACGGATCACGCGCTCTTCCCACAAGATGTCATAGGGGAATTGCGGGATGTCGCTCATATGGATGCCGCCGCAGACCACGACGCCGCCTTTCCGAAGCGCGCGCAGGGCCGCCGGCACCAGCGCTCCCACGGGGGCGAAGATGATCGCCGCATCGAGCTTATCCGGCGGCTCTTCGTCGGAGCCTCCGGCCCAGACCGCGCCGAGTGAGCGTGCGAAGTCTTGGGCCTTGGTATCGCCGGGACTGGTGAAGGCGTAGATCTCGCATCCTTGATGCCGCGCGACCTGCGCCACGATATGGGCCGCCGCGCCGAAGCCGTAAATGCCGAGCCGTTTGGTTTCGCCTCGCAGCGCGTCGTCTGCCATCTTCAGGGAGCGATAGCCGATCAGTCCGGCACACAAGAGCGGCGCGGCTTCCGCGTCCGTGTAGCCCTCCGGCAGCGTGAAGCAGTAGCGCGCGTCCGCCACCGTGTAGGCGGCATAGCCCCCGTCGATCTGATAGCCGGTGAAGCGGGGGTGGTCGCACAGATTCTCGTCGCCGTCGCGGCAGTACCGGCAGGTGCCGTCCGTGTAGCCGAGCCACGGCACGCCGATGCGCTCGCCGATGGCGAACCCGGTCACGCCGGAACCCAGCGCCTCCACCCGCCCGACGATCTCATGACCGAGCACCAGCGGCAGCTTGGCCTCGCCGAGCTCTCCGTCATGGATGTGCAAATCCGTGCGGCAGACCCCGCAGGCCAGCACCTTGAGCAGGATCTGATCGGGTCCCGGTTCCGGCTTGGGGATCGTGGCGGGTTTGAGCGGCGTCCCCGCCCGCTCCAAGACCATCGCCTGCATCGTATCCGGTGGCATCCCGTCATGCTCCGAGTCCGGCGGCCCGCTCTTCAAGCAGCTTCACTGGCGCGTCGATCCAGCCCGCATCTTCACCGCGTCCCTCGCGCATCTCGCGGATCAGCCGTAGATTCCGGGCCGTGGTCTCCAGTTCCCACCCCGCATGCGCCAAGGCGAGCGCCTCGCTAAGCTGATCCTGCGCGTCATCGACGTCGCCGGCCAATACGGCAAGCTCCAGAAGAGTGGCATGATCCCAATAGTCGGGATTACGCTTGGCCTTCTGCTCAGCGGAATAGCGCACCACCGGCAGGATCTCGGCCTGGCGCGGGTCGGTCTTGGGCAGCATCTCCATCAAGGTCACGGCGTTGACGCCCGGATAAGCGTCGCGCCAATCCGCCTCGAAGCCGGCGAGATAGGTGTTGATGGCGTTCTTGAGCAGGGCCCGGGCCTCCGGTTGGCCCTCGCGCTTGGCTTGCTCCCAGCGGTCCTTGTAGACGCGCCCCAGCAGCCCGTTGGTCTCGCTCGACGGACCGAACTCGGCGATGACGTCCCTCAATACCTTCTCGGCTTCCGTGAAGCGTCCTTCGCGGTTGAGCGCGAAGCCGAGCTGCTCGCGCATCATTTTGGCGCGCTTGATCGGCGGCGGCATGCGGTCATAAAGCGCGATCATGGCGGCGTGCGCCTTTACGTCCCGCAGCGACAAGAACAGGTCGACCACGACACCGCTCTCCACTTCAAGCAGGTTGGCGAGCGCCGGTTCGTCCACGATCGCCTCCACAGCGCCGGCGCCCTCGCGCACCGCCGCCCGCAGGCGCTCCTTGTAACGCTTGGAATAATCGTGGCTCTTGCGGAAGAGGTCGGTCTTGCTGTGATCGACCTCCCAGCGCGGTAGACCGTCGATCAGTTGGAAGATCGGGCTGTCGTCGAGCGAATTGGCCCGGGCCTCGATCAACTGGTCGGCAATGGCGCCGCGTGTGGCCTCGGCCTCGAGCGGTTCGCCGCCGCCGTCCGTCTGGTAGGAGAGACCGCGCACCAAGGCGATGTCGAACGGCAGCACAGTGCCTTCGGCGAAGACGAGCACCGTGCTGCGCGGCCGCATCGCGTGCCGGATGCCAAGCTCGTAAAACACGTTGGGATTGGCGCCGGTGATGTCGGCCACGGCGTAGTGGCACAGCATGAGCCGTTCGAACATCGGCTTATGGATGGTGCCGCCGATCTTCTCCTCGTCGGCGCGGATCGGTTCGAGCCCCGCCTGCTCCACCGCCGGCGCGATGATCGTCTCGTAGACCGCGTCGAAATTCGTAACGCGTCCCGCGGCATCCATCTTGCGGCCAAACGGCATCAGCACGAAGCAGAGCGGAGCGAGTTGTCCGGTCTCGTCCATAGCCGGACTCTATTGAACGCCGCTCAAGATCGCATCCTTCACGGCGTCGTCCGGCTTGCCGAGCCATCGCTGCTTGGTGCCGTCGCTGAGAAGCAGGGCCCAGGCCTGGCGCGCTTGCGGCGCGAACAGCACATAGGCTTGGGCATCGCCGCAATTATGCGGTTCGCAGATCCAGGCAAGCGTGAAGGGCTGGCCGGCGATGGATACTTTGCTCACCGGCGCGCCGGTGGCGTTCAGGGTGGTGCCGAATGCGCTGATCCAGGACGGCACACTCTCGCCCTCGACCATCTCGGACCAGGCCTTGCGATAGTCGGGTTGCTTCATCAGGTCGAATAGATAGGGGCCTTCGCCATCCTGCGCCGAGACGGCCGGTGCCTCCACCAGCAGGATGATAAGCATCAGGGCGAGGGAGAACGTGGTGCGCATGAGCAGTCTCCGATCGGGCGAGACTAGCATGATAATTGACGCCAAATAGCGCAGCCTATTTCCGCAATGCACCTGTGATTGCGTCCTGGATTCGCTCGCTCGGCCGCCCCAACCAGGTCATGCCGGCACCCGGCGTCGCCAGCATGGCCCAAGCGTCGCGCCCTTCCGGCGCGAAGAGCACGTAGAGCTGATTGTTCTCGCAATCGTTGGGTTTGCAGGTGAAGCCGAGCGTATAGATCTCGCCATCGAGGGGCACGGGAATGGTCGGCACCGGCGGACCGTCCAGCGTGGCGGTGTACTCCTTGACCCATTCGGGCGGCGTCTCGCCGGACACCATGAGCTGCCATGCGTAAATGTATTTCGGCACCTTCAGAAGCTGGCCCAGGACCGGCCCTTTGCTGGCCTCGCCGGCGGGCGGCGGGGCGGCTTCCTGACTGAGCGCGGGCACGGCCGGCAGCATGGCAAGCAGAAACGCAAACGACAGTCGCGCAAGCATGAATTGCTCCGTCATTCCCAAGGCGTATCGGGGAGGCGCGAGCCTCGAAGGACGGTGCGGCCAAGTCAAGCGCCATCCCTCGCGGGCATGGTCCCGCGGCGCCTCAGGAAGACGAGTTTTATGAGAGTTTAATGACGGACGAGGGGCCAGCCTTGGGCGGGACGCTTTAGCGCGGCCACCGGCGCGCCCGTCGTCCGCTCATAGGCGCCGGAAGGCTTGGCCGTTTCGCGCGCATCGAGCAGACGGGCCGGCGCGGGCACCGAGGCGGTCCACAGCGCCTTGAACGCCATCGCCGCGCGCAACGTCGCTTCCGGCGCGTTCGTCTCCATCAGGGCGAGTGCATTGCGCTTGTCCGCGTCCCGGCGCATGGCATCGCCGGACCAGCACATATCGTGGCCGTAGGCGGCTTGCTCATGGGCGTCCAGCAGGCGCGGATTGCGCGCCCAGCGGATCAGCGCGGCGCTGTCGGCTTCAGGGCTGAGCGTGGTCAGTGCGGCGTAGAGCTGACGGAGATCCTGCTCCGGTTCGAGCTTGGCGAGGATGACCCTTGCTCGGATGCCGGCTTCGGCCAGAGTGTCTTTCATCAGAGTGAGGACTTGCGCGGGCGCGGATGCCGCGGAGCGCAGGATCAGCGTGCAGGATGCCGGAGAGTTCGTCTCGCGAACCTGCTCGACAAAGCGCGACATCGCTTCCAGATGCCGGTCGAGATCAGCCTGTCTGAAATTCCTTGACCCTTCCGAACTGGCCACAACGCGCATGGCTCCCCCTTGCATCTCGCGGATCTGGCTGCCGGGCAAATGCGGAAAACCCCTAGCTTTGCCCCTGTCCCGAGGAGCATGGCCGGAGCAGGTTAAAGAAGGCTTGATCGCCGTCCATTTTCTGGAAGGCGATAGGTTCTATGTCCGCAAAGGAGTGCCCGCGCCTCCGCTTCTTCGGGGGTGATTGCCGGTGAGGACGAATAGGTCCTCGAGGATCGAATGAGCCAGCGCTCCCAAAGGATCATTCATCGGCATTGAAGAGTGCAAATGTGACCAGTCTGGGACCTGGTGAGTAGAGCGCCGCAAGGGCTGAGAGCCTGATCAGGCGCGCAAAAACAAATGGCGGCGGCTCCAGTCGAAGGAGCCACCGCCATTGGCATCTAGGTGCTCTTCTTGCACTCGTCCGCAGCTTTGCGGGCGGCTTTGGCCGCGTCCTTGGTGGCGTAGGATTCCGTGCCGATCAGGATGAGCTTGTCGTTCTTCGGCTTAGCCTTCACGATCTTGCACTTGTTCGTCGCCTGGTCTTTGGCGATGTAGAATTGATCTGCTGCGAAGGCAGATGTTGTCGAAACAAGGACAAGGATAGCAATAGTCAATGCTTTAGTCATGGGTGTTGTACTCCAGGGTTAGCCCTGGAGTGCTTTCTTCTTACTCTGCGGCGGATTTGTGGCTCGCCGGTGTTGGCAAAAAGTCTTGGCGGCCGCGTCAGTGCGGTTCATCGCGGCCATGGACCTCGGCCGGAGGCGACGTCGCCTCGACGGCGGTGAAAGGCTCCAAAATCGTATACTTGTGCGAGGCGCCTTCAGGAACGAGCCAGGAATCTCCAGGCGAGAGGGTGATGGTCTGGCCCTCGACCTCGAGTTTGGCGCGACCGGAGATGACGAACCCGACTGTCTCGTAGTTGCGCGTGGAAGGCTCTTTTTCCGCCTTTGCCGATTCCTGGACCCAAAGGCGCATCGAAACGCTCTTGCCGGATGCCAGATAGCGCTGGCCCATATCGCCCTTTGGGGACGTGTCGGCTTCGACTTTCTTGATCGTAGTGTCTGACATTGGGGCCTCCCTAGCGGCTGACAGTCTTCCGGCGCTGTCCGGGTGTCCTGGGACAACGATCTGGCCGGCGATTTCGATCCCGGACGACTGGGAAAGCCGGCAATCGCCGAAAAAATGGTCCTCTGGCCAAAAGGAAAATAATTGGAACCGATCAGTGAGTGGGGCGTTTGCATCTCGGACCCGGCGCGGCGCGCACCCAACCTACCCCATCCCCCCAGCCCGCGTCCGGTCTGTTGGCTTTCCCCAACCCAAAAGCCCGGTGCAATGCCGGGCTTTTTCTTGGGCCCACCGGCGCCCGTTTCCTATTTTGCTTTGCGGTCTCTTCCTCACTACATTCCGGCCATGACCGAGACACTGACCAAAGACCAAATTCTGGCCGCCCTGAAGGGCGTGAAGGGTCCCGACCTCAGCGAAGATATCGTCTCGCTTGGCCTCGTCTCCGAGGTCGTGATCCACAAAGGCAAGGTCTATTTCGCCATCTCCGTGGATCCGGCGCGGGCGCGCGAGTTCGAGGGGTTGCGCCAGGCGGCCGAGACCATCGTGAAGGGGTTGCCCGGCGTGGAGGGTGTCGCCGTAACGCTCACCGCCGACCGCGAACCGGGCAGCGCCGGCCCTTCGGGCGCGGCGGGTCCCGTTGCCGGCGGCAATGGCCATGCGCGGCAGGCGCCGCAGCCGCAGAGCCCTCCGCCGCAAGCCCCTCAGAGTCATGCCTCGCAAGGTCCAGGGGTCACTGCGCCGGGCGCGGCCCGCGATGCCCGCCACCGTCCCGGCGGCGTGCCGGGCGTCAAGCACATCATCGCCGTGGCCTCGGGGAAGGGCGGCGTCGGGAAATCCACCACCGCGGTCAATTTCGCCCTGGCGCTGAAGGATCAGGGCCTCAAGGTGGGCGTGCTCGATGCCGACATTTACGGCCCCTCAATGCCACGGCTCCTGGGCATTCACGGCCAGCCGCAGCAACTCGCGGGCAACAAGCTCGATCCCATGCGCAGCTATGGTCTCAAGGTGATGTCCATGGGTTTCCTCGTGGACGAGGAGACGCCGATGATCTGGCGCGGACCGATGGTCATGTCGGCCCTGTCCCAGATGCTCAAGGACGTAGCCTGGGGCGATCTCGACGTGCTGGTCGTGGACATGCCGCCGGGTACGGGCGACGCCCAGCTCACCATGGCGCAGCAAGTGCCGCTCGCGGGCGCGGTGATCGTGTCCACGCCGCAGGATCTCGCGCTGATCGATGCCCGCAAGGGTCTAAACATGTTCAAGAAGGTGAACGTGCCGGTGCTCGGCATTGTCGAAAATATGTCGACTTTCCTCTGCCCTCATTGCGGCGAGCGGTCCGACATCTTCGGCCATGGCGGCGCCAAGCAGGAAGCGGGGAGGCTTGGCGTGCCCTTCCTGGGCGAAGTGCCGCTCACCATGGCTGTCCGTGAGACCTCCGACGAGGGCAAGCCGGTGGTGGCCACCGATCCGGACAGCCCCGTGGCAGGCGCCTACCGCCACATCGCCGCGACGGCTTGGGCGGAGCTGGAGCGCGTGTCCGGCACCGAGCGCCAAGCGCCGAAAATTGTCATGGAAAACTAAAGGGTTGCGGCCCGGGGGCCGACTCAGCTAACTCAGAACGGGCGTGAGTATTGAGCGTTCGGCGAAACTTTTTGCGCTCCACCGTCCGTGATTCATATCGACAAGCCCAGTCTGCCCGTCTGCGCCTTCGGCGCCGGCGCGGCCCATGCCGCGGTCCTGGCGCTTATCCTGCCGGTCATGATCACACTGCCGGCGCCGGACGACACCGCTCAAGGCACGGTCGCCATCCAGGTCATCGTGCGATCTACGCCTCCGCCTTTCGTCCAAGCCGCCATGCTGCCACAGTCCGACATCCTCGAAGGCGAAGGGGACATCGATGAAGCGGGCTGGGCCATGCCCGAGACCGAGGAGATCACGGGCGCCTTGCCGGAGATCCCGGAACGCACCGCGGTGGTCGAAGAAGCGCCGCTGATGGAGCAAGCGGCCTTGTCGGATCCGGTCGAGGCTGCGCTGCCGCTGGAAGCGGCCGCGCCGGTGCCCGCCCCGGAAGCCGCTCTCGTGGAAGACGCGCCGGCGTCCGCCATCGAAGAGGAGGTGGAGCTCAGTACCGTCGCGAGCATCGAGACGGACGAGCTGGACTTCATGCCGGATATCGTGCCGCGCCCATCGCGCAAGCCTAAGCTCGTCGTTGTCGAGGAGCGCAAAGTCGAGCCGGCCCCAGAACCGCGACAGCGCGTCGCCGCGCCCGTCCGTG
>CAYWIA010000067.1:4289-10964 GCA_964458245.1 uncultured Methyloceanibacter sp. | reverse complement strand
TCCAAGATCGAGGCCATCGACATGGGCCGCCGCGGGCTCCACGACGAAGGCAGCCATCTTTTGATGGAGCGGCTGAGGGGCAAGGTCGCGGTCGACATCGCCACCGCACGGCGCCTCTTCACGCTTCTTTGCGCGCTTCACTGGAAGGGCTGACCGAGCGTGGGCCAAGGCGGCGACCTGCCAGGCGCGGTCCTCTTCGCCTGCAGCCGCAACGCCGTCCGCTCGCCCATGGCCGCCGCCATCCTCAAGCATCTCGCCGGCAGGCGCATCTATGTGGAATCCGCGGGCGTGCGCCCTGGCGAGCCGGACCCGTTCGCCATCGCCGTGATGGAGGAAATGGGTATCGACATGTCGCGCCATAAGCCGGTGTCGGTCGGCGATCTGCACGATCTCAGCTTCGATCTCATCGTCACGCTCGCGCCGGAAGCTCAGCACAAAGCCCTCGAGCTCGCCCACGGCTACGCCATCGACGTCGAATATTGGCCGACACCCGATCCCACTCTGGCGAGCGGCAGCCGCGAGCAGATTCTCGACGCCTATCGCGACGTGCGCGACCGGCTGTTTGCCAAGATCAAGCAGCGCTTCCCGCTGACCGGCGCGCCTGGGGTCTGAAACAGGCCGGAACGGCGCGTGTCCTGGCGCGTTTCCCCTCGAACATTACGAGGAGAAAGCAATGCCCAGTGCCGCAGAAATGAAGGCGAAATTCTGGAACGCGCTCGAATCCGACCGCACGATCATGCTCGGGCTGCAGGGGAACGAGGACGTGCACCCCCGGCCCATGACCGCCATGGTCGAGGGCGAGAGCGGCCCCATCTGGTTCTTCACCGCCAAGGACACCGAGATTCCCAGGGCTGTGGGTTCGGCGGCCGGACGCGCGGTCGCGACGTTCGCCTCCAAGGGACACGATCTGTTCGCCACGGTGCACGGCACGGTTCGCGTCGATAACGACAAGGCGATGATCGAGAAGCTCTGGAATCCTTACGTCGCCGCCTGGTTCGAGGGCGGCAAGGACGATCCAAAGGTCACGCTGTTGCGTCTCGATCCCGAGCATGCGGAAATTTGGCTCGATGAGTCGAGCTTCCTCGCCGGGATCAAGATGATGCTCGGGGCCGATCCGAAGGAAGAATACAAGGATAAAGTCGCCGAGGTCGGCCTGGGTTGACGTCAGAAAAGGGCTGCCGAAAGCACCGGGGCTGGAACGGGTTAGCCTCTTTTTCGTTACCTTCCCTTCGACGGAAGGACTTGCGCCTATGACGGACACATCCAGAGACACGCAAAACGTGGCCCAGCAGCCCTATGAGAACGGCGAGCTCGCTTCGGATCAGGCGATCGAAAACGCCGCTCTTGCCGGTGCCGCGGCAGTTCAACGCCTGGTGGCGGAGCGCAACGAGTTGCGCAACCGCTTGGCCAACCAGCAGAGCGAGCTTTCCACGCTGCGCTCCGTGAACGAGGATTTGCGCCGGCGGCTGTACGCCATCCACCAGCACTACGTGGAGATGGCCAAGCGGGTCGTCGGCGATCTGGAGCAGGTCGACGGTACGATCCGCGAGGTGGCCCAGGAGGCCTTCGACAGCACCTCCAAATGGGAGACCAAGGCGAAACCGGCCTCTCTCGCACAGCGGCTTGCGGACGCGGATGCGCCGGACCGCACCCATGGACCCAACGGCGCGGCTCAATCGCCATCGTGAGGGGCAAGTCTAGTCGTTCGCGTCCACGTATTTCTTGAGATCCGCGAAATCCATCACCGGCGCGATCTGGTGGACGTTGAGGTCGGTCCACGGCTCGTAGAGCTTCATGATTGCCTCGGCGCTATCCGCCTCGAAAATGCACCAAGTCTCCTGCTGGGTGAGCGCGATCCAGGCGCCGATGAGCTTGACGCCCTTCGGTTCCACGATGCCGTCCTCTTTGAGGCGCGCGATGGCCTCGTCGCGGCTTTCGGGGTCGATGGTGACGTAGCAGACAAACAGCATTTTTCAGGTCTCCTTGGTGTTTCGCGACGTTTCCACGCCACATAAGGGCCGTCTGCGACATTTCATTGAAGCCTCTCGCCGCTCTGCGGTTCCCGCTTCGCCCTGTTTCCCGTAGGGTGAGGCAGTTTTGCCGATTTCGGGAGAATAGCGTGCGACGGATTCTATTTGTTGTCTTGGCCCTCGTCATCCTTGGCGCCGGGCTCGTGTTCGTCGCTCCCTACTTCATCGCCACCGACGATCTGCAGAAAAGAGTGCTCGCGCAGGTGGAGAGCGCCACGGGCTATCGCGTGCGCGTGGATGGCCCGATGCGCATCGCCTTGTTCCCGTCTCTCGATCTGGTGGCGAGAGATGTCGGCATTGCCGAACCTGCGGCCGGCGGCTCCGCCGAGTTCATCACCGCGCGCACCTTGAAGTTCGGCTTGCTCGCAAGCGGCCTGTTGAGCGGCAAGGTGCAACTGACCGAATTGGAGCTCATCGATCCCGTCATCACGCTGCCCTTGCCGGAGGGTGAGACGCCTGCGCCGAGCGCAGCTCCGGAAGAGCCGTCCCCGCAAGGCGGGCTTCGCGATCTCAGTCTCGACAAGCTCATCGTCCGCAACGGGACGGTGATCCTGCCGCCGGCCGAAGATGGCACGCCGGGGCAGCGGATCACCGCGCTCGACGCAGAGGCGTCGCTGCCGAAGGCCAATGGCGCGCTCGCCTTCGATGGCTCCGCCACCTATGACGGCGACCGCGTCGCTGCCGCGGGGACCATTGGCAGCTTCGCGCATTTCGTGGAGGGCGGACCGGTCCCGGCACAATTTGTGCTGAGCGCGCCGGGCGTGCTCCCGCACCAAGTCACGGTCTCCGCGGCAGCCTCCAACAAGGACGGAGTCGTCAAGCTCGCCCAGCTCAAGGCGCAGTACGGGCCGCACGCGTTGACCGGCAACGCGACCTATGCCGACGACACGCTCGCCATCACGCAAGGGACGTTCGATCAGACGCCGTTCTCGGGAACGGCGAAGCTTGTGGACGACAAGCTCTCAATAGATGTAGAAGCCGCGCCCGAGGGAAAGCCGCTTCGCGTCGCGGGGTCACTTGGGAGCCTTGATCGGTTTCTTGCCAGCGGCGAGACACCACTCGAGCTGGGCGTCAACGCGCCGGACCATCTCCCGGCCCCGGCCACTCTGTCGGGCAACGCCACGTATAATGAGGGGACCTTCACCCTCACGCGATTCACTGCGGTCTCCGGCGAGGATACCGCGTCGGGCGCGGCCTCCTACGCGGACGATGTGGTCTCGCTGAGCGGCGTCACCGCGACTGTCGGCGGCCGTGCGGTGACCGGGGGCGCGACCTACCAGAACGATACGGTCAATCTCGATGTCACCGTCGACCTCGACGGAAAGCCCGCCAAGGTCACGGGCTTGGTTGCCGGGATCGAAAAGCTTCTCGGGGGAGAGGCGGCGTCGGTCAAGCTCGCCGTCGATGCGCCGTCCCATCTTCCCGCCACGGCCACGGTCAATGGTGGCGTCCTCTATAACAACGACACGCTTGTTCTGAGAGACATCTCCGCTGTCTCCGCGCCCTACACGCTCACGGCGAACGGAACCTACAAGGACGACATCCTGGTCCTCGATCCGGTCAGCGCCAATTTCGAAGGTCAAAGAGTCTCGGGCACCGCCACCGCGAATTTCGCCGGCGACGTGCCGGCCATCAAGGCGGCGCTGACAGGGACATCGACCGGGCAGGGCGCCGCCGCAACCGCCAAGCCGGCTGCCGAGGCCGCTACGGCGCCGGAGGCTGAAGGCGGGCAAGCCGCCGCGCCGGCGCCTCCTCCTGCCTCAAATCCCATGGCTGCGCCGCCCGGCGGCGAGACGGAAACCGCCGCGGCGCCGCCGGCCAAGAGCGAGCCCGAACCCGCCGCGCCCGTAGCGGCCGCACCGGTACCCGCCGCCGCCTCAGCCAAGCGCGGTCTCGGCTGGAGAACGGAAAAGCTCGGCGTGCTGGCGCTGAAAGGCGTCGATGCCGATGTCGATCTGACCGTCGAAAACTTCGTCTATGAAAAGATCAGGATTGCCTCCGGGACGGTCAAGGTCACGCTGTCCGGCGGTAAGCTCAGCCTCAATGCGCCGAACCTCAAGGCCTATGGCGGCGGCGGATCGCTGGCGCTTTCGATCGACGCGAGCGGCGCGTCCCCGGTCCATCGTGTGACCCTCGCGCTCGCCGGGCTCGATGCCCATCCCTTCCTGCGCGACGTCGCGGAGTTCCAAACCATCGAAGGCAAGGCCGCGCTGAACGCCGATCTCACCGCCGGCGGCAACAGCGAGCAGGCATTGGTCTCGAGTCTCAACGGCACGGCCAAATTCGAGTTCACTGACGGCGCGTTGCGCGGGCTCAACGTCGCCAACATGCTGCGCACCCTGACGACGGGCATTCTCACCGGCTGGCAGTTCAAGCAGGAGGCAAAAACCGTCTTCAAGAAGTTCGGCGCCGGCTTCCAGATCGCAGGCGGCCAGGCTGAGACCGAAGATCTGCGCCTACTGGGGCCTCTCGTTTCCATCGGCGGCAAAGGCACCGTGGATATTCCGGCGCAGCGCCTCAAGTTCCGCGTCAATCCCTTCATGTTGGCGAGCGTCGAGAGCCAAAGCGGCAAGAACAGCATGCTCGGCTTCCCGGTACCCATCGCCGTCACGGGGCCTTGGGATAATCCCGCCATTTATCCCGATATTGTCGGCGTCCTGGAGAATCCGATCGCCGCCTATCAGCAGCTCGACAAGCTCGGCGGCGGCTTGATCTCCATGCCGACCAATTTGCTTGGGCTGGATACGGGCGAGGGCGGGCTCGTGGAGAAGAGCGTCGCCGTCCCCACCGCCATTACCAAGGGCGTGGTCGGCGGCATCGGCCAGATGCTCGGCGTGAAGAAGAAGGAAGCGCCGCCTCCCGCGCCGGAGGCCGCTCCCGCTGGAGAGGGGGCCGCGGCAGTGCCGCCCCCGAACGCTCAGTCCGCCGCCCAAGCGCCTGAGCCGGAGCCTGCTCCAGCGGCGCCCGCGCAGCCGGCTGCCCCCAAGCAGGAGTCCGCGCCGGGCTTCGGCGGCGCCTTCGGCAACTAGCTAGATCGTCAGTAACCTCGCAGCTCGGAGATTTGTCTCAAGCTCAAGCCGCGAATGTCCTCTTCTGTCAGCATCCAGACGCCCTCGCGCTTGGCCTTCTCCTTAGCCGCCAAGAAGATGGCTTCGGAGTCGGCGCCGTAGGCGCCGGAGTCGGCCACAGCGAGCGTCAGCCCCGGCTTCCTGGGCGGAAGAGGCGGCGGCAGCGCGGGCTTCAGCGGCGGGAGCGGCGGCCGCCAATCGGCGAGCAACCCGCCCGACGCGCAGAATTGCGGGTTCCTGATCTCGGGCGCCCGCTCGCTCACGCCGGCGAAAAGGGTCGATTTGCCGCTTGCCCGCACCACTTCGTCCCAGCATCCGTACCCGTTGCAACGATGATAGGTGAAGCAGATCGGGCAGTTCGTGTCGTTCTTCAGCTTGAATTGCTCGTTTTGCTTTTTTCGCGACGATGAGGCCGACGTCGCGGCCAGCGTCTCGATGCCCTTGGCCAGCTCTTTCAATTCTTTCGCGAGCTGTGTGCACTCGGCGTTCGGTTCGCGGCGGCATGCATCTTCATGAAGGAACGGCGCAAGCGCCGGGGTCTGAGGCACTGGAACGGATTCTGAGACCACATCGATCTTGGCCGCGCCGCCGTCGAGACATTGCGCCTGTTCCACCGGAAAGGGCCTGTGAGCCTTGCCTTTGACCAGCTGCCTGAACTCGTCCTGAAGGCCGACGATGATCGTGTAGTTGCGATCCTCGCTATAGGGGGCGCCGCTCTTCGCGCGCGGTCCGACCGCCACCAAGATTCCCCTCAAGACGAGGCGCCCGTCGCTGTCCGACACCGGGCGTCCATCCTTGAGAGCGAAAACCGCGCCGCCGGACCCACCCTCGTCGAGGTCGATTTCGCCGTAATAGAACGGGGGCCCGCCCCAAAATCCGGTGGAGACGCTTCTTATTGTTCCCTTGGCGAGCACGGGCTCTCGGAGCGAGATCTTGTTCAAGCTGTTGCGCTGGTACGCGGTCGCCGAGAAGATCTGTTCCCCCTCGGACAGGAACCTGTCGTCGTTGATCGCGAAAGAACCGCAATCCTTCAATTCGCGTTTCAGGCGGACGACGATGAAATCCTCGTTGTTCAGAAAATATCCCTTCCTCTGGTCCTTCTCGATCACGATCGGAACGGCGACGTTCCTATGCAGGAAGCTGCGGAAGCTGCAGCTTCCCGCGGTCACCGCCCCGCCCTTGCCTTTGGAGAACACGTGCTTCGCCGTCACGAGAAGATCGGGCCGAAGCACGCTCGACGCGGAGCCGAAGACCGTTTCTCCGCGCTTGTGGCACACGATCCGCCCCGTGCAGGCCATCAGTTGTTTCGTTTCGTCGGGTGAGAGCCTGAGGCCGAGCTTCGCCTCGCTCTGGCTCAGGTTCCAGCGGCCGTCGAGGAGCTTCGAGCTCCCTTCCTTGGCGTAGATCAGGACCCGGTGGAGCAGCGAGAGTCGCGGGGAGACAGAGTCGGCCTGGTCGCGCCCCGTCATGAGCGGCGAAGCCTCCGCCGCGCATGAAACGAGTGCCACGATCGTTGCTGCCACTGCGCTGACGCCGAGGCCCTGTCTCAAGGTTCCCCCCTCGGGTGTTGGACCTAG
>CAYWIA010000067.1:2827-4189 GCA_964458245.1 uncultured Methyloceanibacter sp. | reverse complement strand
CCGCGGGCGCGCTTCGTCGCCACCGTCTGGAAGATGCCGACCGTGCCGCGCTCGAAGGCCAGCGCGCAGCCGGCGAGATAGATCAGCCAGATCTTGGTCTTGGCCTCTCCGGCCTCGCGGTAGGCGGCCTCCCGATTGGCGTAGAGCCGCTCCGTCCACAGCCGGCAGGTGCGCCCGTAATGCTCGCGCCAGCCCTCCGTATCGTGAATTTCGAAGCCGTTGCGCTCCATCGCGTCGGTGCTGCCGCCGATATGGTCGAGCTCGCCGCCGGGGAAGATGTATTTCACCAGAGCGCGGAACTCCGGGCTGCCCTTGCGGAACTTCTTCTCGGTGGCCTTCATCGGCCGCGCGATGGCGTGATGCAGATAGATGCCGCGCGGTTTCAGAAGGGACCGGATGTGGCGAAAATAGCCGTCGCGGTTGTCGAGCCCTACATGCTCGAACATGCCGATCGACGCGACCTTGTCGAATTCGATGCCGGACAGATCGCGGAAGTCCCGCAATTCGATCGTGACGCTGTCCTCCAGACCGAGCCGCTTGACCTTTTCCGTGGCGAAGTCGAATTGCGCCTCCGACAGCGTCACGCCATGCGCGCGCACGCCGTAGTGTTGTGCCGCATGGCAGACCAGCCCGCCCCAGCCGCAGCCGATGTCGAGCAGCGTTTCGCCCGGGCTGAGCCGCAGCTTGCGGCAAGACATGTCGAGCTTCGCGATCTGGGCCGTGGCGAGGTCCGCTTCCCAATCCCGGAAATAGGCGCAGGAATAGACCATCTCCGGATCGAGAAAGAGCGCGTAGAAGGCGTTCGAGACGTCATAATGAAACTGCACTTGCGCCTTGTCGTCGCGGCCCTTGCCATGCTTCGCGGCCTGCACGCCTGTATAGGCGTGCCCCTCGCCGCCGCCGCCGGGTCCGAAGACGAAAGGCAGGAGCGCGCGGATCGCAAGCGTCTTGTCCAGCCGCTTCGCCAGCCCTCGCGTGGCCCCCGATCCGGCCCGCGCCGCCAAATCGAGCAACGTCCCGCCTTCGAGATCGACCGCACCCTCGGCGATCAGCTCCACCACCGTGGGCAGGCGCGGCCGGCGCACCAGGCGCGTCAGCGCCCTTGGCGTCGAGATGGAGAGCGTCAGCCCGTGGTCTGCCTTGCCGGAATCCGATGCGCCGGGATCGGATTTGGGCGACAGGGGAAGCACCGTCCCGTCCCACAGCCTGACCGAGAGATCGAGCGGTGACACTTCGGCGACATGTTCCGTAAGGCGGCGCAGCGCCACGACACGGCGATCAGCTTTCCCCATGCTGTCGGCTCCTGCCTGCTATGCCGGCGCCGCGATCGACCGCCCGGTCTGAAACAAAGAGGTGAGGGCC
>CAYWIA010000067.1:0-2727 GCA_964458245.1 uncultured Methyloceanibacter sp. | reverse complement strand
TTGCTCTCGGGGAGGTCGAGGATGAAAAGACGCGTCTGTCTGAGCTTGCTTGTCGCAGCGATGGTCACCGCCACTGCCGCGCGTGCCGAGGAGACCTGCACCAAGATCGTTGCGACGGGCCATCCCAACTATCCCGTCATGGCCTTCAGGGTCGGGGACGACATCAAGGGCGCGGCGCCCCTTCTCATCGCGGAGATCGCCAAAGAACTCGAAGTGCCATTCGAGTCCAAATACATGGGCTCGTGGTCCGAGGCGCAATCGGCCGCGCGTGACGGCAAGGCCGATATGATCATCGGCGTCTATTACAATGACGAGCGAGCCGAGTATCTCGACTATGTCGAGCCGCCGTTCGCTTACGATCCGGTCCAAATCTTCGTCGCAGGCGACAACGCCTTCGACTTCAAGGGGCAAGACGATCTCATCGGCAAGAAGGGCGTCGCGAATAGAGGAGAGAGCTTCGGCACGGCGTTTGATGCCTTCTTGAAGGACAAGCTCACGGTCACACGGGCAGACGGGCTCTCCGCCGCGTTCGATGCGCTCACCTCCGGCGACGCCGACTACGTGATCGCGGCCTACTATCCGGCGACGTCCGAGTTGGCGCGGCTGGCGCTCAACGACAACATCCAGCCGCTGGAGCCGGAGCTGCTTTCGCAGGAATTGTTCGTGGCCTTCTCGAAGAAGTCTCCCTGTGCCGCGCTGTCCGCGAAGTTCGGTGAGGGCATCACGGAAGTGACGGAAGACGGCCGCTTCCGGGAACTGGTGCGCGCCGCACTGAGGGAATGGGACGCTCAGAGCATCGAGGACTGACCGCAGACCGATCCCGGCAAGCGCCTCGCGTCAGCTTTTGATCCAATCCGACCCCGCACCGCGGCACGTGTTTCTCGTTTTGTAATCGAGGCCTTTGGAATAAGCTTGATCCTGACCGTTGCTCAAAGGAGTGGTTATGGACCGTGTTCCAGCTCTCCGCCTTTACGGGAAACGAGGTTCGCCGCAGGCTTTCGCCATCCGCGACTTTCTCCATCGGAGCGACGTTCCCTTCGATTGGGTCGAGCTTGGAAGCGATGAGCAGGCCCGCGCCGAGCTTGGTCTCGACAACGTCAACGACACGCGTTTGCCAATCTGCATTTTTCCGGACGGAACCCGCATGGAGCGGCCCACCGTGCGCCAGGTCACCGAGAAGCTCGGCTGGTTCCATCATCCCTCCCGCTCCGAGTATGACGTCGCCATTTACGGGGCCGGACCGGCCGGCTTGAGCGCATCGGTGTACGCGTCCTCAGAGGGGTTGAGGACAGTCCTGGTCGAGCGGTTTGCCGTGGGTGGCCAAGCCGGCAGCAGCCCGAATATTGAGAACTATCTCGGCTTCCCCGATGGGATTAGTGGTGCCCAACTTGCCGAGCGGGCGCGTGAGCAGGCAGCCAAGTTTGGAGTCGAAGTTCTTATTGATCGGGCCGGCGTTCGTGGCGAGTTCAGCACCTGCAAGGGTGTGGTCGAGCTCAACGATGGAACAACGCTTGTTTCCCGCGTCTCGGTCTGTGCCACGGGCGTGGAGTATCGACGTCTGGAACTGCCCGGCGAGGACAAGTTTCTCGGCGCCGGCGTTTATTACGGTGCGGGTGCAAGCGAAGCTCAACTTTGCGGCAATGAGCATGTCGTCATGGTGGGCGCCGGCAATTCCTCGGCCCAGGCCTCGCTGCATCTTTCTCGCTACGCCCGCAAGGTGACCATCGTCATGCGAGGGAAGCGGTTGAACGACAACGTCTCCGAATATCTCGTTGATCGGGTGACTCACACGCCAAACATCGAGATCCTGCCTAAGAGTCAAGTCGTTGCCTTGCACGGCGATGATATGTTGCACGCCGTCACCATCCGCAATTGCGAGACCGGCGACGAGCGGATGATCGAAACGAGTTTTCTGTTTCTCTGTCTCGGTGGCCGTCCGAATACCCAATGGGCCCAGGAGGTCGGCATTGTTCGCGACGAGCAGGGCTATCTCGTAACCGGGCCTGACCTCAGGAAGTTCGCTCCCACAACGGAGTCCTGGAAGCTGAACCGCGAACCGTATTATTTGGAGACCTCGATGCCCGGCGTGTTTGCCGCCGGCGACGTGCGACACGGCTCGATCAAGCGCGTCGCCTCTGCGGTCGGCGAAGGCGCGATGACAATCGCGTTCGTGCATCGCTATTTGGCGTCCGGCTAGACCGCGGGTGTCTCTCCTTTCGCGAGGAACAGGCCATGGGTTGGAAGGAGCAATTCGCAGAAGCGCGCAAGCGGTTCGATCTGATGAGCTTCTACGAGAAGTTCGAGCATATCGTTATTTTCATCCTGACCGCTCTGATCGCCGTCTTCGTCGTCTTCGCGGTCTGGAACCTCGCTCTCAAGCTCTTTCAGATGATCGCATCGAGCAGTTTGGATCCGACGGACTACACCGTTTTCCAGGCAGTGTTCGGAGCGATCATGACGGTCATCATAGCGCTCGAATTCAAGCGGTCGTTGCTCGTCTCCACCGAGCGTAAGCAGAGCGTGGTACAGGTCCGCACCGTGATCCTGATTGCGCTGCTTGCCATAGTCCGAAAGCTGCTGATCCTCGACGTATCGCAAGCAACGACGCAGCTGTTGTCACTCGCGGCGGCGATCATCGCGCTCGGAGTGGTCTATTGGCTGGTGAGGGATCAGGACCGAAGCATCGCGGGCGAAGGGTTTGCGCGGCAACGCAATCGCCCTCCGCAC
>CAYWIA010000066.1:0-11095 GCA_964458245.1 uncultured Methyloceanibacter sp. | reverse complement strand
TTCCACAGAACGTACCTTCCCGCTAGTTGCAGTCCGACCCAGCGCGGGGGGGGGGGCCAGAGCTATCGTCCTGAATGTCTGCTTGTGGCACGTAGCCGACCTCAATTGCGAGGCTGCGGATGTCGACTTAGTGGGGCGGGTTCAGGTGGTCGACGCAACGCTTCGATCTTGGAGCAGAGATGGAGTGTTGCAGATGGGCTATCGTCATCGGATCTATTTCACGGAGAGGCAGAAGCCGGAGATTTGGGATCGCTGGCAGCGTGGAGAGTCGATGAGCTCGATCGGGCGGAGGTTTGATCGTAACTCCTCGTCGATTTATCCTTTGTTGGCCAGGACCGACGGCATCCGTCCTGCGGAGCAGCGAAGGTCGCGACTGGCTCTGACGCTGGCGGAACGCGAGGAAGTCTCCAGAGGCTTAAGCGCCCGGCTGTCCCTGCGTGCCATCGCCCGCCAATTACGGCGGGCCCCGTCGACGATCAGCCGCGAGGTAAGCCGCAATGGCGGGCGCGCTTTCTATCGGGCGGTCCAGTCGGATCAGGCGGCGTGGGACCGCGCCCTGCGTCCCAAGCCCTGCAAGCTGGCTTGTCGCCCTAGGCTTTGCCGGAGAGTATCAGTCAAGCTTAAGCGCAAGTGGTCGCCGCAGCAGATCGCAGGCTGGCTGAAGCGCGCCCATCCCGACGACGAGACCGCCCGCGTGTCCCACGAGACGATCTACCGAAGCCTGTTCATCCAGACGCGGGGCGTTCTGAAGAAGGAACTTCTTGCGCATCTTCGTGCGACACGGACGATCCGTCGCTCGCGGCATGCGAGCCTCAAGGGCGACGGACTGGGACAGATCAAGGATGCGATCTCAATCCGGGAGCGCCCGGCGACCGTGGAGGACCGCGCCATCCCCGGCCACTGGGAAGGTGATCTGATCGCCGGCTCGAAGAACAGCTATATCGTCACGCTCGTTGAGCGTCACACCCGCTACGCGATGCTGGCCAGGATCGAGAACAAGGACACCGCCAGTGTCGTGGCCGCGCTTGCCAGACAGGTGCAGCACCTGCCGCGGGAGCTGCGCCGCTCGCTCACATGGGATCGGGGCAAGGAACTTGCCGATCACAAGCGCCTGACGCTCGCCACGGACCTCGACATCTACTTCTGCGATCCCCACAGCCCCTGGCAGCGCGGCACGAACGAGAACACAAACCGCCTTCTACGCCAGTACTTCCCAAAGGGCACCGACCTCTCCGTGCACAGCCAGGCCAAATTGAACGCCGTGGCGCGTGAACTCAACGAGCGGCCCAGAAAGACCTTGCAGTATCACTCACCAGCAGAGAGGTTCGCAATGGGTCGTTTTCGTTTTGCCGACTTGGCGCGGGCCCGGCACCATTTCTCCTTTCCACCGTGGCACATTCCATTCGACGCTGCGAGCGAGGACCAGCAACCATGACGGACGACTCGGTTAACGTCGACGATGATCAAGATATATCCGCTCAAAAGGCGACAGAGACGCACCCGCAACGTCTTCATGCGACTCAGGCCGACCAAGCGGTCTTGCCGCGTAGCCAGGAAGAGCGCGAGGGACCTATCCTAGCCGCCCCGCCAGAAGCCTGGCCCGAAGGCTGCGGCCAAGGCGCAGCATCTTATTCAGCTCTTCGCCGCTGCACCGGAGGCGCGAGACTCATCTCGCGTGCGCTCGTCGATCTAGAGCGCTCATGAACTCGATCCTTCGCCAAGCTATCAGGCGGCGCCCGCCGTCGCCTCCCTGGAACGACAAGGCGCCGGTGAGGGAGGAGCTTTTCGGCGTCGAACGGCTTGAGCAGCACGCGGAAAGCCTCGCTGCCGCACAGCCGGTCACGACGAGACCGCCAGTCGTCCCGTCTTTGCACAACCGGCTCGATGATAATGCCGCGGTGTTACTTGCGGCCTATCGCGCGAGCGCCGCAGACCTGGAGAGCGGCCGAGGTGTAGTTCCTGCTGCAGAATGGCTGCTCGACAATTATCACCTCGTCGAGGGTCACATCCGCGAGATTCGGGATGACCTCCCCCCCGGCTACTATCGCCAGTTGCCGAAACTGGCTGAGGGACCCTTCGCCGGTTATCCAAGGGTGTTCGGCCTTGCCTGGGCCTTCGTCGCCCACAGTGACAGCCACTTCGATCCCGACATATTGCGCCGGTTCATTGCAGCCTATCAGCGGGTTCAGCCCCTCACGATCGGCGAGTTGTGGGCCGTTGCGATTACGCTGCGCATTGTCCTCATCGAGAACCTGCGTCGATTGGCAGACCAGATCACGGCCGGACGAAGGGCGGTCGCAGATGCCGACGCGCTGGCCGAACGGCTTCTTGTATCAGGAGATGCCCGATCTGCGCTCGAAAGGGACATATCCACGCGCTCATCTGGAACTTTGTCCGAAACTTTCGGCGCACACCTCGCTAAACGGCTAAGGGGCCAGGATCCAATAATAACGCCGGCGCTCGGATGGCTTGATGAGCGGCTCAGACTTCAGGGCGCTTCAATAGATGAAGTCGTGCAGTACGAGCAACGGAGCAAAGGCGCCTCCAACCTCACCGTGCGCAATATCATCACCAGTTTGCGCCTGATCTCCGACATTGATTGGGCAGAGCTGTTCGAGACCGTAAGTCTCGTCGATGAGCGTTTACGCGCGGCGAGCAACTTTTCCGAAATGGATTTTCCGACACGCAACTTGTACCGAAGCGCAATCGAACAATTGGCCCGTGGTTCGTCTTCCACGGAACTCGAAGTCGCCGATCTTGCGCTGAACGCGTCACACGCGGCGGCGGCCGGGGCCGTCAATCCAGCGGCGGCGAGGCGCGCCGGCGATCCGGGTTATCATCTGATCGCTGACGGTCGGCGTCCACTCGAGCGAACGGTCGGATTTCGACCGCCTCTCGGTCTCCGGGTCAACCGCTTCTATATCCGCCTCGGTATTGGTGGCTATGTCGGCGCGATGCTGTTTGTCACCACGGGATTGTTGTTGCCCGTGCTTTGGGCACTTGCGATTTCCGGCGTTGCTGTCGGCTGGATCGCGCTGTTTGTTCTCATCGGGTTCCTCCCGGCGAGCGAGGTGGCGTCCGCGCTCGTCAACCGTGTAATCACTTGGCGCTTTGGCGCGACGACCTTGCCGGGTCTTGCGCTTACGGCAGGCGTCCCGCCATCGCTTCGAACGCTTGTTGCCGTGCCGACGCTACTGACCAGCGAAGTCGACCTTCTGGAGCAAATTGAACGGCTGGAGGTGCACCACCTCGCCGGTGCTGGCGGCGATCTCACCTTTGCCCTGTTATCGGATGGTGTCGACGCGGACCAGGAGGTCCTCGAGGCCGATGCCCATCTTCTAGGCGTTGCAGCCGAGGCGATCGGACGCCTGAACCGCCGTTATGGGCCGGGCCCCGGCGGTAGCCGCTTCCTCCTGCTGCATCGGCACCGTGTCTTCAATGTGGGCGAGAATAAGTGGATGGGATGGGAGCGCAAAAGAGGCAAGTTGCACGAACTCAATCGACTTCTGCGCGGCGCCACCGACACGACGTTCATGCCCGTCACGGCGCCCGCCCCGCAAGTGCCGGCCGACGTGCGTTACGTAATAACACTCGATGCCGATACCAGGCTACCGAGGGGGGCGACGCTCCGGCTGATCGGCAAGATGGCCCATCCGCTCAATCAACCGAAATTCAGTGATGTCGAGCAGCGTGTCACCAGCGGCTACGCTATTCTGCAGCCGCGCGTCACTCCTTCGCTGCCGATCGGCCGCGAGGGTTCATTCTATCAACGGGTCTTCTCCAGCCCCGGCGGTATCGATCCCTACTCGGCGGCGGTCTCGGACGTCTACCAGGACTTCTTCGGTGAGGGTTCCTATACCGGGAAAGGCATCTACGACGTCGATGCCTTCGAGGCAGCTCTCACCGGCCGCATCCCCGAAAATGCCGTCCTTAGCCACGATCTCTTCGAGGGAGTTTTTGCGCGCGCCGGCCTCGCCTCTGACATTGAGTTCGTCGAGGAATTCCCGTCCCGCTACGACGTTGCTGGCAAGCGCCAGCATCGCTGGACGCGTGGCGACTGGCAACTCCTTCCCTGGGTGTTCGGGCACGGAACGGGACCTCAGTCGATTCCGTTTCTCGGCCGCTGGAAAATGCTGGACAATCTGAGGCGATCTCTGGTTGCGCCGTTCACTTTGATAGGCCTCGGCTTCAGCTGGCTGCTGCCAATGCCCGCAAGCATTATAGGGGCCCTTCTTATCCTTGCGGCCATCGCGATCCCGGCATTCCTGCCGACCTGCTTTTCCATGCTGCCGCATCACGCTGGCACGGGTCTTCGCAGTCACATTCGCATGCTTGCTACCGACCTGAAGCTTGCGGCCGCGCAGACCTTTCTTTCGGTCGCGTTCCTCGCCGATCAAGCTTGGCGAATGGGCGATGCTATCGTGAGAACGTTGGCGCGGTTGTTTGCGACGCGTCGCCACCTGCTCGAATGGACGACCGCCGCCCAGTCGGCGGGAAGTCCACGATTGGCTCTTCGCGGCTTCTATCGGCAAATGGCGGGTGGCACCTCGCTAGGACTTTTCATGACTGCTGGCGTAGTCGTATTGGCGCCGTCATCCTGGCCACTCGTCCTACCCTTTGCACTGCTATGGCTGACAGCGCCGGCACTCGCCTTGTGGTCCAGCCGGTCGTCGGCCGTAGCACCAAGGCTTTTGATTTCAGATCCGGACGCGCGCGACTTGCGCTACGTCGCCCGTCGCACATGGCGCTTCTTCGAGACATTCGTGACACCGTTAGACAACATGCTGCCGCCGGACAATTTTCAGGAGGTTCCAAAGCCGGTCGTTGCGCACCGGACATCACCAACTAACATGGGTCTATATCTGCTCTCCGCAATCGCCGCCCGCGACTTCGGCTGGGCCGGAACAACGGAGACCGTCGAGCGGCTGGAAGCGACATTCAGTTCGATGAAGAAGCTCCCGCGGTTTAAGGGCCATTTTTTCAACTGGTACGGGACAGAGGATCTACACACGCTCGATCCCCCTTACGTCTCTTCCGTCGATAGCGGAAATCTCGCTGGTCTTTTGATCGTGCTCGCCAACGCTTGCGAGGAGTGGATAGATGCCCCTCTTGCGCCAACTGTTCGGCTTGGCGTGACGGACAATTTTGGGCTGATACGTGAAGCCGTCGACAACTTACCCGCGTCGATGGGGGAGCATGGGCAGCAACTCGCCTCCATCCTTGAAGAGATCGAAGCCCAATTGAATGGGGCGGAAGCGATCGAGACGCTGTTGCCGACGCTGCAACAGCTGGCTGAAAGGGCCACCGAGGCGGCCCGCGACGTCACATCCACAGTCACAGACGACAGCTCCCCGGATCTGATTTTCTGGATCGAGGCCCTGACCAAGGCCGTGGCCGAACATGGCCGTGACCGGCTCCAGATCGCCGATGCACCGGAAAACCTGAGGCACAGACTATTTTCGCTCGCCGCCACTGCGCGCGAGATGGCACTTGCAATGGATTTCGCATTTCTCCTTGATCCTGAGCGGAAACTTCTGTCGATCGGTTATTCCCTTGCCGACAACAGCCACGATCCAAGTTGCTACGATCTGCTCGCTTCCGAAGCACGACTTGCCAGCCTGTTCGCTGTCGCGAAGGGGGACGTTGCGACCCGGCATTGGTTTCACCTCGGCCGGGCAGCGACACCTCTAGGGAGCGGATCGGCTCTGATCTCCTGGTCCGGATCCATGTTTGAGTATCTGATGCCGTCGCTGGTAATGCGCGCGCCGGTCGGCAGCCTGCTCGAGCAAACCAACCGTCTGGCGGTGGAGCGGCAACAGTCTTACGGACAATCGTTGGGCATCCCGTGGGGCATTTCGGAGTCTGCCTATAGCGCCCGCGACATCGAATTCACATACCAGTACTCCAACTTCGGCGTTCCCGGTCTTGGCCTGAAGCGCGGCCTCTCCGAAAATGTGGTGATTGCACCCTATGCAACGGGTCTTGCGGCGATGGTGGACCCGCGCGGCGCACGACGGAACTACGCCCGCCTTGCCGAGATGGGAGCAGGCGGCCGCTACGGTTTCTACGAAGCCCTCGATTTCACCCGCTCGCGACTTCCTGATAACGAGGATTTCGCAATTGTACGCAGCTTCATGGCCCATCACCAGGGCATGACCATCGTTGCCATCGCGAACACCTTGCATGATGGTCAGATGCGCGCCCGGTTCCACCGCGAACCGATGATCCAAGCCAGTGAGCTCCTGCTTCAAGAACGCATGCCCCACGGCGTCGCCGTTGCGCATCCGCGGGCCGAAGAAGTGCAACTTTCTGCGATGGAGGCCCGTGCCCAGGCTCCGACGGTGCGCCGGTTGACGGCGTTGGCCAGTGGGGCCCCAACGACGCATTTGCTGTCGAACGGCCGCTACACGGTGATGCTAACTGCCGCGGGGTCGGGCTATAGCCTCTGGCGCGATATTGCCGTGACACGATGGCGCGAAGACACGACCCGCGACGACTGGGGCTCCTTCATCTTCCTGCGGGATGCGCGGAACGGAAACGTCTGGTCTGCTGGCGCGCCGCTGGTCGGAAGCGATGCGACAGACAACGAAGTCGTCTTCGGGGAGGATCACGCAGAATTCGTCCACCGCGATGGCACGTTGACGACTACTATGAACATTCTCGTCTCCGGGGAGGATGACGGCGAGGTTCGCCGCGTATCGCTGACCAACAACGGACGCGATCCGCGTGAGATCGAGCTCACATCCTACGCTGAAGTGGTACTGACGACGCCGGCCGCCGATAACGCGCATCCGGCCTTCGCCAAAATGTTCGTCCAAACCGAGTATCTCGCCGAATTCGGTGTGCTCATCGCGACACGCCGTCCGCGCTCGCATGACGAGCCACGGGTATGGGCCGCCCATTTTGCCGTCGTGGAGGGCGAGATTGTCGCCGAACCGCAATACGAGTCGGACCGGGCTCGTTTTGTGGGCCGGAGCCGCGCTGCCGGCGCAGCTGCCGCCACGGTGGATGGCCAGCCGCTTTCGAACACAACCGGGACCGTCCTCGACCCGGTTTTCTCACTCAGGTATCGTTTGGTGATTCCGACCGGAAAGGTCGCGCGGGTGGCTTTCTGGACCGTTGTCGCGTCGTCACGGGCCGAGCTTCTGGATTTCGTCGATAAACACCATGACCGCAGCGCGTTCGACCGAGCGAAGACCCTTGCGTGGACCCAAGCCCAGGTGCAGCTTCGCCATCTCGGTGTCGAGACGGAGGAGGCAGCAGACTTTCAGCGATTGGCTGCACCGATCCTGTACGCCGACCCACGCTTCAGGTCCCCGTCAGACGTGATTGTCTACGGGGCTGGTTCCCAGGCGGGCCTATGGCCGCACGCCATTTCCGGCGAATTGCCGATCGTTCTCCTACGTATCGACGAAATCGCGGACATCGCCCAGGTTCACCAGCTGCTACGCGCCCAGGAATATTGGCGCATGAAACGCCTCGACGTTGACCTTGTCATCGTCAACGAGCATGCATCCTCCTATCTGCAGGATCTTCAGATCGCAATCGAAACTGCCGTGCGGAGTAGTCAATTGCGGCCGCGTTTCGGCGAAGAGCTCGCGCAAGGCGCGGTCTACGCGCTGCGCGCCGACCTGATGAGCGGCGATGCCCGAGCGTTGCTTCGCTCCGCCGCCCGCGTCACGTTGATCGCCCGTCGCGGGCCCATCGCCGACCAACTCGCCCGTCTATTGCAGTCGCCGATCGCGCCATTGCCGGTCCGCCGTCATAAGCCCCTAACACGGACGCCGGGGCCATCGCCGGCGCCGCTGGACCTTGAGTTCTTCAATGGCCTTGGCGGCTTTGATAAAGACGGTCGGGAATACGTGATCATCCTCGATGCTAATCATGCGACACCTGCGCCGTGGATCAACGTGATTGCCAATTCCGACTTCGGTTTTCAGGTAGCGGCGGAGGGGAGCGGCTACACCTGGGCTAAAAACAGCCGCGAGAACCAGCTCACGCCGTGGACGAATGATCCGGTCGGAGACTCGACAGGCGAGGCGATCTATGTTCGCGACGAGATAACCGGCGATCTCTGGAGCGCAACGTCACAGCCGATCCGGGATGGCGGAACCTACATTGCTCGCCACGGTCACGGCTACAGCCGCTTTGAACATCAGGCGAACGACATCGCGCTCGAACTCCTGCAATACGTGCCACTTGCCGACCCGATCAAGATTTCACGCCTGACCCTTCGAAATCTCTCGGGAAAGCCCCGCCGGCTATTGGTCACGGCCTACGTTGAGTGGGTACTCGGCACGTCCCGAGGGGCTTCGGCTCCGTTCATCACGACGGAGATTGATAGGACCACCGGCGCGATGCTGGCCCGCAATCCCTGGAACATCGCGTTCTCCGAGCGTGTCGCCTTCGCTGATCTCCACGGCCGACAGTCCGCCTGGACGGCGGACCGCACAGAGTTTCTTGGCCGCAATGGTGGACCTGCCGCGCCTGCGGCGCTCATCGGAAAGACACCGCTGTCCGGGACCACCGGCGCCGGCATCGATCCTTGCGCAGCCTTGCAGAGGATAGTGGAACTCGACAGTGGTGAGACGATCGAAGTCGTCTTTTTTGTCGGACAATGCGGGTCAGCCAAAGAGGCCCGAGCGCTGATCGCCCGCTATCGCGAAACCGATCTCGACGCCGTCCTCGAGGAGGTGACAGACCAATGGGACACGTTGCTCGGAGCCGTTCAGGTCAAGACGCCAGACCGCGCGATGGACATCATGCTGAACGGCTGGCTACTCTATCAGACTCTGGCCTGCCGCATTTGGGCGCGATCGGCCTTCTATCAGGCAAGTGGCGCCTACGGCTTCCGCGACCAGCTTCAGGATGGCATGGCGTTGACATTCGCCAGGCCAGAGGAGACGAGAACCCATCTCCTCCGCGCCGCCGCCCGGCAGTTCCTCGAAGGCGATGTCCAGCACTGGTGGCTGCCCCACTCCGGGCAGGGAGTGCGGACGCGGATCTCAGATGACCTTGTCTGGCTTGCCTTCGCGACCGCTACATATATTTCCTGTTCGGATGACGCCGCGGTTCTGGATGAAGTTGTGCCGTTTCTCCACGGTCCAATCCTGCGCCCCGGCGAGCACGACGCCTTCTTCCAACCGATGGTCGCGGACGAATCGGCTTCGCTGTTCGAACACTGCGCCCGCGGGCTCGACAAGTGCCTCGAACTCACCGGCGAACACGGTTTGCCGCTCATCGGCACCGGTGACTGGAACGACGGCATGAACCGAGTCGGCGAAGGAGGCAGGGGTGAAAGCGTGTGGCTAGGCTGGCTTCTGGTGCGGACCATCGAGCTTTTCGCGCCGCTGGCGAAGGGTCGCGACGCCCACCGTGCCCGACGCTGGCGCGCTCATGCGGCCTCAGTGCGCAAGGCGCTTGAGCGGGAGGCCTGGGATGGCGAATGGTATCGCCGTGCGACTTTCGATGACGGAACTTGGCTCGGCTCGAAGACGAACGAAGAGTGCAGCATTGACTCCATTGCTCAGTCCTGGGCGGTTCTATCGGGGGCCGCCGATCCCACGCGCGCCGTTGCAGCGATGGCGTCTTTGGAAAGGTACCTTATCCGCCCTGATGACGGCCTGGCGCTCCTGTTTTCGCCGCCCTTCGACAAGACGCCTCGCGATCCCGGCTACATCAAGGGATATCCACCGGGCCTGCGCGAAAACGGCGGGCAATACAGCCACGCCGCTGCGTGGGCTATCCTTGCGTTTGCGAAGCTAGGTGCTGATGAGAAGGCCAGCGCGCTGTTTGCCCTGCTCAATCCGATCAATCATGCCCGCACGCTCGAGGAAGTCGAACGCTACAAAGTCGAGCCCTACGTCGTCGCTGCCGACGTCTATTCTGTCTCGCCCCACGCCGGGCGCGGGGGATGGACCTGGTACACGGGCGCGGCTGGGTGGATGTATCGTGCTGGTGTTGAGGGTATTCTGGGCATCCGCCGCGAAGGCGCTTTTCTTGTCGTCGATCCCTGTATTCCAGCCGCATGGCCTGGATTTGAGGCCACGGTGAAAGTGGGATCGACCCAGTACGATATCCGCGTAGAGATGCCATCGCGTTGCCACCGCGACATCTTGCACGCTCTCCTCGATGGCTCGTATCTCGACTGTGCCGAAGGGCGAGTCCGCGTCCCTCTGGACGGCGGGGCGCACACTCTGTTGATCGCGGGGAGCAAGCGCTGAATCACATTTGATGCTCTGGAGTTAAATGCTCGATCGGAACCAGCGGCGAGAACACCAACCGTCTTCTGCGCCAGTACTTCCCAAAGGGCACCGACCTCTCGATGCACAGCCAGGCCAAACTGAATGCCGTGGCGCGCGAGCTCAACGAACGGCCCAGAAAGACCTTGCAGTATCACTCACCAGCAGAGAAGTTCGCAGAGTGTGTTGCGGCGATCGGTTGAATCGGCAACCCTTAACGGACGCAGTCTGGATTCGTTCATCCTCCACCTTTCCCGGGGAACAGGAGCCCATTTGGCACCAGCAGGACATTCACGACTGGGATCTATTGCAGCCAGCCACGGCGGTCGGGCTGTTCATTTCGCACACTCAAGGACTTTTCGGTTTTCCCGCCTTCTGTCAGGTATAATAGTCAGCGACGAATGGAGCTCGAATGGCGTTCAACCTTAAAGTCTTTCTCACAGCGGTGGGTCGGGGAAAGACTTCCGTAAAATACGGCAAAGGCGAAACCGTCTTCGCCCAAGGCGACCCCTGTGACAGCGTCTTTTACATTCAGAGCGGCAATTGCAAAGTCTCAGTAGTATCGGAGCAAGGCAAGGAAGCGGTCGTCGCGCTGCATGGAAAAGGGGACTTCTTTGGCGAAGGTGGTCTCAACGGGCAGCTTCGGCGGCTCGCCACCGTTACGGCAATCAGCGACCTAAAGCTAATGCGGTTCGAGAAAGCCGCGATCCAGCGCGTCCTTCACCAGGAGCCGGACTTTTCCGAGTTTTTCATTTCGTACTTGCTTACCCGCAACGCTCGCGTTGAGGCTGATCTGGTCGATCAGCTGTTCAATTCGAGTGAGAAGCGTCTGGCGAGGTTGCTTCTGCTAATGG
>CAYWIA010000065.1:0-11144 GCA_964458245.1 uncultured Methyloceanibacter sp. | reverse complement strand
ACGCGGGCAGCGCCCGGATTCCGAAGATCGAGATCGTGCCTTTGCCTTTGACTTCGAGCTCGCCAAGAGCCTCGCCGTGGAAGGTCGAACGAAGCTGATCCCAGATTTCCGCCGTGGCGGCGACAGTGCCCGGCGCACTCATGCCGACCATGCGCGCGGCGATGTTGACCGTGTCGCCCCAGATGTCGAACTGATATCGCTCCTGGCCGACAACGCCGGCCACCACGGGGCCCGCATGCACGCCGACGCGCACCTCCCAACTGAGATGGGCGTCGATCAAGGTTGAGGCCATTTCCAGACCGCAGCGCACTGCCGCACCAACGGGGTCCTCCACCTCGTGCAAGAGACCCGCAGCCGCCATGAACCCATCGCCGATGGTCTTGATTTTCTCAAGGCCGTGTTTGGCAGTGACTCGCTCGAAGATGACGAACAGCGCATCGAGCCGCGAGATCACATCTTCCGGCTCGTGCTGGTCGCAGTAGGCCGTGAAGTTGCTCACATCGCAAAACAGAACCGCGACATTCTCGTAGCGCCGCGGAATCACCGTGCCGTAGCTGCGAATCTCGTCCGCCGCCTTCTTCGGCAGCAAGGCATGCAGCAACTGATCGGCTTGGGCACGCGCCTCCTGCGCCTCGCTGACCGCGTCCTGCAAAGCCAGTTGCGTTTTTACGCGCGCAAGAACGATCGGCGCGGAGAAGGGCTTATGGATATAGTCTACCGCGCCGACCTCGAAGCCGTTCTCCTCGTCGACAGAATCGGTCTTGGCCGTAAGGAAGATGATCGGGATTTCCTGCGTGTCCGGATTCGCTTTGAGCCTGCGGCAGACCTCGAACCCGTCCATACCGGGCATCATCACATCGAGCAGGATGAGATCGGGCTTCTCCTCCGCCGTCGCGATCGCCAAAGCCTTCTCACCGTTGGTGGCGACCTTGGTCCGGTATTGCTCCTTGAGCACGCCGGAGACCACCGAAACATTCGTCGGCGTATCGTCGACAATAAGGACGAGCTTTCGGTTAGAGCTGGTCATGATCCGCCCCCGAGATCGATCGAGAGGCGCGAGGCGATGCCCGACAAATTCTCGAGCGCGGCGTCGAACTCGAAGTTCCCCACCTGCGCCGACAGCTTTTTGATCTCGCCGGGCGTGAGGACGCCAGCCAGCTGCGCCTTGGCGTCGATCACGAAATCCGCCGCTTCTCCATCGTCTGTTTCCAGGAGCTGCTTGAGCCTGGCGAGCGGCGCGACGACCGTGCTCGGATCGCCCGACGGCGGTTCGATGGCGTCGTCCGCCTCCCGCGGCAACGCGGCCTCGATGCCATTGATCACGGGCTCGAGCGCGAGGGAGAGAGCCTCCAAGGCCCGCTCGGGGTCCTGACCGGTCCGGACCAAAACTTCAGCCTCCGCCGCGGCAGCCGACAGGGCCTTTGCGCCAAGCGTCGCGGCGACGCCTTTGAGCGAATGCGCCGCCCGTTCGGCGGCGCCCGTATCACCCTCGGACAACGCAAGCCGTATGACACCGACCGTATCGGCCTGCCGTTCGACAAACATCCGCAATAAAATCTCATACCGGGCGCGATTACCGCCGGTGAGGCGCAACCCCGCGTCGGTGTCGATGCCTTGTATCGCCAAAGGCGCCGAGTCGCTTTTGGCGGCATCGAGAGGCGGTGACACGTGAGGCATATCTCCGTGTTCGTCGCCACCGTCCCTGCGGATCCAACGCATCAGCACACCGAATAGCTGGTGGGGATCGATCGGCTTTGCGATGTGATCGTTCATGCCGACGTTGAGGCAGAGCTCGCGGTCGGACGCGAGGGCGTTGGCGGTCATGGCGATGATCGGCAGATCCTGATAGCGGCGGTCGGAGCGCAAGATGCGCGTGGCGGCAACGCCGTCCATGACGGGCATCTGCATGTCCATGAGCACGACGTCGTAGTCGTTCTTCTCGATCATGCGGATCGCTTGCTCGCCGTTCTCGGCCAAGTCGACAAAGATATTGGCGTCCTCGAGCTGGCCGATAGCCACCTCTTGGTTGATCTCGTTGTCCTCCACCAAGAGCACCCGCGCGCCACGGAGGATATCGGTCTCGATCGCCGGGGTGGATTGCGCGGGCTCGATCTCGCCGCCCTCGCCGCCGAGGGCGACAACGGCAGTGTCGAACAGGATCGAGGAGGTGACCGGCTTGATCAAAACGTTCTCAAAGCCGCTCTCCTCGGCCTGCTTGAGAACCTCTTCCCGGCCGTAGGCGGTGACCATGACCAGATGCGGCGGCTTGGGCCCGCCGGCCAGGGCCTGGATACGCCGTCCGGTCTCGATCCCGTCGAGCCCGGGCATCTGCCAGTCGATGAACGCAATCTCGTAGCGCTCCCCAAGCTTGGCGGCCTGAACCATCATTTCCAGCGCCTCTTCGCCGGAGGCCGCCTCGTCCGCGGTGAAGGTCATGCTGGTGAGCATGTTCGCCAGCACGGCGCGAGCATGCGAGTTGTCGTCGATCACCAGCACGCGCCGGCCCCGCAAGTCGGACTGGAGCAAGCGCGGCCGCTGGACTTCGGATCCCTTGCCAAGGCGCGCCGTGAAGCGGAATACGCTGCCCTTGCCGGGTTCGCTCTCGACCTCGACCGTTCCGCCCATGAGCTCCGTGAGCTGCTTGGAGATGGCAAGTCCGAGCCCTGTCCCGCCATAGCGGCGCGTGGTCGAGGCATCGGCCTGCTCGAAGGCTTGGAACAACCTGTCCACCTGCTCGGCGGTCATGCCGATCCCGGTGTCGGTGACCGAGAACTCCACAAGCTGGCCGTCCTTGGAGTCATCGAGCACGCGCACCTGAACCATGATCTCGCCGGTCTCGGTGAACTTGACCGCGTTGGAGCAGAAATTGATGAGGATCTGGCCGAGACGCAGAGGATCGCCCTTGAAGTGGGCCAAGACACGCGGTTCCACGTCGAAGATCAGCTCGAGGCCTTTGGCCGAGGCCTTCTCCGACATCAAGTTCCCGACATTCTCCAGCACCTTGTCGAGATCGAAGTCGATATGTTCGATGGTCAGCTTGCCGGCCTCGATCTTCGAGAAATCGAGCACGTCGTTGATGATGCCGAGCAGATGTTGTCCCGAGCTTTTGATCTTGAGAACGTAATCGCGCTGCCTGGGGCTGAGATCCGTCTTCAAAGCAAGATGGGACAGGCCGATGACGGCGTTCATCGGCGTGCGGATCTCGTGGCTCATATTGGCGAGGAAGACGCTCTTCGCTTCATTGGCCTCGAGCGCGGCTCGACTGGCTTTCTCCAATTCCACTTGGGCCGCTTCACAGGCGAGTTCCGCCGCCTTCCGATCGTCGATGTCGGCGAGCGAGCCCACGACCTCCGCGGGCCGTCCCGCCTCGTCACGGATGAGATACTGCTCGTCGCTGACCCAGCAATAGCTGCCGTCCTTCCGGCGGAAGCGATACTCCATCCAGTTCGCGCCATTCCTGAAGAGATCGCCCTGCTTCATCTCGATCTCGGCGATATCATCGGGATGCACGTGCTGCCGCCAGAAGTCCGGTCCGGTGAGATAGTCGTTGGGCTGATAGCCCAGGATCCGTGTGATGCTGGGACTCACATAAGATGGCTTGTAGTCGCCCGTGGCGGCAAAGCTGTAGACCACGACGGGGACGGCGCCGAGCAGCACGTCAAGCTGCGCTCGGGCTTCCGCGCCGGCTTCTTCCGCTTCCCGGCGTTCCGTGACATCCGTCCATGAGCCGACGATCTCGATCGGCTCACCTTTGTCGTTGCGGACCAATTGCTGGCGGTCGTGAAGCCACATATACGTGCCATCTTCACGACGGACGCGATATTCGATGGAGCCCCGGTCCTGGTCGAACATCCGGTCGACCCAAGAATCGATGCGCGCCACGTCGTCGGGATGCACGCGGTTCCGCCAGAAGTAGGGATCTCCGAGATATTCGCGCGGGCTGCAGCCGAAAAGCTTCGTCACGCTGTCGCTCACGAAAGTCGGCTTGTAGTGCCCGCTCGCGGCCCGGCAATAGATCACGGCCGGCGAGGCGTTGAGCAACTGTCCGAGATGGGCGTGCGCGGAGGCTTGGACCTCGGCGATCCGCTCCAGGTCGCGCTTTTCTTGTGTTTGAGCGGCTTCGCTGAGGGCTTGATCGATGAGGAGAGTCAAAGCCTCGACATCGGCTCCGCCGGGAGCGGCACCCAGCAGACGCATGACCTTGGCGGCGACCGTCTCCGCCTGTTTCCGAGCGGCCGACATAACTCATACCCTCCAGGAAGCGCTCCCTCGGGCGAGGCGCTCCTCCCGACTGAGGAGCCTAGCGTTTTCGGACTGTCGTGCAAACCGATCCGAAAGCCCGGATGAGCGCCGATACCGGCGCCCCCGCCCGAAAATCAAGCGTTTCGCGGCTTGCGAGGGGCTCAAGCCTCCTCTACACCCAAGCGAACCGTCTCTTCCGACCCCGTAGCTCAGCAGGATAGAGCATCAGATTCCTAATCTGAGGGTCACAGGTTCGAATCCTGTCGGGGTCACCACTCAGCTCAGCCACATACATAGAGCGAGCGCATAGAGCGAGCGAGCCCCCTCGTGCCAGACACGTACCGCTCGTGCTCGCCGATCGTTGACCAAGCCAACGACGACGCCGGCGGCCGGACGCAAATTAATGGGTGGGTCGCCACCATTACTACTTGAAAAAGCCACAGACCTCGATGAAATGTGCGTTGCTCTTTGAGGGGGCCAGAGCGGCGGTTGGCGCCTCCATCGTTCCTTCAAAGTCCTGGAGCTGTTGCCCATCCCATGAAGATGCAGACCGAAGAGGCTGAAGAGCCTCCAAGCCGCCCGCGCGCGGTCCATCAACTCCTTCCCAACCCACATCGTCCTATCAACGCCCACTCACCCGCCGGGGTGCCCAGCCTCGGCTCGGGTCTCGCCGTGCTCACCGCACGCGCCGAGCGCTTCCCCGTCGGCCCCAAGACGCGGGCCTTCCGCAAGCGCTACTTCCCGCAAGTCGACCCGGCCCAGTGGAACGACTGGCGCTGGCAGGCAAGAAGCCGGATCCGCTCGCTCGAGGAGCTTTCGCGCATCTTCGAGCTGTCGGACGATGAGCGCGACGCCGTCGCCCGCCATCAGGGCTCGCTGCCGCTCGGCATCACCCCCTATTACGCGAGCCTCATGTCCCGCGAGGACGCGCTGGAGCCGCTCCGCCGCACCCACATCCCCGTCGGCAGCGAATATCTGAAGACGCCGGGCGAGGCGGACGATCCTCTGGGAGAGGACGGCCACAGCGCCGTGCCCGGCCTCGTCCACCGCTACCCCGACAGGGTGCTGTTCCTGGCCACCGGCTTCTGCTCGACCTATTGCCGCTACTGCACGCGCTCCCGCATGGTCGGCGAGGCGGGCGGCGACTACTCGTTCAGCCGCCCGCAATGGGAGGACGCCCTCAACTACATCGCCGACAACCCGCAGATCCGCGACGTGCTGATCTCCGGCGGCGACCCGCTGACCCTGTCGGACGAGCGCCTCGACTACCTGCTCGGGCGCTTGCGCGGGATCAAGCACGTGGAGTTCGTCCGGCTCGGCACCAAGGTGCCGGCGGTGCTTCCCATGCGAGTCACCCGCTCGCTGATCCGGGTGCTCAAGAAGCATCATCCCCTGTGGATGAGCATCCACTTCACCCACCCGGCCGAGCTTTCGCCGGAGGTGACGGAAGCCGTTACGCGGCTCGCTGATGCCGGCATCCCGCTCGGCAGCCAGACCGTGCTGCTCAAGGACATCAACGATTCGGTGGAGACGTTGAAGACGCTCTACCACGGACTGCTGATGCGCCGGGTACGGCCCTACTACCTCTATCAGTGCGACCCGATCACCGGCTCGGCGCATTTCCGCACGAGCATCGACAAGGGCCTCGAGATCATGCAGGGCCTGCGCGGCCACACGACGGGCTATGCCGTGCCGACCTATGTGATCGACGCGCCGGGCGGCGGCGGCAAGATCCCGCTGCTTCCGGACTATGTGGTTGGCCGCGAGGGTGAAGACCTCGTCCTCCGGAACTTCGAGGGGAACACCTACCGCTACAACGACCCACAAGGGACCGTCGGCGGCGACCGCCCGATCGGCCAAGGAGACGGCTGATGCGCGTCGCTCTGGTCTACGATCTCCGCGACGACTATCGCGCCCTCGGCTTCTCCGAGGACGAGGTGGCGGAGTTCGATTCGGTCGAGACCATCGACCATTTAGCTCGTGCGCTGGAAACGCTCGGGTGCGAGACGATCCGGGTCGGCCGGGGCCAGCAGCTGGCCGCGCAGTTCGTGGCCGGCGAGCGGTACGATCTCGTCTTTTCCATCGCCGAGGGTGTGAAAGGCCGCGCCCGGGAGGCCCAGGTCCCCGCGCTGTGCGAGCTGTTCGACCAAGCCTATCTGTTCTCTGACCCGCTGACGCTGGCCGCGTCTCTCGACAAGGCGGTTGCCAAGCGTCTGGTGCGCGATGCGGGCGTTCCGACGCCGGCCTTTGCCGTGGCCGAACAGAGCGCGGCCGAGCTTGACGGCTGGAATGCGTTTCCTGCCTTCGTCAAGCCGCTCGCCGAAGGAACCGGCAAAGGCTGCGAAGCCGCCTCCCTCGTCCACAATGTCCAAGAGCTTCAAGCGGCGGCCACCCGCGTGATCGAACGGTACCGTCAGCCGGCCCTGGTCGAACGGTATCTGGAGGGCCGCGAGTTCACCGTCGGGCTCGTCGGCAACGGCGCCGACGCCCGCGTGCTCGGGGTGTGCGAGATCCTGCTCAAGGCCGATGCCGAGGCCAACGTCTACTCCCTGCAGAACAAGGAGTTGTGCGAGGAGCTCGTGACCTATGTCCGCGCCGACGACGCCGAGGCGCGCCTCGCCGGGGCCCGGGCGCTTGCCGCTTATCAGGCGCTGCAATGCCGCGATGCCGCCCGCATCGACTTCCGGTCCGACAGCGAGGGCGAGCCCCATTTCCTCGAGGCAAACCCGATCGCCGGTCTCCACCCGGAGCATTCGGATCTGCCGATCCTCGCCGCCCAGAATGGCATCGCCTTCGTGGAACTGATTGGCATGATCCTCGATGCCGGTCTGGCGCGCTATGGGCTCAGCCGCCCGGACAGGGAGCGCTTGCGGCGCACCGCGTGATGGTACCCGGGACATCAGGGTTCATCCCCGTCCTGCACGCGGCGACCACGAGCCGACCCGATGAGATCGATACTCTGGTGGCGGCAGACGCCGTCGCGGCGGCGCTCAAGAACCTCGGCTACAGAACGGAGATCATCGGACTTGCTTCCGATTTTGCCGAAGTCGAAGCACTGTCCGCCTCCAGCCCCCTGCTCGTGTTCAACCTCGTCGATGCGGTGGATGGCGACGGCAAGCTCGCCCCCACGGTGCCGGAGCGCCTCGATGCCTTGGGAATTCCCTATACGGGCTGCCAAACCAGCGCTTGGCGCGACACGCTGTCGAAGGTCGAGACCAAGCTGAGGCTTGTCGAAACCGGCTTGCCGACACCCGACTGGTCCGAAGACGGGACCGGGATGGCCCAGCAGCCGCGCGTCATCGTCAAGCCGGTCTGGGAGCACGGCTCGCTGGGCTTGGAAGAGTCCTCCGTCGTCCCCGGCGCCGAAGCCCCGCAAGTGATTGCCGAGCGCAACGAGCGTTGGACGACGGAGCACTTTGCGGAAAGTTTCATCGATGGCCGCGAGTTCAACGTCGCGATGCTGGGCGGAGCCGGCGGCGTCGAGGTGCTGCCCATCGCCGAGATCACCTTTGAGGACTGGAAGGAAGGCCGCCCGCGGATCGTCGACTACGATGCCAAGTGGGCGCCGGACAGCGATGTCTATGCCGGAACGCCGCGCCGCTTCGGCCTGGAGGAAACCGCACCCGCCTTGGCGGGCAGGCTGACGCTCCTGGCACAGGCCTCCTGGATCTTGTTCGGACTCAGTTCCTATGCCCGAATAGACTTTCGCGTCGACGCCGAAGGCAGGCCCTATATTCTCGAGGTCAACGTCAACCCTTGCCTCAGTCCCGATGCTGGCTTTGCCGCGGCGGCCAGCGAAGGGGGCCTCGCCTATGAAGACATGATCGGCCGGATCGTGGAGGCCTCGCGTGGAGCGCTGTCCGTCACCGTCTAACGCAGACCGCAACTGAGATGCTCCGTATCCGCAAAGTCGCCGACGCCACCGCCGCGGCGAACCGTTCGGCCATCGAGGCGGCGCAGAAGATCATGCGCGAGCAGTTCTCCGGGATGCCGGAGGCGGACATCGCCAAGCTGCCCGACCAGTTGTCGAATCCGCTCAAGCACCGCTTCGTCTCGCGACTGTTTGTGGCGGAGAACGGCCGCGACCAGACGCTCGGCGTGGCGCTGCTGCTCTATTTCCCGGATATCGTCTTCTCCTATCTGGAGATTATCTCCACGGCCAAGGGCCGCATGGGAGGCGGCATCGGGGCGGCGCTCTACGAACGGGTCCGCGAAGAGGCGCGCGCGCTCGGCACGCAGCTTTATTTCGAGTGCCTGCCCGACGATCCGGCGCTCAGTCCCAATCCCGAGATCAGGGCGGACAACGCGAACCGGCTCAAATTCTACGAGCGCTACGGCGCTTTGCCGATCGTCAACACCGCCTATGAGACGCCGGTGACGCCGGGCTCCACCGACCCGCCTTACCTCGTGCTCGACCCGCTGGGCTCGAACGATCTGCCGAGCCGCGACAAGGCGAAAAAGGTGGTTCGCGCCATCCTCGAGCGGAAATACGGCGAGTTGCCCGCAAGCTACGTGCAGAAAGTCGTCGACTCGTTCAAGGACGATCCGGTGGTCTTGCGCGCGCCGCGCTACGTCAAGTCACGGCGGGCGCCGAAGGGCGAGGTGCGGCAGCCCGGCGCGCCGCGGATCGCGCTCGTGCTGAACGACGCGCACACGCTGCACCATGTCCAGGATCGCGGCTATGTGGAGGCGCCGGTGCGCATCCGCTCGATCATGGCCGAGCTCGAACCGTCGGGCCTGTTCGAGCGCCTGCCGACCAAGCGCTTCTCCGATCGCCACATCCGCGCCGTGCATGACGGACGACTCGTCGACTATATCCGCAAGGCGTGCCTCATCGCCGGCTCCAAGAAGTCGATCTATCCTTACGTATTCCCGGTGCGGAATGCGGCGCGGCCGCCGAAAGACGAGACGGTGCTCGCCGGCTATTACTGCATCGACACCTTCACGCCGCTGAACGAGAGCGCTTATCTCGCCGCCCGCTCGGCCGTGGATTGCTCGCTGACCGCCGCCGAGAAAATCCTGGAGGGGGCCGGCCTCGCCTACGCGCTGGTGCGGCCGCCGGGCCATCACGCCGAGACCCATGCCTTCGGCGGCTTCTGCTATTTCAACAATGCGGCTGTCGCGGCAAATCTTTTGGCGCGCTACGGCAAGGTCGCCATCCTCGACATCGACTATCATCACGGCAACGGCCAGCAGGAAATCTTCTACGACCGCGCGGACGTGCTCACCGTATCGGTGCATGGCCATCCGAGCTTCGCCTATCCCTATTTCGCCGGTTTCCGGGACGAGACGGGGATCGGCCCGGGCGCCGGGTACAATTTCAACATCCCGCTGCCGGAGCACATCACGCCGGAACAGCATCGCAACGCCGTGGCGGAAGCTTTGCGCCGGGTGAAGCGCTTCGGCCCGGCCTTTCTGGTGGTGTCGCTCGGTCTCGATACCGCACGCGGCGATCCGACCGGGACTTGGTCCAACGGCGCCAAGGATTTCGAGCGGCTCGGCCGCATGATCGGCGAGCAAAACTATCCGACACTGGTGGTGCAGGAAGGCGGCTATCGCGTCCGCACGCTGGGCACCAACACAAGGAATTTTTTTTCCGGTCTTGCCGCCGGTCATTCCGCCGCGCGCGACGCCGCGCCCCCGGATCTCGCCGCCAAACGCCCTCGCGAGGCGCTCGAATGGCGCAGCGCCGTGATGGCTCATGACGTGGGCCGCGTGCGGTCCTTGGTCACCAGCACCGGGTTCTTCAGCGCCGCCGAGGTCGACATCGCCGGCGAACTCGTGACTGAGCGGCTCACCAAGGGCATCCGTTCCGGTTATCACTTCGTGCTGGCCGAGCGTGGCCCGTCGCTTGTGGCTTACGCCTGCTACGGGCCGATTGACGGCACGGACGGGTCGTTCGATCTCTACTGGATCGCGGTCGCGCCGGAGGAGCAAGGCAAGGGACTCGGCGCCCAGGTCTACGCGCGGGCGGAAACGGCCATGCGCCGTGCGGGCGCCAAGCAGATCTATGCCGACACCTCGTCCTCGGACCGCTACGCGCCGACGCGCGGCTTCTATCAGCGTATGGGCTTCACCGAGCAGGCGCGCTTGCCGGATTTCTACGGCCCCGGCGACGGCAAGGTGATCTACGTGAAGGTGATTTCGCCAGGAGGGCCTTCAGTGTAATTGGTGGCTCGAACTCCTGCAGACACCGCCAATTCGCTAGACCGCACCGCCAACACCTGATCGATTGCGCCCGTGAGATTCCTGATCCGCACCCTCCAGCGCCTGGCAATCTTCGGGCTTGGCGTACTCAGCGTTTGGTTGATCGTCGACGTCTTCGACTGGGTCGATCACGAGCTGCCGTCTATCCTTGCGCTGAGCGTGACCTACGCTCTCGCGGCCTACGTGATCCTGCCCTACGTCGTGCGCATGGGGCTCAAAGTGCTTCAGCACCGGCACGTGCCCCGCTACACCATCACCGGCGACGGGTTGCCGGGCGATCCCGTCAATCTCGCCCTGATCGGCACATTGGATGAACTTCGCGAGGGCTTCGCCAAGGCGGGCTGGCAGAAAGCCGACCCTTTGAGCCTTTCGAGTGCCTGGCGCATGGCGAAGACGTTCGTCCTGAACCAGCCTTATCCGACAGCACCGTTCTCCACGCTGTTTCTCTTCGGGCGAGGTCAGGATATCGGCTTTCAAAAGGCCATCGGCGACAGCCCGCGCAAACGACATCACGTACGCTTCTGGGCCAAGCCCCTCGCCGACACCGAGAAGGTCGACGATTACTTCTGGCTCAATACGGACCGCCCGGAAGAAAATGCGCGTGCGCTCTGGGTCGGCGCCGGGACAAAGGATACCGGGCTATCGTTGACGTGGCTCACCTTCCAAATGACCCACGCCACGGATTCGGACACCAA
>CAYWIA010000064.1:0-11276 GCA_964458245.1 uncultured Methyloceanibacter sp. | reverse complement strand
GAAGCACGTTCGCCATCCGCGGATCGTATCGGGGCGGCCCTCAGGGCGCTGCGGCGGACCCACGCCGACGAGCCGGGCGACATGGCGGCGCTCGGCCTCAAATGCCTTCAGGCGGTGGTCGCGGAGCTCGCCGCGGACGGCGTCGCGCCCGAGGATCTGCAGCCTCTTGCCGATCTCCAGGGGAGCCTGGCCCGGCGGGAGTCGGATAAGGCCGCTTCGGCGCCTGGTCCGAGTGCTGGTCCAAGCGCCGCATCGACCGAAACGAAGCGGGACCGGCGGCACGGCACGCCGCCGAGCCCGACCTTGCTCGCGCGGGCCGCGGTGATCATCGATCTTCTGGTCAGAGCCGGGCAGGACGAAGCCGAGGCGGCCCAGACCGTGATGCGCCGGCTGATGGCGGCCGGCGTTCCGGCGCCGGCGCGCGGCGGGGACTCGCGGGGCTGGCGGCGTCTTCTGGAATATCGCCACACGCTGCTGCATGGCGGGGGAACCGACGACGCCAAGTTCGAATACCGGGCGTTCGCGCGCGAGATCGAGGCCATCCCGCCGGCCGAGCGGGTCAGTCGTGTACTCGACGAGCGCCTTTGGGATCGCCGCCGCGCGCCGCGCCGGACCTGATCGCTACTTTCCTTGCTCGTCGCGGCTCTTCGTGGGCTGCTTGTCCTTATCGCCCATGTGATCGAGCTTCTCGTCGGCGGCCTCTTCGCGCTCCGCCTGCTTCTGACCCAGATTGCCCCGAGACAGGTCTTGATTTTCGGCCTTTTTGGGCGAATGGCGATTGTCGGTCATAATCGCTCTCCTTGTTGTTTCCGGCTCTCAACAGGGAAACGTGCGGCGCCGCTTTTCGTTTCTTGGGATCCGGAGGGACTGGGTTAACCGCGTTCTGATAGAGCCTCCGGGCAGGCGGCGGCGGGCTGTTACCTTCGGGGACGGTCCGGCGGCACCGGCGAAGAGGGACAAGTGTCAGAGCAACGAGTCATCATGCGCGCGGAGTTTCCGCCAATCGACCAGTCGAAACCGGCCTCCGCGATCGAGCGCAAGCGCGCGGCTCTGTTTCGCGAAACGCCGCTCGAAACCTGCGAACGGTGGGTGCTCGGAACCGCCTGGGCGCTGAGGCCGAAGCGCATCGCGGCGCTCGTGCCGCTCACGCGGGCTTATATCGACCATCTTTTCCAGGGAAGCGACAGCCTGCCGGATGCGGGCGCGCTCGGCGACGCCTGCGAGCTTGTCGGCATCGCCGGTGATCTCTCTCCGCACACGCTGATGGACGCTTACGCCCGCGGGCTTTTTTCCCCACGGTCATTTCGGCCCGGTGAAATGGTTCTCGCCGGTTGATCGCGCCGTGGTGCCGCTCGATGACTTTCACATCTCCAGCCGGCTGCGCAGCATGATGCGCCAGGGCCGCTACCGGGTCACCTTCGACCAAAACTTCGAGGACGTGATCAAGGGGTGCGCCGGGCGCCGCCAAGGACGTCCGCATCTCACCTGGATTACGCCGCGCATCATGCGCGCCTACGCCAGACTGTTCGACGCGGGACATGTCCATTCCTTCGAAGTGTGGAACAAGGACGGCGCGCTCGTCGGCGGCGGCTAGGGCGTGGCCGTGGGCCGCGTGTTCGTCATCGAATCCCAGTTCTTCCGCGAATCGAACGCCTCCAAGATCGGCTTCTCGGTGCTTGCCTGGCACCTGGCCAAATGGGGCTTTGTCCTCGCCGACAACAAATGGCTCACGCCGACCACGGCGCAGATGGGGTTTCACGAGATGCCGCGGCCTGAATATCTGAAGCGGCTTGCCGCGCTCCCCGGCGAGACGGTCCGCCCGGGACGCTGGGAGTCGGAAGCCGACACCAAGGTGGTCGCCGATTGGCGCCCCACGCCAACGGTTTCAAGGGTCTGAGGGTCAGCCTTTGTTAAACGGCTTTACCTGCCGGAACACCTTGTTAGATTAGGGACATAGGTCAATGCCGAAGCCGCCGACCGGGCAGAATCGCGGCCGCTCCGGTGCGAAAGGTTGAACATCGTGACTGGGCCGAGCGGCATTGCCCGCCCGGCTGCCAGCTTTCCGCGTGACGCCAGTGCCATGCGGAGCGAAACCGGCGATAGCGGGGGAAGCGCCGCCGCACGCACCGGGGCGTCTGCATTTGCAGGCGTGCCGGCCGAAAGTCCTGCCGGGGCAGCCGAGGGGATCAAGGATACCGGCGCGTCATTGCGCCCGGCTCATTCGGTCTACGGCGCGCTCGATCTCGGAACCAATAATTGCCGCCTCTTGGTCGCCAAGCCGTCGCGGCGCGGTTTTGTCGTGGTCGACGCTTTCTCGCGCATCATCCGGCTGGGAGAGGGCGTCCTGACAAGCGGCAAGCTCTCCGATGCCGCCATGAAGCGCACCATCGATGCCTTGCGCGTGTGCGCCGACAAGATGCGCCGGCGCGGGGTCACCCGGTCGCGTCTGATCGCGACGGAAGCTTGCCGCATCGCCACCAACGGCCCCGAGTTTATCGACCGCGTGGCGAACGAGACGGGCCTCAAGCTTGAAATCGTCGGCCGCGAGACGGAGGCCAAGCTCGCGGTGTCGGGCTGCTCGTCGCTGCTCGATCGCAATTGCGACTGGGCGCTCGTGTTCGATATCGGGGGCGGCAGCTCCGAATTGATCTGGCTCGACCTCAAGCAGCTTGGACGCTCGTGGCGGCGCTCGCTTCACGATCGCGCCGGCGTCCAGAACTGCATCGCCGCGTGGACCTCGCTGCCGATCGGCGTGGTCAGCCTGGCCGAACGTCATGGCGGTCGCGAGGTTACGCAAAGCGACTACGAGGCGATGGTCGGCGACGTGATGGTGGCGCTCAAGGGGTTCGAGTCGCAGCACCGATTCAGTGAGCGCGTCGAGCAGAGCCGGGCGCATTTCCTCGGCACGTCCGGCACCGTGACCACGATCTCCGGCATTCACCTGAAGCTGCCCCATTACGAGCGCGCGCGGGTCGACGGCTGCTGGCTGACGGCGGACGACGTGCGCAGGGTGTCCAACGATCTCATTGCCATGAGCTACGCGGAGCGGGTGGCGCAGCCTTGCATCGGCCATGAGCGCGCCGATCTGGTGCTCGCCGGTTGCGCCATCCTCGAAGCGCTGTTGCGGGTGTGGCCCTGCCAGCGCCTGCGCGTGGCCGATCGGGGATTGCGCGAAGGCATCCTCACCACGTTGATGGCCGAGGACGGCCACGACCGCCGCGAGCAGTATCGGCCGCACCGCCGCCGCCGTGGGGGCGGTGACAAGCCGCATCACGGCCGCGGCTGATCTTCGGACTCAAACGGTTTCCGGCGTCGGTTCGGGCTCGCCTACCGGGTGCGCCTTGCGGGAGAGGCTCGAGCCTGCGTGCTTCGGCAGGCGCATGAAAACGAGGGCCGAAAGTGCCGCGAGCGCGCCCACGATGAGGAAGGCCGGCGGGAAGTCGCTCGCCACGACCTGATGGGTCTCCCGGCCCATGCGCTCGATCTCGAGCACGAGCGCGCCCGTGGCGACGCCGGCCGACATGGAGAGCTGCTGCGCGACGCTGGCGAAGCTCGTCGCCTTGCTCATGTCCTTCTCCTCGATGTCGGCATAGGCGATCGAGTTGATGGCGGTGAACTGAAGCGACTTGAAGAAGCCGCCGACCAGAAGCACGGCGAGGATCACCGCGGCGGGCGTCGCCTCGGTGAACAGGGCGGAAGCCGCCGTGAAGCCGGCCGTCAGCACCGCGTTCCAGACGAGGATCTGCTTGAAGCCGATGCGGCGGATGATGGGCGCGGCCGTGGTCTTCATGGCGATGGCGCCGACCGCCGTGGCGAACGTGAGAAGGCCCGATTGGAGCGCGGTCATGCCGAATCCGAGCTGGAAATAGAGCGGCAGCAGGAAAGGCGCCGCGCCGATGCCGAGGCGAAAGAGAAAGCCGCCGGCGACGCTGGCAAAGAACGTATCGATCTTCAGAAGCCGCAGATCGAGGAGTGGTGCGGGGACACGCAGCGCGTGGCGCACATAGAGCGTCAAGGCGACCGCGCCGGCGACAAGCATGGCCGCCACGACGGGCGCGGAGAAGAGCGGCTGGCCCATCACGGTGAAGCCGAAGGCGAGACCGCCGAGGCCGATGCCCGACAGAAAGAAGCCTTTGACGTCGAGCGGCGGCACCTCCTCCTCGCGAAAGTTCTCGACGAAGCGCGTGGCGAGATAGATGCCGAGCAGGCCGATGGGGATGTTGATCCAGAAGATCCAGCGCCAGTCGAACACGGTGGAGATGAAGCCGCCGAGCGGGGGGCCGATCACCGGGCCCATCAGCGCCGGGACGGTCAGCCAGGCAAGCGCCGAGATCAGCTCGGCTTTGGGCACGGAGCGCAAGATCACGAGCCGGCCCACGGGCACCATCATGGCGCCTCCCATGCCTTGAATGATGCGGAACAGGACGAAGTCGCCGAGACCTTGGGCGAAGCCGCAGGCCGCAGAGCCGAGCGTGAACACGACGATGGCGGCGCGGAACACGGTGCGCGCGCCGAAGCGGTCGGCCATCCAGCCGCTCACCGGGATGAACACGGCGAGCGACAGCAGATACGATGTCAGCGCCAGCTTGAGCGCGATGGGATCCTCGCCCAGATCGGCCGCGATCGCGGGCAGCGAGGTGGCGATGATGGTCGAGTCCATGGTTTCCATGAACAAGGCGACCGCAACGATCAGGGTGACGAAATAGCGGGGCATGTGGCAGGTGTTAGAGGAAGGATGCTGTGGACATGGGGCGGCGGGGCCGCCCGGGTCAAGGCCGTGCGGCGATAGGGCGTGATTAACTCATGGTAAGGCCAACGAAAGACGGGCCCCGCAAGCCTTCTGGCCGGCGCGGGCTGACCGTGCGGGTGAAGACCGCGAAGGGGCGGAAGCTTGCGTCCACGCGCTGGCTTCAACGGCAGTTGAACGATCCTTACGTCGAGGAGGCGAAGCGCCAGGGGTACCGCAGCCGCGCCGCCTTCAAGCTCATCGAGATCGACGACAAGCATGGCCTCATGAAGCCCGGCGCCGTGGTCATCGATTTGGGGGCCGCGCCCGGGGGCTGGAGCCAGGTGGCGGCCGATCGCGTGAAGGCCGTGGACGGGAAGGGCAGGGTCGTCGCCGCCGACCTCACCGACATCGAGCCCGTGCCCGGCGTCACCTTCCTGCATGTCGACATCACCGATGCGGAGGCGCCCGGCATGCTCCGCGAGGCGTTGGCGGGCGCGCAGGCCGATCTGGTGCTGTCGGATATGGCCGCATCCTCGACCGGGCACCGTCAGACCGACCATCTGCGGGTCATCGCGCTAGCCGAAGCCGCCCTCGATATCGCCGAGGATACGCTCAAGCCCGGCGGCGTCTTTCTCGCCAAAGTGCTGCAAGGGGGCGCCGGCCAGGACTTGGTCACGCGGCTCAAGCAAGGTTTCGCCAAGGTCCAGCACATCAAGCCCAAGGCGAGCCGGCAGGATTCGGCGGAAGTCTATGTGCTGGCGACCGGGTTCCGCGGGCGGGATGCGTGAAACGAGCCGCAGATTCTTTCCCTCTCCCTTCTAGGGGGAAGGAGCTATTGAACCGCCGGCACGCCAGGTTCACAAGACTGTGCGTTCGTGTGTGCTGCCGAAGCGCCATAGGACTTGCTAATGTGCACGTGCGTTTTGGGTGAAGGCGGACAGGGAGCGGCGCCATGAATATCGAGGTGGTGAAGGAGTATTACGGCAAGGTCCTCAAAGGCTCGAAGGACTTGCAGACCTCGGCCTGCTGCGACGGCGGGGGCGTGCCGGGCTATCTCGAGGCCGCCATCGCCAATGTGCACGAGGAAGTGCGGTCCAAATATTACGGCTGCGGCATCGTCATTCCCGCCGCGCTCGAGGGCTGCAACGTGCTCGACCTCGGCTCCGGTTCGGGGCGCGACGTCTATCTGATCTCCCAGCTGGTCCGCGCGGAGGGAAGCGTCGTTGGCGTCGACATGACCGACGAGCAGCTCGCTACCGCCGAGACCCACAAGGACTGGCATATGCGGCAGTTCGGCTACGCCAAGCCGAATGTGCGTTTCCTCAAAGGCTATCTGGAGAAGCTCGACGAACTCGATCTCGAGCCCGGCACCTTCGACGTCGTGGTGTCGAACTGCGTCATCAATCTCTGTGTCGACAAGCTCGCGGTGCTGCGCGGCGCTCACCGTCTCCTGAAGCCGGGGGGCGAGATCTATTTCGCCGACGTCTATTGCGACCGCCGCCTGCCGGACGCGGTGCGCGCCGATCCGCTGCTCTACGGCGAATGCCTCGGCGGCGCGCTTTACTGGAACGACTTTCTTCCCATGGCGAAGCAAGCGGGCTTCCTGGATCCGCGTCTCGTCACCTCGCGGCCCATCGCGATCGAAAACGAAGCCATGCGCCGGAAGCTCGGCCAGGCGCGGTTCTTCTCGGCGACTTACCGGCTGTTCAAGCTCGATGGACTGGAAAGCGCGTGCGAGGATTACGGCCAAGCGGTTGTCTATCGCGGCGGAGTGCCCGAGCAGGACCAGGCCTTCGAGCTCGATGGCCATCATGTCATCGAGCGCGGCAAAGTGTTTCCGGTGTGCGGCAACACCTGGCGCATGCTCGCCGACACGCGGTTTTATTCCTATTTCGATTTCGTCGGCGATTTCTCGACCCATTACGGCATTTTCGCCGGCTGCGGCACGTCGCTGCCCTTCAACGAGACGGCGCCGGCGCAAGGTGGCGAGACCAAGTCGAGTTGCTGCTGAGCCAGAGAGTCGGGGGGAGGGGAAATGCAATTCGATTTGACGCGCCGGCTCGCGGCCGAGGCGCTCGGCACGTTCTTCTTGGTGATGGCGGTCGTGGGCTCCGGCATCATGGCGCAGAAGCTCGCCGGCGGAAACGACGCGCTGGCGCTTCTGTGCAACACGCTGCCCACGGGCGCGGTGTTGTTCGTCATCATCACCATCTTCGTCTCGGTTTCGGGCGCCCATTTCAATCCGGCGGTTAGTCTCGTGATGTGGCTGCGCGGGGCGCTGTCGCCCACCGATACGCTCGCTTACATCGGGGTGCAGATCGTCGGCGGCTGCCTCGGCGCGATCGTGGCCCATCTCATGTTCGACCTTGAGCCGCTGCAACTCTCGCAGACCGCCCGCACGGGGCTCGGGCAGTGGGCCGGCGAGTTCATCGCCACGTTCGGCTTGATCGCCACCATTCTCGGCTGCGTGCGCTTCAACATGGCGGCCATCGCGCCGGCTGTCGGTCTCTACATCACGAGCGCCTATTGGTTCACCTCGTCCACCTCTTTCGCCAACCCGGCGGTGACCATCGCGCGGGCCCTGAGCGATACGTTCTCCGGCATCGCGCCGGCCGACGTCCCCGGCTTCCTCGTGGCCGAGATCGCGGGCGCGCTCGTGGCGGCGGCGGTGCTCGGCTGGCTGTTCAGGCCGGGCGCGGCAGCCGAGTGATGTCCGTTACGGCGCGGCGCGGACGGCCTCGCGCAAGCGCTTGTTCTCGTTCTCGAGCGCCGCGATGCGGTCTTCGAGCGCGGCGACATCATCGGCGAACACCATCTGCGGAATGTGTTGCGGACAATTCACGTCCCAGGCTTCGACAGTGAACAGGACCGCGGCCTCGCCGCGTGCCGGATAGTTCTCCGGCATGAGGCTTTCGATCAACGCCGGATCGTCATCGATGATGCGCGCGCGGCCCCAGATCTTCACCCGGCGGCGATTGCGGTAATCCATGAGAAAGAGCATCGCGCGCGGGTTTTCCTCGAGATTGCCGGTCGAGATATATTGCCGGTTGCCGGAAAAGTCGGCGAAAGCGAGCGTGCTTTCATCGAGCACATGCAAGATGCCCGGCGGTCCGCCGCGGTGCTGGATGTAGGGTTGGCCGTCCCGGCTCGCGGTGGCCAAATAGAAAGACCGCTGCTCGGCGATGAATGCGGCGAGCCCGGCATCGATCGACGTTCGCGCCGAGCCTTTCTCCTCGAGCCGCGCATAGTTCTGCCGCGAGCCGCGGCGGGTCTGCGCGGCCTTCACGGCGGGCGAAAAAGCAAGGTCCATCCAGGTGGTCATGCGGTTCTCTCAACTCCGGGCATGGCGATGAAGCCGGGGAGCGCCTTGATGCGGTCGATCCAGGCCCGAATGGCCGGGTAGGGCTCCAGCGACACGCCGCCTTCGGGGCCGAGCGCGACATAGGGCATGCACGCGATATCGGCGATGCTCGCGCGGTCGAGCGCAAGCCAATCGTTCTTGCTCAAATGCGCTTCCAAGAGGTCGAGAATGCGGGCCGCTTTCTCGCGCGCTTTGTCGATGTCGAGGGGAAAGCCGAACTTATCGTGGAGGCGCGCGTCGTTCGGTCCGCGTGCGATCTCGTTTTCGGCCACCATGAGCCAGCTCACGACACGCGCCATCTCGACCGGGTCGGCGGGTAGCCAGCTCTCACCGCCATATTTACGGGCGAGGTAGACGAGAATCGCTTGGGAGTTCCGCAAGACGATTTCGCCGTCTTCCAAGACAGGAATCTCGCCGAAAGGGTTCATGTCGATGAGGGGGCTCGCTTTGTGAGCCCCAGCCATGAAGTCGATCGGCTCGAATTCGAGTTCGAGGCCGAGCAAGGCGCAGAACAGGCGCACCTTGTAGCAATTCCCCGACAGTTCCAGGTCGTACAGCTTGCGGGTGCCCATCCTGTCTCCCTCCTTGTGTTCGTCGACTTGATAATATGGACATTCCGAATGCCGGCTGTATGGGGTAATTTCCCAATAGATACTCCAGGAAAATGGAATAATAGGTGGACCGGCTCGCTGCCATACGTGTCTTCGTCGCTGTCACCGACGCCGGAGGCCTATCCGCTGCGGGGCGGCGGCTCAGCATGCCGCTCACGACCGTAAGCCGGCACTTGAAGGCGCTCGAGGACGATCTCGACGTGCGGCTCATCACCAGGACCACAAGGCGGCTCACGCTGACGGAGCCGGGCCGGGCCTATCTGGAGACGTGCCGGCGCGTGCTCGCCGATCTCGATGCGGCGGAGCGGCGTCTTGCGGGCGAGCAGGCCGAGCCGCAAGGCGTGTTGGCGCTCACTGCGCCGATCCTGTTTGGACGGTCCCATGTACAGCCTGTGGTGCATGCTTATCTCGATGCCTATCCCCGCGTGTCAGCCCGCATGTTTCTGGCGGACCGGATCGTCGATCTCGTGGAGGAGGAGTTGGATCTCGGCATCAGGATCGGCCACTTGCCCGATTCCGCCATGCGCGCGACGGCGCTCGGCAGCGTGCGCTACGTCTGTTGCGCAAGTCCGGCCTATCTTGATGCCGCCGGCGTGCCGGAGACGCCGCAGGCGCTTGCCGGCCATCGCTGCATCAGCTTCGCCACGTTCGCGCAACCGGGTCGTTGGTCGTTCTATGGGACGAAACCGCAAACGGTGACAGTGGTCCCGCGCCTCATCGTCAATACGGCCGAGGCCGCAATCGACGCGGCCAAGGCGGGACTCGGCATCGTGCGCGTCCTCTCCTACCAAGCCGTGGAGGAATTCAAAGAAGGGTCTCTCCGCATGGTCCTCGAGGCGTTCGAGCCAGAGCGCCTGCCCGTTAGTCTCATCCATCGGGAGGACCGGCTGCCGCAGGCCAAGGTGCAGAGCTTCGTGGCGCTCGCGGTTCCCCGCTTGCGCAGGGCTTTGAGGGACATCGCGGAGACTGAGGACAAAGCGCCCCACCAGCTTCCCAAGCCCGGTTCAAGCTGCTAAAGGAAGCCGCCAACCGGTCCCCGCGTCTTGCACCGCACCAATCGCGGGCGGCCCCCATTCATAAGAGGTTGGCCGATGCCCGACGGGCAGTCTTCGCAAGACCATTCCCGCTTTCCCGACCGCGCCATGGCGCTGACCTTCGACGATGTCCTGATCCGTCCGGGACCGTCCGAAGTGCTGCCCAACGAGGTCAAGGTCGCCTCCCGCGTCACCCGGTCGATCGCCATCAATATCCCGATCCTGTCGTCGGCCATGGACACTGTCACCGAGGCGGGTCTCGCCATCGCCATGGCCCAGGCCGGCGGCATCGGCGTGGTCCACCGCAACATGGATGCCGAAGCCCAGGCCGCCCAGGTGGCCCAGGTGAAGAAATTCGAGTCCGGCATGGTGGTGAACCCGGTCACCATCGATCCGGACGCCACCCTGGCCGACGCGCTGCAATTGATGGCCGACTACCGGATCTCCGGCATCCCGGTCGTGGAGTCCGCCGCGGGCGGCAAGCTGGTGGGCATTCTCACCAACCGCGACGTACGTTTCGCCACCAATCCTGGTCAGCGGGTGGCCGAGCTGATGACCAAGGAGAATCTGATCACGGTCACGGATACGGTGGATATGGAGGAAGCCAAGCGGCTGCTCCATCAGCACCGCATCGAGAAGCTGCTCGTGGTGGACGACGGCTATCGCTGCGTCGGCCTGATCACGGTGAAGGACATCGAGAAGGCGCGCGCCCATCCGGATGCCTGCAAGGACGAGCAGGGGCGCCTGCGCGTGGCGGCGGCAACGAGCGTCGGCGATGCAGGCTTCTCGCGGGCGGAGCATTTGATCGACGCCGGCGTGGACCTGATCGTGGTCGATACGGCGCATGGTCACTCGCAGCTCGTGCTCGACCAGGTCGGGCGCATCAAGCGCCATTCGAACGCGGTGCAGGTGGTCGCGGGCAACGTCGCCACGGCCGAAGGGACGCGCGCGCTGATCGATGCGGGCGCCGATGCCATCAAGGTCGGCATCGGTCCGGGCTCCATCTGCACGACGCGCATCGTGGCGGGCGTGGGCGTGCCGCAGTTCAGTGCGCTGCTCGAGTCCGTCGAGGTGGCAAAGAAAGCGGACGTGCCGGTGATCTCCGACGGCGGCATCCGCTATTCGGGCGATCTGGCCAAGGCCCTCGCGGCAGGCGCCGACTGCGTGATGTTGGGCTCGCTGCTCGCGGGCACCGACGAGAGCCCGGGCGAGGTGTTTCTGTACCAAGGCCGCTCGTATAAGGCCTATCGCGGCATGGGATCGATCAGCGCCATGGCGCGCGGCTCCGCCGACCGTTACTTCCAGCAGGAGATCAAGGATACGCTCAAGCTCGTGCCGGAAGGCATCGAGGGGCAGGTGCCCTACAAGGGCCCGGCCGGCAGCGTGCTCCACCAGCTCATCGGGGGCTTGCGCGCCTCCATGGGCTATACCGGCTCCCGCACCATTCCCGACTTCCAGGAACGCGCGAAGTTCATTCGCATCTCGACCGCCGCCTTCCGCGAAAGCCACGTGCACGACGTGACCATCACCCGGGAATCGCC
>CAYWIA010000063.1:0-11359 GCA_964458245.1 uncultured Methyloceanibacter sp. | reverse complement strand
GGCGGATAAGTCCTACGAGCCGGCCCTGCACGCGCACCCGGTCCGGACCGAAGATGCGGGTCTCGTAAGCGGCATTGGCCGCTTCCAGAGCAATCGAGTCGCCCCTGCGTCGCAAACGCTTCAGCGTGGCTTCCTCTTCGTCGACGAGCGCCACGACGATGTCGCCATTGGTGGCGTCATCGCATTTGCGGACGATGATGGTGTCGCCTTCGAGGATGCCGGCATCGATCATCGAGTCGCCTTTGACCTCGAGCGCGTAATGCTCGCCCTTGGCGAGCAGCTCCGGCGGCACCTCGATGGTGGACAGCCGGTTCTGGATGGCCTCCACGGGCACACCGGCGGCGATCCGGCCCATGACGGGGACGGCCACGGTCTGCGGCACGGCCTCGCCCTCAGCGACCTGCGGAACACGGCCCAGACTGCCTTCGATCACGCTGGGCGAGAACCCACGCGAGCGGGCGGCGAGTCCTTGCGGTACGGACTCAGGCAGGCGAACGATCTCCATGGCCCGGGCCCGGTGGGGCAGGCGGCGAATGAAGCCGCGCTCCTCCAAAGCGGTGATCAGACGATGAATGCCCGACTTGGACTTGAGGTCGAGGGCCTCCTTCATCTCGTCGAACGAGGGCGGCACGCCCGTCTCTTTCAACCGCTCATGGATGAACATGAGAAGCTCTTTTTGCTTCAGTGTGAGCATCTGGTCCCCTTCGAGCGATCAGGTATCGGGTTGTTCGAGCCTGATAACGAATCTCGCCCCGCCTGTACAAACCATGAACAGTATAGATGTTCTAGTTGTGTTCCGCAACCCAAGCGCCAAGAATTGTTCGTGACGCGGCCGTTTCTGGTTTGTTTGCTCGCGTGATTCGGGTTTCCGGGCTCTTAATTAGCCTGAAAGCGGAAGGATTTTTACGCGCGCTCCCTGGGGTAACGCTGGAGCCTGCGGCGCCTGCACGATGAGGCAATCGGCCTTCGCCAAAGCAGCCACGAGCGATGAGTCCTGCGAAGGAAGGGGGCGGACCACGCGCGTCCCATCCTCGCGCCAGGTCGACGTCGCGCGAAGGTAATGCTGCCGTTCCCCGTTGGCAGGAAGATCCGCGCCTAAGACAGCCTCAGGCACCGGGTGGCCGTCCTCGTGGACGCCGAGCATGGCCCGCAGCATCGGCACCACGAACACATAGGTACATAAAAGCGCCGAGACGGGATTGCCGGGCAGGCCCAAGACCCGTTGCGTCCCAAGCCGCCCGAAGAGCACCGGCTTCCCAGGCCGCATGGCGACCTTCGCAAATTCAAGCACGAGGCCTTCCCGTTCAAGGGCGCTCGCCACCAGATCGCGTTCGCCAACGGAGGCGCCGCCAATGGTGACCAGGATATCGGCCCCGGCGCCCGTACCGGCCAAGGTCGCAATGCTCTCGGGATCGTCACGCGCGATGCCCAGAGCCACGGCATCACCCCCATGGGCCGCAACGGCGGCGGCAACCCCATACCCCGCGGACGAGACGATCTGGTCCGGACCGAGGCCGCTACCGGGTGGCATCACCTCATCGCCCGTGGCCAGGATGGCGACCTGCGGCTTCCGGCGGACCGGGAGCACGGCGTGATTCATAGACGCCGCGAGCATCAAGCTTCGGGGGCCAAGCGTGGTGCCTTGCCGGAGCAGCACCTCGCCCTGTCTGAAGTCCTGCCCCCGCGGGCGGATGTGCTTGCCGGGGGCGGCGGCAGCCTTCACGACGACCTGCGCGGCGCTCCCTTCCGCGTCCTCCTGAATGACAATGGTATCGGCGCCGTGAGGCACCGGCGCCCCGGTGAAAATCCGCACCGCTTGGCCTGGCTTCATGGTCCCTGTGAAGCGTGCCCCGGCCGCTGCTTCGCCGACGACGTCCAAGGTCGCGGGGAGGGCGGTAAGATCGGCGGAGCGCACCGCGTAGCCGTCCATGGCCGAGGCATCGAACGGGGGCTGGGTCAGCGTTGCGGCGAGATCCTCGGCGAGCACGCGATCTTGTGCGTCGGCAAGAGGGACCTGCTCGACGTCGAGGGGCGCCAACCCTTTGAGCACAAGGGCCAAGGCGTCATCGACGGAAAGGAGCGCCATCGGGCTATCAGGATGCGCGGAAATCGCCGGAGCGGCCGCCGGTCTTCTCGACCAGCCGGATGCCGGAGAAGCTCATGGCGCGATCGACGGCCTTGCACATGTCATAGAGCGTGAGGCAGGCGACCGTCACGGCGGTCAGCGCCTCCATCTCCACCCCTGTCTTGCCGTCGACCTTTGCGGTCGCCTCGACGCGCAGGCCGGACGGCTCGCGCGACGGGGTGAAGTCGAGCACCACCTGCGCAAGCGGCAGCGGATGGCAAAGCGGGATCAGCTCTGAGGTCTTCTTTGCGCCCATGATGCCGGCGAGCCGGGCGGTGGCGAGCACGTCGCCTTTCGGCGCGTTGCCCTCAAGAATCATATCGAGCGTCTCAGGGGCCATGGCCACGAAGCCTTCGGCCACCGCCGTGCGTGAGGTGACGGCCTTCTCCGAGACGTCCACCATGCGGGCTTCGCCACGTTCATTGAGATGCGAAAGACGTGCGTTCATTGCGCGGCCTCCGAAGAAACCTCGGCACCCGTGAGCAGGGCACGCGTCGCGGTGGCGACATCGGCCTGGCGCATCAGGCTTTCGCCAACGAGGAAGGCGCGCACGCCCGCTTGCGCGAGCCGCGCGAGATCGCCGTGGCTGAAGATGCCGCTTTCCGCGACCACCATGCGATCGGCCGGCACACGCGGCGCCAGACGTTCCGTGGTGGCGAGGGTCGTGTCGAACGTCTTGAGGTCACGGTTGTTGATGCCGATCAGCTTGGTGCCCAAGTGCAGCGCCCGGTCGAGCTCGGCCTCGTCATGGACCTCGGCCAGAACATCCATGCCGCAGGCCCGCGCGGCAAATTCCAGATCGCGCGCCAAAACATCATCGACGGCCGCCATGATGATGAGAATGCAGTCCGCGCCGAGGGCGCGCGCCTCGAACACCTGATAGGCGTCGATCATGAAGTCCTTGCGCAAGGCGGGAAGGGCGCAAGCCGCCCGCGCCATGGTCAGATATTCCGGATCGCCTTGGAACGACGGCCCGTCGGTCAGCACCGAAAGGCAGGCCGCACCGCCCGCCTCATAGGCCACCGCAAGGGTGGGCGGATCGAAATCGGCTCTGATAAGACCCTTGGAGGGGCTCGCCTTCTTGATCTCGGCAATCAGCGCAAAGTCGCCATTGGTGACCCGCGTTCGCAGCGCCTTGTAGAAGGGACGCACGGGTGCCGCGGTCTCAGCCCGCGCGCGCATTTCGGCCTCGGGCACGGCTTTATTCGCCGCGGCAACTTCATCGCGCTTGTAGCTTAGAATCTTGTCGAGCACCTGTGACATGCCTCAGACCTTATCACGGCTGAGCTGCACCAGCGCTTCCAACACCTTCATAGCCTTACCGCTATCGATGGAGTCCGCGGCGAGCGCCACGCCCTCGCGCAAGGTTGTTGCCTTGCCGGCGACCAGCAATGCGGCGGCGGCGTTCAGAAGTACGATATCGCGCAACGGGCCTTGGTTCCCCTGCAGCACCGCCCGGATATGCGCGGCGTTCTCCACCGCATCTCCGCCGATCAGATCCTCAGGCCTCGCATCGGCCAGGTCGGCGTTCCGCGGCGAGATGCGGAAGGTAGAGACCTGCCCTCGGTCCAACGCCGCCACGTGGCTGATAGTGGTCGTGGTCAGCTCGTCGAGACCATCGGCGCCGTGCACCACCCAGGCACGTTCGACGCCGAGAAGCCCCAGCACATTGGCGATGGGCTCGACCCATTTCTCGGCGAAAACACCGACCACTTGAAACTTGGTGCCGGCGGGGTTGGCCAGCGGTCCGAGCAAATTGAAGATCGTGCGCACGCCGAGCTCGCCGCGCACCTTTGCCACATGGCGCATGGCGGCGTGATGCGCCGGCGCAAACATGAAGCCGAGACCGCATTCGGCGATACAGCGTTCGATGGTCGCCGGACCGCAGTCGAGATTGACGCCGAGCGCCCCGAGGACGTCGGCCGAACCGGAACGCGAGGAGATCGACTTGTTGCCGTGCTTGGCCACGGGCACGCCGGCGCCGGCCACGACGAAGGCCGCGCAGGTCGAGATATTGTGCGTGCCTTTGGCGTCGCCGCCCGTGCCGCAGGTGTCGATGGCGCCCTCCGGCGCGCGCACCGCCAACGCCTTGGCGCGGAGCACACCCGCGGCCCCGGCAATCTCGTCGATCGTCTCGCCACGCACATGCAAGCCCATCAGCAACGCACCAATCTGGGCCTCGGTGGCGCCGCCCGACATGATCTGCTCGAAGGCGCCTGCCGCCTCGCTTTGAGTGAGGGTTTCGCCGCGCGCGACTTTGCCGATGGCCGTACGCAGACCCTCGGCGCCCGCGCCGTCGACAGGCGAAGGACTAGAGGGCACCGACCGCTTCGCTTTCCGAGCCGCCGCGCGCGCGCCGCTCCACCCGGGCGAGATCGAGGAAGTTGGCGAGCAATTGGTGCCCATGCTCCGAGGCGATGCTCTCGGGGTGGAACTGCACGCCATGCACCGGATAGATCTTGTGCTGGACACCCATGATGATGCCGTCCGCCGTTTCCGCGGTAATCTCCAGATCGTCAGGCAGGGTGTCGCGGTCAATGACCAGCGAGTGATAGCGCGTCGCCGAGAAGTCTTGGGGCAGGCCGGCGAACACGCCTTTTCCGGCATGATGGACCTTGGACAGCTTGCCGTGCATCAGATAGGGCGCGCGTATGACGTTGCCGCCATAGACCTGGCCGATGGCCTGATGGCCGAGGCAAACCCCCAGGATCGGCACCACCGGCGCGGCACGCTCAATCAACTCCAGGCAAATACCGGCGCGATCCGGATCGCACGGTCCGGGCGACAGCACGATCGCTTCGGGACCTTCCGCCAAAACCTCGTCCACGGTCACCTTGTCGTTGCGGTAGACCTGCGTGGCCGCGCCCAATTCTCCAAGGAAATGAACGAGGTTGTAGGTGAAGCTGTCGTAATTATCGATCAGGGTCAGCATGGCTTGGTGTTACGCCTCGTGCTGTCAGGCCGTCAAGCTCAAGAGGCATGGTCGGGCCGCAGCTCCTTGGGCGTCAGGAACAGGGCCAGGCTCCCGCTATTCACGTCCACGCTCGACCAGAGCCCCGCCGTGAAGTTGATCACCGCGAGTCCGGCGGTCGGAAATTTCTCTTTCAGCTTGTCGCGCATGTGCTTGGGCCCGGCGCCGATCAGATCGAGCGCCAGCGCCTGCATTTCAGGATTGTGCCCGACGATCATGACGTGACGCGCGCCGGGCTGAAGCCCGCGAAGCATGTCGAGCATCTCCGCCGGGCTCGCGTGATAGAGCGCATCCTCATAGACGACCTTGGGCTCGACTTTGAGTTCCGGCAGCACCAGCGCCAAGGTGTCAACCGTACGGCGGGCCGACGAGCAGAGCACCAGCGCCGGGTCGATGCCGCGTTCGGTCATGGCGCGTCCCATCACGGGCGCATCGGCCACGCCCCGCGTGGAGAGCGACCGCTCGCGGTCCGGGAGCGAAGGGTTCTTCCAACTGGACTTGGCGTGACGCAGGAGGCTGAGTGTAAGCATCGTCGCGGCCTCCTGGCTCACTTACTGGCCGCGCTTGCCGCGCGTGGCGAAGCGCACGGCTTCATCGGCCGCCTTGAACAGCGCACCGGCTTTGCTCACACATTCGGCCTGCTCGCGCTCCGGCACGGAATCGGCCACGATGCCGGCGCCGGCCTGCACATACATGACGCCGTCCTTCACCACCGACGTCCTGAGCACGATGCAGCTGTCCATCTCGCCGTCCGCCGAGAAATAGCCGACACAGCCTGCATAGATGCCGCGCGCCGCGTCTTCCAGTTCGTCGATGATCTCCATGGCGCGGACCTTCGGCGCGCCCGACACGGTGCCCGCCGGAAAACCGGCCATCAGCGCGTCGACCGCGTCATGGTCCGCATCGAGCCTGCCTTCCACATTGGAAACGATGTGCATGACCTGGCTGTAATATTCGAGGAAGAAACTGTCGGTCACGCGCACGCTGCCCACCTCCGACACCCGCCCCACGTCGTTGCGCCCGAGATCGAGCAGCATCAAATGCTCGGCGCGCTCCTTGGTATCGGCCAGTAACTCGTCGGCGAGCGCCTTGTCTTCTTCCGGCGTCTTGCCGCGGGGCCGGGTTCCCGCGATGGGGCGAATGGTGACTTCGCCCTGGCGCACTCGCACCAAGATCTCGGGGCTCGAACCCACGACGGCGAAGCCGCCGAAGTTGAGATAATAAAGAAAGGGCGACGGGTTCACCCGCCTGAGCGCACGGTAAAGCGAGAACGAAGGAAGCTCGAAAGGAGCTTCGAAGCGCTGGCTCAACACCACTTGGAAGATGTCGCCTGCGGCGATGTACTCTTGGGCCCGCGCCACCTTGGCCATATAGGCCTCCGGCGCCGTGGTGGCTTTGGGCGCCGGGTGCGGCGCGTCCGCATCAAGCTCGCTCGCATGCGGCAACGGCTGGTCGAGGCGCTCCAAGACCACGTTCAACCGTTCCGCCGCGCGTGCGTAGGCTGCCTTGGCGCTCACACCGGGCGCGGCGCGCACGGGCGTGACCACGGTCATCTCGTCTTTGACGCTGTCGAAAATTACGATCAGCGTTGGCCGGACCAAGATGCTGTCCGGCAGGTCGAGCGGATCCGGTCCGCCGCCGGGCAGATGCTCGATCAGGCGCACCGTGTCGTAGCCCATATAGCCGAAGATGCCGGCCGCCATGGGCGGCAGCGCCTGCGGCAGGGTGATCGCGGATTCGGCCAGCAGCGCGCGCAGGCTTGCCAGAGCGGGCTGCGGAGAGGGCGCGAAGGCTTCCGCATCGGCCTGAGGACTGCGATTGATCTCTGCTTTGTTGCCTTCGGCGCGCCAGATCAAGTCTGGCTCGCAGCCGATGATCGAATAGCGACCGCGCGTGGCGCCGCCTTCGACGGACTCAAGAAGGAAGGAGTTGGGCCGCTCGTTGGCCACTTTGAGCATGGCGGAGACGGGCGTCTCCAGATCGGCGACCAGCCGCGTCCAGACGACTTGCGGCACGCCCTCGTCGTAGAGGCGTGCAAACGCCGCGAAGTCCGGTTCGATCGGAGCCGACCCACCATCTCGTTGCAGTGGAGTCACCGGAGCAGGCGCCGCACTCATGGCTCCTCGCTGCTACCCACGAGCTTGGCAAGCGCCTGCTGATTGACGCTTACGCCGTAACGGCTTTCCAGCGCGCTGAAATATTCCGCGATCGTATCTTCGCTGAGCAGCAGACCGATGCGCGAATTGAGCTGTTTGATGGCCCGCTCGTCGACTGCCGGCGGCTCGACGATTTCGTCCACGCGAAACACGATGCGCCCCTCATCGACGCCGGAGGCCGCCGAACCGAAACCACCTTTCGGCAGAGCGAACGCTTGCGATACCGCCGGCGGCAGCACGTTCACGGTGATGTCGTCGCGCTTCAACGCCGAGGTCGGCAACACTTCGGTATCGAGTTCCTTCGCGACGTCTTCCAGCGTCTTGCTGCCGCTGCTCAATTGGGTGACGAATTTCTGCGCGAGCTTGGCGACCTGGTTCCGCGTCTCGTCTGCGCGCCAGTCCTTTTCGACCTCATCGCGCACTTGATCGAACGGCTTCAGTTGTTCCGGGGTCACGCCCAACACCTCGTACCAGATGACGCCTTCGTCCCGCGCATCGATGGGGTCGTTCTCGATCCCCGCGTCGGTGGCGAAGATGCCGTTCAGCAGATCCTTTTGCGCCGGCAATGTGACAGTTGATCCGTCGGGTTTGCGTCCTTCGCGGTCCACCTGGTCGATGACTTGGTAGTCGACCTTGAGCTTCCCCGCGGCTTCCTCGAGGGTCGATCCCGCCGCAAGCTCGTCCTCCACCTGGTCATGCATATCGAAGATCGCGCCGGATGCACGGTCTTTGAGAATTCCTTTCTCAAGGTCTTCCTTGGCCTCTTCGAAGCTCGGGATCTTGCCGGGCTCGATCTCCGTGACACGGAGCAAGACCACGCCGCCGAGCTTGCCCTCGATGGGCTCGCTCACGGCGTCCTTCTCGAGCTTGAAGGCCTCCTCCGCGATCGTGGGGTCGGCCAAATCTTTCCGGGCGACCGTGCCAAGGTCGATATCGGTCTCGGTCAAGCCAAGCTCCTTGGCCATCTCGACGAAGTCCGTGCCGGACGTGATCTTCTCGTGGGCTTTCCTGGCGGCTTCGATATCGGGCAGAGCGATTTGTTGCACATGGCGGCGCTCCGGGTCCCCCAGAGTGTCCTTCTTGATCTCGTATTCCGCCTTGAGATCGTCCTCCGTGATGTTGAGCTGGTCCTTGACGGTCTCCGGCGTCACGGCGATGAGACCGACCTTGCGATATTCCGGCTGCGTGAATTTGGCGTGGTGATTGTCGTAATACGCCTTCAGGTCTTCTTCTGTCGGGGCGCTCACCGCTTCGGCCGCGGATTTCGGCACCAGGACATATTTCAGGATGCGGCGTTCCTCGTTGAATTGATTCATCGCATCGATCAGCGCCCTGGGGCTGTTGGCGACTTCGCCGACAGTGACAAGCAGCTGCCGGCGCAGGTTCTGTTCGCGCAACGAATAGAGATAGCCCGCTTCGGTCATGCCGATATTGCGGAGCGCGGATTGGAAGGCGAGGGGGCTGAAGTTCCCGGCGCCGTCCTGAAAGGCCGGGTCCTTCGTGATCTGCGCGAGCAACGCATCGTCGCTGATGCCGAGGCCCAGATGCTTCGCGTGCGTATCGACGGCAGCGCCGCCGATGAGCCGCTCCAGCACGCGTGTGTCGAGTCCCGCCGCGCGCGCTTCCTGAAGGCTGAGGCTGCGTCCTGCCTGCTGACTCATGGACCGCAGCACGTCCTGCTGGGCGCGCGCATAATCTTGCGCGGTGATTTCGGTGTCGCCGACGCGGATGAGGGTCTGCTGACCATAGCCCGTGAAAATGTCGGCGATTCCCCAGACGGCGAAGCTCACCACCAGGAGACCGACCAGGATCAGGCCAACCGTTTTTGCCGCGCCTTGGCGCAATCTGTCGAGTGCCACGCCTCGATAACCTTCTCTATCATGAATTGCCAAATCCGCGCCGGCGTCCGATGGTAGGACGGTCCGGCGCGGCGCGCGCATCATAGGTAGCAAGAGCCAGCGCGGCAACACGCAGAAACACCAGAAAAACCGCTTTAGCCGGACACTGTAAAGGCACGAACGGGGGGAAGAAACGTGACCGCGATCAGGCCGCTTGTCGCCGGCAACTGGAAGATGAACGGCCTGGGGAGCACGCTTGGCGAGCTGGCGGACTTGCGGGCGCGGCTGAAGGCGGCACCGGTTCCGGATGCCGATGTCATGGTTTGTCCCCCGGCGACCCTGCTGACCCGGGCTGCGGAGGCGCTCGACGGCTCGGACATCGCGCTCGGCGCCCAGGACTGCCATCCCTTGGTCTCGGGCGCCCATACCGGCGATATCTCCGCCGAAATGCTGGCCGATGCGGGCGCGACCGCCGTCATCGTCGGACACTCCGAGCGGCGTCTGGATCACGGTGAGACCGATGCCTGGGTTAACGCCAAGGCGCTCGCCGCCTACCGGGCCGGACTCACCGCCATCATCTGCGTCGGCGAGACCGAAGCCCAGCACCAGGATGGGAAGACCCTCGACGTGCTGCGCGTCCAGCTTCAAGGATCGGTACCGGAGGAAGCGCGCGCCGGGGACACCGTGATCGCCTATGAGCCGGTCTGGGCCATCGGCTCCGGCCTGACCCCCACACCTGCGGACGTCGCCGAGGTCCACGGCTTTATCCGCTCCGTCCTGAGCCAGCTTCTCGGACAGGGAGAAAGCGGCGCCATGCGGATTCTCTATGGCGGCTCGGTGAAGCCAACGAATGCGTCCGAGCTCCTCTTCGTGCCAGATGTGAATGGAGCGCTGGTTGGCGGCGCCAGCCTAAAGGCCTCGGATTTCTACGGAATCCTCTCCGTCTACTGTGACCCTCCTGCCACATAAGCCTCCGGAAAACCTTGGGACCGGGGTTGCAAATCAGATAGGGTTCGTCATGCTGCCGAGATATTGACGGCATGGGGGACTTTCCCGGGAACCTGATGTTCAAGCTGCGCTTCATCGCCGCGACGTTGCTCGCCGTGGGCCTAGCCGCGCATTTCAGCCCAACCGCCCGTGCGGAAATGCTGGAGCGCGACCAGTGCAAGGCGCTGGAGACGGAGAAGCAGACGCTGCTTACCGCGAGTGTGAAGGCTGCGCTGACCGGCGGCCCGGACTGGGTCAAAGACCACCTCCACAACGAAGAGGAAATCGAGAAGGTCCGCGCATATTTGCGGGTTGAGGAGAAGGTCGCCTTCCGCTGCCGCACGGACGGCGTTCGAATCCCGAAGCCGTTGCCGCCGCCCCTCCCGGATCCCAAGCCCGCGGTTCCCATCATCATGGCCGAAGGACAGAAGGTGCTTGCAGGCACCGCCGCCATCTCCTTCCTGCCTTTGCGGAAACCGTCCGCGACCGCATCCGAGACCACCGGAGCCGAAGCCCTGGGGATAGAAGGAATCGGCGACGCCGAGGAGGTGACCGCCGTGGCCGAGAGCAGCGAGGCCGAACCAGGGCCTAGCCAAGCGGTGGCGGATTCGGATAAGACAGCGCCTCCTAAGAACAAGGCGACGCAATGAGTACCGTAATTCTTCTGATTCACGTCATGATCGCCATAGCGATGGTCGGGGTCATCCTGCTCCAGCGCTCCGAGGGCGGAGCACTCGGCATTGGCGGCGGCGGCGCCGGAGGCGGCTTCATGACCGGCCGCAGCGCCGGCAACGCGCTGACCAAAACCACGGCCATCCTGGCGGCCTGCTTCTTCCTCACGAGCCTCACTCTGTCGATTTTGGCGACTCATCAGCGCGGCGGCGCCCCGTCCATCCTGCCTTCCAGCGGCGGCGAGGGCGGTTTGACGCCGCTCCAGATCCCCGGCACGCCGGCCCCTTCGGCCCCAGAAGCGCCGGCGGCACCGCAAGCGCCCCAGTCCCAGTAGTTCTTCACAGGAAATCCTGCGCCAAGACGTCTCCCCCTGCATCTTTGGGGCTACGCCTTGGCGCGGACTCGGTGTAGGGTCGAGGCCCATGGCGCGGTACGTCTTCATCACCGGCGGCGTGGTTTCCTCACTCGGCAAGGGACTCGCATCGGCAGCGCTCGGAGCGCTTTTGCAGGCGCGCGGATTCCGCGTGCGCCTCTGCAAGCTCGATCCCTATTTGAATGTCGATCCGGGAACCATGAGCCCCTATCAGCACGGCGAGGTGTTCGTCACCGA